>NC_018515.1:1482500-1630000 GCF_000231385.2 Desulfosporosinus meridiei DSM 13257 | reverse complement strand
CCCTTTATTATTACGGGTATCATTGCGTTAATCATTTTTTTGATGGGAGCCAGCGCATTAAAATTAACGTCCGTATTTTCTTCCGTTTTAAAGGATAAGGTTATTGTGATTGACCCAGGGCACGGAGGAGCTGACCCTGGGGCCCAGAATTCAGGACTTAAAGAAAAAGATATAAATCTAGATATTTCATTACGTCTAGGTAAAGTTTTAGAGTCTAAGGGGTGCAAAGTTATTCTAACGCGGGAAACAGATAAAGATTATTTTCTTCCTGGCTTTGTAAAAGGTCGAATGGCTAAAAGAGCTGAGCTAAACCAAAGAATTCAAATTGCCTCAGAAAATAATGCTGATCTATTTATTAGTATTCATGCAAACAGCTTTCCTCAACGGAATTCTTATGGAATGGAAACCTATTACCATCTGAAATCTTCATCCGGAAAAGCACTTGCTGAAGTAATTCACGAGCAGCTCAGCCAAGTTCAACCTGATAATAAGCGTACGGCCAAAGCCGGAGATTACTATTTAATTAACCAAGCTGAAATGCCCTCAGTCATAGTTGAGGTTGGATTTATATCAAACGCCCGAGAAAGGAAACTATTATCCTCCGATGACTACCGCAATCAAGTGGCTAATGCTATCGGAACAGGGGTAGAGAAATATTTTGATGCCTATCCGCAGGGGGTACGAGAAAATTTACCCACTGTTGCCCAAGAAGGTCCTCCTATGATTAGTGAAAACTCATTTAAACTCTACTTTTCAGATGATAGTTTAGATAGTCTTGTGCCTGAAATACGCCATATAAATCGATCCGAATGGTCTCGACTTGATCTTTCGCAAAAAACGAGCCTTGTCATGAGTAAGCTCATACAAGGCCCAGTTTCCAGCAAATTATCACCGACTATTGCGCCGACAACTAAATTAATTTCAGTAACAACTCAGAATGGCTTAGCGACAATCAACTTTAGTGAAGAGATTAGAGATGATTTCACAGGAGGTGCTTCGGGGGAAAATATGACCATTCGATCGATCATCTGGTCTGTGACACAAATCCCAGGTATCACCGGAGTTCGCATTCTTGTCAATGGAGAATTTGGCGACTCTATTGGCGGTCATATTCTTTTAGATCGTACTTTTACTGCTCAATTTGGAGTCTAAAAGGGTTGATTATAAAATTTAATTTCATAACGTTCGCTTAACCAATTTGCTTTCCATTGATCCAATAACAACACTGCATAGTTATCATCTTTATCCATCACTACAGTGCTCATACTTGACTCTGTAAGCAGTTTAACCGTCTTTTCGTCTTTTTCAACCCAGCGCACAATTTCAAAGGGCAGGTGTTGAATATTGACGTTTACCCCATACTCTTCACGCAACCTGTATTCTAAAACTTCAAACTGTAATTGACCTACTACACCAATAATCGGAGCTTCTACCCCCACGTGGAGGTCACGAAACACATGAATCGCACCCTCTTCTTGCAGTTCCTGAATTCCTTTAATGAATTGTTTGCGCTTTAAGGCATTGGCAATATTTATCCGGGCAAAGTTTTCAGGACTAAAAAAAGGCATTGCTTCAAATTGAAGTCCATCTTTTTCGGTTAGGACATCCCCAATCCTCAAAAGCCCGCTATCATGTACCCCGATAATGTCGCCTGCAAAGGCTTCATCGAGAATCGTTCTTTCTTGAGCGAACAGCTGTTGGGGTTGAGCGAGACGAAGACGTCGATGTGAGCGAGTGTGAATCACATTCATCCCCCGCTCATAGCGACCGGTACAGATACGGATGAAAGCAATTCTATCCCGATGCTGGGAATTCATATTAGCTTGAATTTTGAAGATATACCCGGAAAAACTCGGTGTTTCCGGATCTAGCTCTCCTAAATTTGTGTTTCTGGGTTGTGGTGCAGGAGCCAGTTCCAAGAAATATTGCAGAAAATTAGGCACACCAAAGTTATTTAGGGCACTCCCGAAAAATACCGGTGTCACTTCTCCACGATCTACCCGTTCTTGAGAAAAGTCATTTCCAGCTAAGTCGAGAAGTTCAATCTCCTCGGTTAATTGTTTGACTAGACCTTCACCGATACCATCCTGCACCAAGGGATCACTAAAAGCACCAGATATAGGTGGCTTAGCGCTGGATTTTGCACTTCCCTCAACAAAACGTTCCACTTGTCCGGTTTTGCGGTCATAAATCCCCTTAAAATCTTGACCCATCCCGATGGGCCAATTCATCGCATAAGATTCAATTCCCAGTACCTTCTCTACTTCATCCATCAAATCGAGTGGATCCTTAGCATTGCGGTCAAATTTATTGATAAAGGTAAAAATCGGAATCCCACGCTGACGGCAGACCTCAAATAATTTCTTGGTCTGGGTCTCAACCCCTTTTGCTGCGTCAATCAGCATCACTGCACTATCCGCCGCAGTCAGAGTTCGGTAGGTATCCTCACTAAAATCCTGGTGCCCAGGTGTATCAAGGATATTAATTACAAATCCTTGGTACTTAAATTGCAGGGCACTGGACGTAATGGAAATCCCACGCTGTCTCTCTAGTTCCATCCAATCCGAAGTAGCATAGCGTTCTGCTTTCCTTGCTTTTACTGAACCAGCTTCACGAATTGCTCCGCCAAAAAGAAGCAGCTTTTCGGTTAAGGTTGTTTTTCCTGCATCCGGATGGGAAATAATCGCAAAGGTTTTACGAGAATTAATTTCTGATTTTAAATCCGTGTGACTCAATGTTTTAACTCCTTAAACTAATCTTTTGTCATACATCATATTCGAAGGTTCAATTGTTTTTCAATTAGTATAAGAGTTAATTATACACGATATTGTATATATCCTCAATTGTCAGACCATATGAAAAACTACCATTGTCAAGAGTTTTCATGTCTCCATAACGGCTACAGGCTCAAAATCCCTAAGCTTGCAAATCTCTTTAAAATAGACCAGCAAGATGAAGACATCCCGCGGCTCCTCAAATTCATCCACATGCTCGATGTTGATTTGATTCCCTGCGAAGAAGGTCTTCAGATCCAGATCCTTGTTCTCTTCCTGCTCAATCAGGGCGCTGTATTCATTGACCAGCTCCTGCAATTTGTTTTGATTTTCAGCATTAACCTCCACATCCGGAAAGCGGTAATTGCTGGAGTTTTCCCCAAAGCAAAACATATCTTTAATGGTTGATTTCCCTTCCGCTGCGGCTTCTTCTTCAGGTCTTAACATAATATATTTCTTCGACATCCTACTATCCTTTCCGGAGGTGAGCCTCCATGATCTGAGATATTCCCAGATACGATATAAATTCGCGCAATCCCGTCAGTTCCCTCCTGATTTTTATAGATTCTGGGGAAATTCACTCATTTTACTATGCTTTATTTTTACAAATACATGTAACCCTCATATCATATTTACAATCAGGCTTAAAAGGCCATACTAATTTAAACTCCGAACTAATATTTATCAAACCACTTTCCAATCTTAATTCTAAGTCATTTTCAGCTTGAATAGCCCCTTCAATTCCACCATACTGTCCTTCTATCCCCATCTCATATCCAATAAATACTTTATCTTCAGTGCTTTCTATGACTGCAGCATTGAGCTTTTTTGCTATAATTTCATTCATCTTTTTCATCTTGTCGAGAGCCAGATTATCTGTCTTCCCAGTTATCTGTAGACATATTGACCAAATCTGCTGTAAATAAACATTTAACTGACTATGGACTCCTATTAAAACACTATTTTTATAAGCATCTTTTCCGAAAACTAATGGATATTTGTCTATTTTATCAGTTAGATTATCGAGGAGACTTAAAATCTTTCGTCGACTATTTAAATTATTCGTACTAGTAAAAAAGTATTTCCTTACTAAATATTCATACTCTCTATAGTCGCTATCCTCTATACCCAAAAAGTCACAAGCTATCAACTCAATTTTTTTGCTATTTTCTAGTGAATACTGGTATATACCCTCTTTCATAGAAGACATATCTATATCAATTAAAATTACCTTATTAAATTTAGATTCAAGAATGTTCAAATCAATATCATTACATTTACCTGCACCAAATATTGCAATACTTTCAAAGTCTGTAGTATTAGAAATAATATATTCTGTTACTTGATATCTAAAACTACTCCATTCCTTGTAAGCTCCGGGAATTATTTGCGACTTCTTTAACTCATCAAAAAAGTTTAGGTCCATTTAAAGCTCACCCCTACATTAAGTTCATTTTTTTGCTGTTTGCGTTTCTTTGTCCAAGGAAAAGCAGAGCGCGCAGAAGTAGCTGCTTTCACTCTCGCCGTGCTCCAAGCCAACTCGTGAGCTGTCAATATTCAGTTTAAGATATCTTTCATAAGTAGATGTCATCAAGACCTCCCATGCTGTATTCGCTGGCTATGAATAATCTGAAGCAGCATTTAGTATCTGATACTGTTTTAATGGCTAAAAGTAATATTTTCGGCAGAAATAATAAAATCAGCTAATTCCAAATTCTCATCCTGAAGTAACACATGCCATTCATATCTACCGTCAACATCATAAATTTCATCATAAAGCCACCAGGAATTTTCTAATAAAGAGTCTTGTTTTATTATCTTATAAATCTCAAATAGGACTTCTTTTATCTCTGTAAAACCGCCTGAATCTAATAAGATAAGTAAAGAATCTTCGGTTCGCTTTATTCCAGTGACTTTACAATCATGAAAATTATGCTTTTCAAGTATGTTTCGTTGAAAGGAGTTAGATACATTTTTTAGATGCTTTTGATACTGTTCAATAGCCCTTTTAACCGACCTCATATTATCCTCACAATATTGAGTAACAGCAGCTATAACTTCACTTGATGCCTTATCTAACACAAAGACTCTAATGTCCGCAATTATCTTCAAAATTGCTTCGGGCAATGTTTTCTGAATTCGTTCTTGATTATCCATGAATATATTGTGGAAATTTTCGACTTCTTCATGATCTGTTGCGTAGAAGACTTGTTGAGATAATATTTCAGCTTCAGACATACTCTCCTCAATAAGTTCAGGTGGCATTTGTTCCATGAAAGACAACCATTCCTTTAATTTTTGATCATATAACTGGTGAAAGTATTCTTCCGAGAAAGTTTCTGCTTGTTTATCTTCCTCCAGAGACAAATGAAAACTAGTCTTTTGACATGTTTGATACCACTCTTTAGTAAAATACTTCAATGCATTAATCTCCCCTCTATTGAGTTACTCAATAGAATTAGCTTGACCACAAGCCGCTTGCCGGAAAATCCTCCCCTTGGCAGTGATAATGGCGTATTTCACCCAAAACATTCCATCCGTCGTTTCTCTTAAGTGATAGGAATTAATTCCGTCGGTTTTTGATAATGAGACTGATGGAGAAAAACGCGAGAACGGTTATGCCTTTGCAAATGCTCCGTTAAGTTTTCCCGCTGCAGCTTAATGATGTCACTATAATCTCCGTAGTGAGAGAGTATTTCTTCTGCCAGCCCCTCAATCTTTTTTCCCGAACCGGGCATGACACAATATTCTCGAATGGAAGAGGCGAAGTAAGCCCCGTCTTTTGCCTGTTCATAGCTTTCCAAAGTGTAGTTCCCGGCAGGACCTTCTCGATAGGTGATGGCCGCCGGAATAATCCCTCCCCCTTCTTCGCTCAGAACATTGTCATACAAGCGATAGCTTTGAGCAAAGGTTGTCACGAAAACCTTAAGTTTGCCGTCTTCCCGGTAGCTGGTAAAGATATGGGGGGCCACAACGCAAAATCCGCCCTGCCGTCCCTTATGCTTTTGAACTTCCGTCTGATAGACAAGCTGGGCCACGGAGTCATTCCCTTGGTAAGCAAAGTCGGGCAAGCTAACTTCTCGGCGAATCTGAAGTCGGCTGTACCACTCCTGAGGGGATAAGGTTTCATCGCTGACATTATTTCTCACCCCCAACAATTCCTTACCAAGCCTCATTAGGATTTGCCCCCGCAGTCCCTCAGCATTTCCTGCTTCAAACTGAGCTAAAACATAGAGCAAGGCATTCTCCCCCCCATATTTAAGGATACTCTCATAAGCCATATCGTGAGCTTTGATATAATCGTCAGGATTAGAGGACTGCCCGGGGGAGGACATAATGGTCTGCAGATTGTCTTCAATAAGTTGGGCGATTTTCTGAGTCTGAGCTCCCGGTGAAGGCTCCTTTTGTGATTCCTGGCTGCTGCCAGTGATCGTTAAATTTGCCATAGCGGATTGGGAATTTTCCGGATTGGAGATTAAACCTAAAGAAAGAATTAAAATCCCTGCCGCCCCGGCGAGGATTCCCCAAAAAGTGGGCCGCTTATAATTTAGGACATTCTTAATCCGGCTTTTAACGCTGCTTTCGCCAAAGGCCAGGGGGCTTCCAACCATCATCCTGTGACTGAGAGCCAGGGCTAGAAGGGAACGGCTGTAGTCCTGCTTAATTCCCTGACCCATTTCCTTAAGAACCTGCTCGTCACAAGACATTTCCATATCTTTAGTCATCAGGATAAAACTCAGCCAGACCAGGGGATTGAACCAGTGAAGGCAGAGCACAAAATAGGCCAAGGGCTTAATCAGATAATCATAACGTCGAATATGTATTTCCTCATGCTTAAGGATATAGCTTTTTTCCCCTTCGGAAAAGCCCGGCGGCAAATAGATCATAGGCTTAAGAAAGCCTAACACAAACGGAGACCGGATGGAGTGACACTCCCAAATATTATCTCTGAGAAGGATCGCCTGGCTGACTTTTCTTTTCAGCAGTCCATAGGAAATCAGGCTATAGGCCAATAAGCTGATAAAGCCCAACACCCAGACCAGGGAAGCCACAAAAATAATAATCTGCAGGGGGTTAGCACTGGCCATGGGGGTTGCCCCAGGCAGAGAGGATGTAACGACCTGGCTGACATAACCAACCCCTAAATCAACTTGAGGCTGGGCCATCATCCCAATACCGGCCGGAATATGTTCCATGGTATCCTTTTTCATAAAGCCAAAAAAACTCCAGGCAAAGGAGAAGGAAACGGGACTGATTAAGCGAAACAGCACCACTCCCCACAAGCAATAGGAGAAAATTTTGGAGGCTTTCCTTAACAATAACCGGGCCAGCAAAACAAAGAGGATAGCATAGCCGGCGGTAATGCTCATGTTCAAAACAGCTAGGAATACATCTTGCAGGAATTGTTCCATAGCCTACTCCTCCTTATAGCTGTCGATGAGCTTCTTTAGCTGCTCAGCCTCTTGCCAACTTAATTTTTTCTCATTCATAAAGGCTGTAATAAAGCCGGGTAAAGAGCCGCCAAAGGTACGGTTAATCAACTGTTCGCTTTCAAACTTCTGTACTTGGGCTTGGGGAACAAGAGCTGTCACCAGGGCATTTTCGTTTTTTAGAATCCCCCGCTCACAGAGCTTTTTCAGGACAGTATAGGTGGTGGACTTCTTCCAGCCCAGCTGTTGGTCGCAGAGAGTCACCAACTCGCCGGAGCCAAGGGGTTCATTTTGCCAAACAATGGCCGCAAAACGATATTCACTTTCACAGAGTTTAAGCTGGTTCAAGGTTAACGCCTCCTTCGGGTCTATAGTTATAGACTTTTTGATTAGTCTATAACTATAGACCAGAATTGTCAATGGGAAGGTACTGGTTGAAGGTTAATGTGATTCAAATAGTGAATATCCTTCAATCTTATTATCAGCTTTTATTGTCACACTTAAATCAGACCTCCCCCCAATTTTAGGCGAATTTATAGGTTGAGCAACGGATTCATCATATTTAGTAACGTTCACATATTCATTGTATTTTTTTTCGATATCTTTTATAAATTCCTTGGAGTAGCTGGTTTTTATCCCCCAACTATAATAATCAGCAGCTTCTCCATTTGTATTATAATCTTTTCCAAGTGTTGTAGGTTCTCCAAGAAGGCTGATTATCTTTTCAAGGGAATTACATTCAAACACAGAATATAATTCCTCATCACTAAGTTTTAACACGTATGGAGATTCGAAACTAACAAGCTTATGCAATACTCTCGATTCCTTGTTTCTATCATACCTTATACTTACATAACCGTAAGGATAATACCATGTTTCAAGAAAATTATAGATATTTTTGCTTTTCTTATTAAGAAGATTGTCTATTTCCTCTACTGTTGTATCATTTTCTATATGGTTATAGGCTTTATAAATGCTCGATCTTTTCATTTCTTCCAAAGAAAGATTCTGTCTTAACAGTGCTTTTGTACTAATCTTAATTTCAAACAAATCATAATTTAGGCCTTTTAAAACTGTTAATAGATATACCATCACTAAACAAACAATTAAGATGTTTCTTTTTTTCAAGACTATCACTCCTTTTAATCACATTTGAGAATGTCTTGAAACAGGAAGCATGCCCAGTATCATTTTATAATCAACTAACCATTGCAAGAATTAGGATTTGATGGTGGATCTTTTTACAAACGTAACACCTTTACCCCAAACGCTGCCAAATTTCGTCTGAAAATGCACCACTTGCGATACTTGAAACCTTACCGGTCATATGAACGTGTCCGTCAGTATTAGTGTCTATATCAATGACTCCACCAGGCATATGTACCTTCACTTGATTATCAACTAAGCCTAACTTATATGCAGCGCTTGCTGCCGCACAGCTACTACTGCCGGATGCCAAAGTATAACCTTCTCCCCGTTCCCAAATCTCAATTCTAATATTATTTCTGTCAAGAACCTTAGAAACTACACATTTATCCTATTTGGGGGGATACACCCTTTCCATCTAGTATGTAACAAACACCTCCCCTCCCAAGGTGTCCAAAGTGAAACTGCTCGTGTTGGATTCCCAACGCGCCACACCACATTCATCATCCTCTAAGTGTCGAGAATCCCGAAGTTGTACGTCGTATCGTGTCCCCAGACTCAGACAACGCCATGTACGGCGCTGCCCTGAATTTTACCTACAATGCCTCTAATTCGCAAAATAAGAATGTTTCAAATCAAATCACTGTTAGCATTATGTAACCTGTTAGCGAACCTCAAAGTATCGAGTGAAATATATAAAAGCTTACTATGCCACCTAAAATAATAGTAAATAATATCCCTATGATTATATTCCACCCTAAATCTTCATTAGCAGTTTTGGACTTCTTCATTACTAAAATGGTAATATAATTCATGAGGAAAATAACACCCACAATTACTAGTACTAAGGGCAAAGATTGCCTCAAGCTAAATAAAGACCTAGTATCGAACTTATTCATTAACCTTATTTGCGTGTATGCATTAAATCCCGTGATGGCAGAGAGGAGATAATAACTTATAATATTCGTCTTTCGCTTTTTCCTTATGAAGTCACTACCTTTTTCACTGTATGCACTGTAGAATCCAGGATTCGTAAAACTTAGAAACTTATCGTAGTATTCTATTTTAATACTAAATAAGATAGCCTGTGCCAAAAAGACAACTGCAAAAATCAGTGTAGTTATACCAACTCCTATAGTGCTAGACATGAAAAAAACTATTAAAAGAAGCAATGCCGGAATGCCTATTGACTTTAGATTCATGTATATCCCTCTCAGACGTTAAAATTATCTATTAATATCCTACCTACAGCTACGTAAAATCTTGCACCTTAGAAGAAATACTTTAAATTCTTTTAGTTCGCGCCAAGGATAGTGTGTACTTTGCGCTTGCTCGGCAGTCGGTTCAGTACAACATGAGATTCATGAGGGTGTGCTTTCCGTACTTCAAGTTTATTCCCGTTTAGCTATTGACGTTGATAAACCTCTAGAAGTTAGATACTGTCGTCACGACCCGTAAAAACTAGCTATAACTTTTGCTGCTGGCAAAAACATTATCTGTCCAAGTAATGTGCCAATTAGTTTAGTTGCAATGAGTAAAATTACTAGAGCCTTTACGTCTTCATACGGTCTGTTTCCTCTTAACGCCTGGTCAGTGATCATAGCGGATTTAGGGTCAATGAACAAGGTTAATAAAATTGTAGCTAGTCCATTAATCATTCCCGATGAACCAACAGCTGCTATCCTCTGGTGCTCAGTAACCAATATTGCAGAATAGCTCGCTGCAAGAACCCCTACTGTATATATTCCTGTAACCAATGCATTGATGATAAGCAGTCTCTTCGGAATTTCGCGATACCTGAGTCTCTGCAACATCGTTTTAGTTGGTCTAGTTGCACTTTTCATCATTCGCTTGAGGTTGCTTACTTGCAATGCTTCAACCACTAAAGACGGAATGGATCCAGTGGTTTCTAGCCGTTTTACTGCAACATCAAATACCCTGAGAAATGTTGGAATCAGAAGAATACCAAATAATGAACCTATTGTTGAAGCGAAAATTACCTTACGCATGTCATTAATTGGGTCAATACCATAGAAAAGGCTTTTGTCGATAATGCTACCAATTAATGGGGCTTGAAAAGTATTGGCCGTTCGTGAGACAAGTACGAATAGGTTGAACAAAGAAAATGACAAGGCAAACTGTCCGCTTTTTACCGAGTTCAACCTAACCGAATAAGAAAGAGTATCAATAAGGTGGATTACAAAAGTTAAGACCAATAATTCTAATAGAACTTTTTCCACTAAACCACTTCCCTTCTCCGCAAGGACGATAGACGTACGCCCCCAGATTCAGAGACCGACAGGACGTCGGCCCCTAAATTCACATTAGGATGACTAGTTTTACATATTTATTTCAAATACTTTACCCATCCATCATAAATTTCTTTTTCTGATTTAGAAAAAGCGTCCTGATATGATCCACCCTTAACGATTTCTACTACCTTATCCCAGCCATAAGTTTTGTCCAGATACTCGATGTAGGAATACGAATAATCATATCCACCAATGGTTCCAAACTTAATTTCATTTTCTGTTTGAATATCTTGAAAAGCCGGAACTCTTTTTCTGCTAATTCTCTCACTCTGTGGCACTTGATTTGACAAATATCCTGCAACACCATTATCAATCCAATATGAGAGTCTAGGATTTATCAGATAGTTAATCGTATGTATCATCTCATGTGGAGCAGCTGATAAAATCCCATCATGGTCATGTACTTCTACTTTTGCATAGGGTGAGACCATTAAAGCTATTTCATCCTTGTTATCACCTATATACCATTTTGGTGCAAAAATTAATGTTACAAGTCCAAATTTCCTCATTTGAAAGGTAGATTGGCTTTTATAAATATACATCTTCGTTTTATATGCCGATGATGTAAACCCAAGCTTTTGCCTAATATCTTTGGATGTTAATTCTAATAAGTCAAATACTTCCTGAGCTCCTTTTTCATCGCCCTTTTGAAAATAAACACATACATACTTTCCTTCTTTAATTTGCATATCGGGTGTTTGTAAAAATAAAGCAGGAATATATTGAATAATTGCTATAAGTAGAATAATGCTCAGTACAATCAACATGCATTTAAAGACTTTTCTTGCTTTCATATTTCCCCCCATTAACTCAATAAGAAAATCCTCAGCAAAAATCGCCGCAAGACGCGGCCACCCCCGCGCGATTTTATATAGCGTCCCAGGGTTTGCGACGTCGGGTTACTACTTTCATATTCTCTCCGATGTCGCGAAACCCTCTGTTATCAGAAGTTTGGGGTGACTTTACCCACTCAGCTGTTTTGCCTTGTTTCCATAGTAAACACCTGCACAGATTGTGACCACCATCACTAGGAATACTATTGGTAAAAATTCAATTCCAAATAAAGCTTCCTTATAAACAAACGCTACTGCATGCATGGAGTTCTTTTGATTTAGGAGTTTCATTTCTTCACCAATTGCCTTACTCATAGCTACTTGTATGGTGTTCCAGGTTAAGTAAACAAATAGCCAAACACTTTCGACTTTGATACAATTGATCGTTAGTCTTCTAATACGGTACTGTTTTTCGGCATTTATTGGAGTTATCACCCAAAGATGATTAACCATATTTGGAAATCTACTGATATACGTTAACAATACGTATAACCCAATACCGATCCCAGTAAGTAACACAAGGGATCCCTTTCCTTCCCAATCAACCTTTCCACTCATACCAAAATTAGTTGGAAAAAGATCCGGTGTTTTTCCCCACCAAAGAAATGGCATAATTACTATCAAGACAACCCCAATTCCAGCAACTATCTCAACTTTAATTTCGCGTTTGGTGTATGGAATTTGTAGTGCGTGCCGATCGCCAGGTATTTGCGAAGTGCCCAAGCAGATCCACTCCTTTTTCAACTCTATTCTTTCTAATTATTACCCGTCTAAAGAGACATGATCTAGCAACTTTCGCCCCCCCCGCATAGATCCCGGAGTGCGGAATTGCCGCACCGGGCTCCAAATGTTTTATGAAAAATTTCACTGTTCATCCCCTCTTTAAACTTGAAGACAAATGTTATCCCACTTTAAAAATCAGGCAGGTGCTCACCCCATGAGCATATAATTCATCATTTCCGTCCTTAATGCGTCATTCTACAGTGGCTAGTTTTCGTCCTATACGGATGATCCTAGCCTCACAGCGTATTAGTTTACTTTCAGCACTGACCGGTTTGATAAAATTCACTTTAATCTCAACTGTCGAGCAGGTTATGTTCTGCGGGAGGGTTGTAAGCACCGCGGTAGTCATTGTGGTATCCAGTTTTAACAACTAAACGAGTCAACTATTATTTCTTCTCATTTAAGTAAAATTACGTAAATTTAGTATACTCCATAATGTCATTCCAGTCATTAAAGTTATGTTCAACAAAAAAAGAAGTCGGCCCTATATTCTAGACACTCAAGTCCGTCCAATACAGAACCCGCCTCCTAAGAAACGCTTTTCATGTGAGAATAATTTACCACCTTTCATGGGTGGCATAGGTTTCAACCGTCTTCATATTCGTCGTGGGCACAGGCGGCCACTCTTTAAGCCTTTCCACCATATATTCTGCCAGCCCGCTCGCGTCTTTACTGCATTTCTCCTTCACCGCCGGATCAAGTCTGGCCAACTGGCCAAGGGCTTCCAGCAATTCCTGGAATTTATCAGCAATAGTTTGGCAGCAAGCGGTGCATCTTTCTTCATACTTCGTAGTAAAGGTTGGGGAGGCTGCAGTTTTTGGCCTGCTTGTTGGCTTTTCGGTTTTTTTGACTGTTAGATATTCTATTTTTAAATCCTCGGGATAATTGGACAATGGCGTAATTTTGGCCTGTTCTTTCTCCGGAGGGGCTTGCTTCTGTTCTTTGAGCGCTCGTTCTAGCTCTCCAGTGGTCATATTCTTAACATCATGCTCCAGGATAAATTTCTCCCGCTCATCTTCCGTAATCCCCAGCAGAAGAAGAGCCTGGTAGTAGGTCAAATTCGTCAGTACTGACGAATTTGACCTGCTAACCTCAGAGTCAACTGCAAATAGTTTGTCTCCATATTCTTCAAAGAGCTGCATCAGCCTGTTGGCTGTGCGCTGGGAATAGCTCACTGATTCCACCAGCCATTTTCCCCATTCTCCATGGGGGAGCAGATCCTTGGCCTCCTTCAGGCGCCTGCCGATCTCCAGGGCATTGGTAAGCATGATTTTACAAGTCTCTTGTTTGATCTTATTAATTTCAGCCGCGATTACCAGCGGATTACGTTCCTTGCTGAGTTCGTTCATTTGATTCCCGCCTTTTTAATTGCTTTAATACAGCATACGTAGACGGGTCTCGTATGGTGAAGGCTTGGCAATGTCTACAGCGGAGACTTTAAGAGTTCTGACTGAGATTGTAACCCCCCGGGGTACAACCTCATAGAATATAGGGACATGCCGAAACAGCCGGTTTGTCAAAAAGATCAGAAAGGAGGATAAAAATGCCCATTATATCCGAATCTTTGAATTCCGCACTGATAGCAATTTATCAAACCGGATCGACTCCCACTGGAACCCCGGTAACCAGGCAAAAAAGCCTGAGCTATGTGCGGGCCGATGCCACCGAAGCAGACCTTTACGATGTGGCTCAGGCCTTATTCAGCCTGTCGGAACAGCAGCTGGTGGACGTGCAGTTGAGGAAAAATTTCCGGCTGATTGAGGAGTAACGTTTATAAAAACAGCAAATTGCCGGTCAAGTCTGACTTGGCCGGCAATTCCGGGCTAAGTCTCAGTTCAGTTCAACCTGCTGGTGAAAGGTGAATTTGTGAGCATGGTCAGCCAACCATTTTTCTGCCGCATAATCCAGGGGGAGAGTTCTGATGTTTTCCCAATCCAAATCCTCTACATTCCTTACGCGTAAATCATATTCTTTAAAATACTGCCTACAAGCTTGGCAGATAACCACCTCCAGCCTCGGGTACTCCTCTGACTTAAGATAGTTCAATTTTGAAGCTTCCTGAATTCCACAGCGAATGCAACCCACGCGCTTTGCTAACCATTCATGTCCGCAGGTCGAACAATGTAAGAATCGTTTACCAATCGGTGAAGAAAGAACTGATACGGCGGCTAACTCTCCACAGATCGGACAACCCATACTTTGAGTGGCAGCCAGTCCAATATAATCCTTAACTTGGTTATCCCCCAAATTATTTTTGGTTGTGACCAACATCTCGCGAAACAGCTGTGCTACACCACATAAGGCAAGCTGCAGACGGCTTAAGAGCTCTGGGTTTGTCACAAGTTGAAAAGTTTTAAACCTGTGCCAAGCTTCCAATAACTCAGGCTCCGTGGTCATAATATTACTTACTCGATTTAACCTTTGACATAATTCTAGAATTGCTTCCTCAGGCAGTTCATTAATCGGATAGTACGGAGGTGCTTGAGCTGGGCTGAGCTTTTCGCTCCAAAAAGAACCTCGCTCGGCTTGCCATCGCTTGACTTCTTGCTTAAGGAGGCTATACATCTGCCAGGTGTTATCCATCATACTATCTCCTCCTGCCGGCTTTAAAGTAATTTTGTTGTTCATAATAGATCTCTCCTTATCATCTATCAGAGATTCTGCTGCTCATTTTTCAGTCTTTCATACCACTGAGCATGATGTGCCTTGGCAAACCTTTTGGATACATAACCATTGAGCATGCCGGACATAGCAACTCGGGAATCCGGATGTAAGAGGCCTAAGTATATATGTCCGATGGCAGCGGCCGTCATGATAAACACCGAAAGATCATGAACCGGGTAAGCCCATCGGACTAAGCTGGGCGGAAAATGTGGTGCCCACCACATGACAACCCCACTAAGAGTCACGAATATGGTACCAAAGATGGTGATCAAGGAATTAATTTTTTCTCCTCCATTGTACTTATCTTGGGCCGGATAGTTGCCGTGCCCGCCGAAAAACTCTCTAGGGAAGGCACTAACATGTTGCAAATCTGATTTTGTAAAATTAAAGGTAAATTTTAACCAACGCCAATGAAATCTTGGGTTTCCGACAAAGAAAAGTAATCCCACCACCACTACAAAGAAAACAGCTGATATTCGGTGAATCACCTGAGCAACATGTATTCCCCCGACAATAGCCATGGCAGGTTGAAATAAAGAACTGTAAACTCCCAGTCCGGTAAAAAGCAAAACAAAGAAAGAAACGGCATGAACCCAATGACTCAGGCGTTCACCTTTACTAAATCGCAAAACCCGGTCTCCAACAATTCTTGGAGGTGCTTGATTTCCTGCTTCAGTTTTAGGAGCCATTAGTCTTTCCCTCCTTCTTTATAATTTCCCCTCAAGAGGTTAGCAAAAACTCCGAGGACTACTGCCGCTGCCGCGCCACCCACTGCCACACTCCCTACTGGACGAACCACATCTTTCCAGAGGGTTAGAGAGAGGGGAACCGTTGGGTTAGCTGGGAGACCGTAAACCTCAGGACTGTCCAGCAATAAATAAAGATAGGTCATGCCGCCCATTTCCTTTTCCCCATAGAACTGGGCCTTAGGATGGGTTTTTTGAACCTCGGCAAGACGCTTCTTTCCTTGAACCAACATAGCATCACGTTCTCCAAAAGCTAAGGCACCCGGTTGACAGGTCTGCACACAGGCCGGCAACAAATTATTTTCAACCCGATCAATACACCCCGTACATTTGGAGGATTTTTTCTTGACAGGGTCGACCTTCGGTACCCCAAAGGGACAGTTCTCCACACAATAACCACAGCCGATACATTTATCCTGATTAATCACCACATACCCGGATTCCGTCTGAGTAATAGCACCGGAAGAACAGGCCTTCAGACAAGCAGGGTCTGCGCAGTGGAAGCATTGAGCCTTACGCATTAACCAATTCATTGTTTCGTTTTCATACTTTTCGATAAAGGTCATGTACGTCCAGGTCTTCGAAGTGAAATTTTTTTGAGTTTGATAACTGGTAAGCAGTTGGGTTTTCTCCGCCGGAAGCTCGTTCCATTCCTTGCAGGCCACAGTGCAAGCTTTGCACCCAGTACATTTGGAAGTGTCGACAAAAACCATTTTTCTTGTCATGGCTATGCCCTCCTTATCTTGACCAGGCAAACCTTATACTCCGGAGTACCGGCTCCAGGATCTAATGCTGCGATGGTCAGTTCATTGGTACTGGGACCGGGACTTAAGGAGGCAAAACCCCAGCTCCAGGGCATTCCGATGGTTTCGGTGTCTTTTCCGTTAACTTTGTAGGTCTGCAGGCGATCAGTAACTAAGGCCCGCACAGTGATTTTGCCCCGAGCTGAAGCAACTTCGACCATATCCCCTTCTTTAACTCCAATCTTTTCCCCTAGGTTTTTACTGATCTCAGCAAAGGGTTCCGGCATGATTTCATTCAACCAAGGAATATTGCGGGTAATCCCACCGGCGCAGAAATGCTCCACCACTCCGTAAGTGGTCAGCACATGGGGATACTCTTCCGACTTACCCAGCTGAGTTGAGACAACCAGAGCCACTGGGCTGATGGAAACCTTAGGATGTAAGATGTTTGTCGTAGGGCTTTCCGTGGGTTCGTAGTATTCCGGCATGGGGCCGTCTACGCAGAGACCTCCGGGACGAATCCCGATGGGTGGCAAACCGTCTGTAGGGGGGGCTACGGGTAACCCGCTCATATAAGTGGCAGCAAATAGCCTGCCTACCCCCTCGGGATTCATGCGGAAACTTTGCTTCCCTTCCGGTGTATTCGGACCCTTTGTTTTATCGACAACATCTGCTCCATCGTTTCCTGCCCAGACCTCAGCCGCACTATCCCACCAAATAAGCTGACGTTTAGCGTCAACCGGTCGTCCTGCTTCATCACAGGAAGCTCGGTTATAGAGAATCCGGACATTTCCAGGCCAAGCAAAACTCCAGTCTCTGAACAATCCTAATCCTGTAGGATCGTCATTTTTACGGCGGGCAGCCAGATTTCCATTCCCTGTCACGCCGGCGTAAATCCAACAGCCTGTAGAAGCTGTCCCGATTGGTGCCTTAAGATAATCCCCAATTGTGGGCAGCAGTTTTCCGGTGGTCTCGTCATAACCGCTCAACTCTTGAAGCACTTTCAGAGCGCTGGGCTCTCCCTCACCATAATCCCAACGGGCCTTGAGTATTGGGGCATCCTTGACATCCGTGCTGCCTTCATATAACTTTCTGATTTTCTTGAAAAGGTGATCCAGCAGATCGAGATCCGGTTTTGATTCCCCGAGGGGCTTAATCGCCGCCTCTTTCCACTGAATCCAGCGGGAGGAATTGGACATACTTCCTGCTTTCTCATAAACAAAGGCTGCAGGGAACATGATAACTTCAGTCTTAATATCCCCCGGGTTCACCCCGGGTTCACGCCAAAACTGGGCTGTCTCAATCTCGAAAAGGTCAGATACCACGAGCATATCAAGTTTAGCTAAACCCGAACGGACTAACTTGCGATCCGGAATAGAAACGAGAGAGTTAGAGCCAACATTGAAGAGAAGCTTAAACTGTCCTTTATTCATCATCTCAAAGATTTTGACCATGGTTGCATTCACTGAAGGATTGGTCTTGGGTAAATAGTTAAATCCATAATTGTTTTCTTTAGTGGCGTTGGCACCATACCAAGCTTTAAGCAGGGCAACCAGATGTTTCTCATAAAATGAGCCATTGCGCACCAGATAATCCCGCAAGGTCTTATCTGTATTAATCGGGTAGGGCAAATAGCCCGGCAAGTTACTGACCAGGTTGGCCATATCCGTCGAGCCCTGAACATTGGGCTCTCCTCGTAAAGCATTGATGCCGCCGCCGGCTTTTCCGATGTTACCCAATAACAGTTGGATAATAGCGTACGCTCGAATTCCTTGTACGCCGGTAGTATGTTGAGTCATTCCCAGAGCATAGAGAATGCTTCCTGGTTTTCCTTTACAGAAGGCCTCAGCAATTTCCTTGATTTTGGCAGCAGGAATTCCGGAAATGTTTTCCGCTGTTGCAAAGGTATATCTTGCATAGTGGACTTTAAGCTTGGCAAATACGCAATCAGGATCCTCCAGACTTTCAGCTTTCAGAGGCTTATTATCCGGCCCAAGTTGATAAGCCCAGCTGGTGGTTGCATATTTTCTGGTCTTCTCGTTATAACCGGAGAAGATACCATCTTCTAACTTATAATCTTTGCTGACCATCATCAGAGCATTGGTGTAATTTAACACATACTTCTCATCGTACAATTTCTGATTAATAATATAATTTATAATTGCGCCGAGATAGGCGATATCCGTTCCCGGACGAATTTGAGCGAAGATATCAGCTTTAGCAGCTGTCCGTGTAAAGCGTGGATCGACGACGATTATTTTCGCACCCTTTTCTTTAGCCCGATTTATCCACTTCATGGCAATAGGATGGTTTTCGGCACAGTTACTGCCAGCAATTAAAAAGACTTCAGAATTTTTCAGATCAGACCAGGAATTCGTCATGGCACCACGCCCAAATGAAGGTGACAAACTTGCCACCGTGGGAGCGTGTCAGATCCGGGCCTGATGTTCATTATATGGAGTGCCGATCAAGCGACTGAATTTTGAAATTAGATATGACTCTTCATTATCAACTTCCGCTGATCCCAAAAAGGCGATTCCCTCTGCACGGTTTACTAATAAGCTCTCCGGTAGTCCGGTTTTAGCATTCACAATCTCATCGGCAGCTTTCCAGCTGGCATCCCTGACTTCTTTAGTTTTCTTGGCCACAATGTCCAAGGCTTCTTCCCAGGAAATTTCTTCCCAATGATCGGCCCCGGGAGCCCGCCGTCTTGGCCTGATCACACGATCCGGCGAATTGGCAACACTGAGTAAACTTGCAGCTTTTGGACATAGAGTCCCTTCATTGGTTGGATGATCGGGATCACCTTCAAGATGAATAAGCTTACCATCTTTGACATATAAGAGCATCCCACAGCCACCAGAGCAGAAGTGACAAATACTAGGAATCTTTTTACTTCCCTCCAGCTTCAATACATATCCCTTGGCCTCAGCTACTGCAGGGTCAAACCCTAAACCAGCTGCCAAAGCAGCGATGGAAAGCCCAGAAAGTTTCAAGAAATTCCGACGCGAAACATCCATCTTTTTTCCTCCCTCTTTAAATGTTCATAACATGCCTATGTGTTGGTATCAGTTCTACAACTAACAAGTAAGGTATGAATGACACAAATTGGATGAGGACTTAATTAAGTAATTAGAAAGAATTTTCTGAATCAACACATTATAAGCTTACAACCCTTTCTCGCTTTAGTCATCACCAAAATAATTAAGTAAATAAAGAAAATATTCTGTAAATATAAAGTACGCTAACTCCTTACTATTCTGAGTTGTTATAGGTAACTAATTAATCAATATCAGTAACACTTAGATTAGGTACCGGTTGAAATAATTTTACAGGTCTTCCCACTGTTCCGTATTTTAACTCTGTTGTCAAAGCTCCATGTTGTTCTAGAAACTCTAAGTATCTTCGAACAGTTACTCTTGTTAGGTTTACCCCTTCGGCGACGTTTTCAGCCGATACCAGTTCCCTTGTCTCGCACATAAATGAAAGGATTTGCATTAAAGTAAGTTGATTTAGTCCTTTAGGTAAACTTTGTTGATCAAATTTCCAGCTATTCTTTGGATCTTCAGTCATATTTAATTCTGGCTCATCCGCCTTATTTAGCGCAGAAGAATTATCAACTTGTAAGTCTCTAGACATGGTGGCTTTACTCATTTCATCTGCGATATCCCCTAGTCTTTCAACCATTTGGTTAAAGGCAACTGCCAGATCTCCAATCTCTTTGGGGCCGGTGATATCAACTTTCTCGGCAGCGTGCCCGGTAGCCACATCACGTGTGGCCAGGGTTATGTCACGGAGTGGATTAATAATTACTCTTTGGATAAAGAACCAAGTCGCTAAGGCAACAATGGAAGTAATTCCTAAGCCAAACCCTGCTAACAAGGTTAGCGAATTAACAATGAAGGCTTGAGTATAGTTTTTTGAAATGCCCACATAAAAAATCCCAACAATATCTCCATTGCTATCACGAATGGGTTCATAAGCCGTTTGATAAAGCTGACCAACAACATTCGCTTCACCCAAGTAGATCTGCCCATCTTTCAAGACAGTCTGGGCCACTGCATCCGAGACTTTTGTCCCTATCGCTCTCTCCCCATTGGTACTGCGTACAGTTGTAGCGACTCGAGTATCGCCGAGAAATAAAGTCACGGTGTCGCCGGTTAGTTCTGCTAAATAATCGACAAGTTCTGTTTGATGGGATATTTGAGTATCTCCTTTGTACAGAAGTCCCTCTTTTACTTGCCAAGAACCTGGGGTCTTTAAATCAATAATTTCCATGCATGTTGTTAAATCAGTTTTAGCTTTGACAATAGCAGCATCCACTGCACGATGCTTCAAATGCCAACCTAAGCCAAAAATCAAGCTCGTCGCGAGGACAATTAGCGACCCCAGCAGAAGTATAATAATTTGATGTTTTAGTGAGTGCAAAGAAACTCCTCCTCGGAGATAAATTATACTTTCATTTAATTCGGGATCTATCCAATAAAAACCTCTCTACCCATTAATCAATTTATTTTTATTCCATAATTGGAAGGATTTTACCTTTATCGCGTTGAACTTATTTGAAAATCAGTCCGGTTTAGGAGGGATAAACATGTCCTTATTTAAGGTGCTCTATGAGATTCTGAGTCAAAACGGTTGGGAGTTTGATTTTGACAATAAAAACGAAATCATTCGGCTGGAGATTCGAGGCATAAATACAGATTTTAACGCTTTTCTTTTTGTAGACGAAGAGCAAGAATCACTGCTTTGCAATACCCATATTAATCAAAAAATCCCTCCTTCTAAAAGACTTGAAGTATGTGATTTCATGAGTCGGGTTAATTACGAGTTAGTCAATGGCAACTTTGAAATGGACATGGATAACGGTGAGATAAGGTACCGTACATACCTAGATCTTGCTGACGCCAAACCCTCTCAAGATCAAATACTAAATGTTGTCTGGAACGGGGTATTAGGATTTGATACTTATTACCCAGGCTTAATGAAGCTGGTATATGGGGATTACAGTGCCGAAGAAGCCGTCGCTTTTTGCATTGAAGATAGTTAATATTATTAAAAGGGTTGTCACATAATGAATGTTTTCATTATGTGACAACCCTTTTAATGTTCATACCCTAAGCTACTCAGCCATAGGCATAATATAGATCAAAATCATTATGTAATGAACAATACTTCCCGCCCCAATGAATATATGAAATATCTCATGGAAACCGAAACGTTTCGGAAAGAAATCAAAAATCTTAGTTGCATATATAATGGCCCCAACGGTATAGGTGACACCACCGACCGCCATGAGAATAATTGCACCCATAGGCAGATTCTTAACAAGCTGCAGGAAAGGAATTAAAGCTATCCAGCCCAGTGACACATAAAAAGCTGAAGATACATAGCGAGGAGCATGAATAAACCAAATTTTCAATAGCATCCCTATGAACGCCAGAGCCCAAACCACACTTAGCATCGCCCAACGCCATGCCCCTTCCAAACCATAATAAAATACTGGTGTATAGGAACCGGCAATTAATAAATAAATCGCTATATGATCCACCTTTTTAAGGAGAAGTTCTTTCTGAGGAGTTGTTCTTACCCAATGGTAAAGTGAGCTGGCACCATAAAGCAAGATCATACTAACTCCATATACCGTCATTGTAATGAGCTTTGAGATATTATTTTTACTTAGGATAATAAGAAACACCAGTCCCACGATTGCAGCCATAAACAATACAAAATGTGTCCAGGTGTTTACCGGTTCCTTCATCTTTAAAAACATCTGAAAGCCTCCCCTAAGTCTAAGTAATTTAATTCTAAACCTTACGATCTATAAAATCAATAACAATCCGGCTCCCGAACCAAAAGGAAAGCCTTCTATATTGTAGAAATAATTACCTGAGTAATAAAATCGATTAAAAACCATAATAAGAATGTTCCAGTACACAAATACAACACACAATTTTAAAGGAGGGTACCTATCATGGCAGGAGAAAGAAACAGTAATCAACCAGCAGCTAAGGGCGCTTCACAACAATTGGATCAATTCAAATATGAAGTGGCAAATGAAATGGGCCTTCAATTAGGCGGTGACCGTACCAGCCGCGAAAACGGTTCTGTCGGCGGTATGATGACCAAACGTATGATTCAGTTTGCTGAGGAACATCTTAAAGGCGGAAGCAAAATCTAACTTCAAACAATGTTGTTAGACTTAAGAAGGATATCGAAAGATATCCTTCTTACTATTTTTTATGCCTAGTATTAGCTTATAAGGGCAAAAAATTCTTTCAAAACTTTCACATACTCATACTATCTTTCACATACCAAACTAATAGCTTAGCAATTAAACCTGATTAAATATAAAAGGAGCTTTAAAGCTCCTATTTAATCGTTCCATCTGTTTCCTCAAGGAATTTTTTCTTTGAAGCCAAGTGCTCTTTTACATCTTTAATTTGATGAGCACTTAACTCTTCAGCATTCTCTAATAGAAACTCTTCATTCTTATGAATGTTGCGGAGAGTTAATTCAATCTTCTTTAATTCCTCATTCTTATACTTGTTGCCATCATTTCTGGGCATTTTTTCATCACCTCAGTAAATAGTTTATCCAAAGATAAGGTATTCATCCGAGATAATAATTTCCGAAGTTAAGGAATCAGCTATTCTTCAATTTTTTTGGATTTTGTAAAGCAATACTAAAGGGGCCGCTTAACGGCCCCTTTCACCTTATTCAACGACAGTATACCCAGCATCTACGATTGCTTTAACCAAATTCTCGCGCTTAGCCTCACCAGTTACAACCGCTTCCTTAGCCGCAAGATCAACTTTTACGCTTTCTACACCACTCACTGCCTGTAAAGCTTTTTCTGCTCTCATTTTACAGTGGTTGCAGGTCATCCCTTCAACCTTTAGAATAGTTTGACTCATCCTTATCACCTCGCTTATTCAGAAGTCAGAGATCAAAGTCAGAGCTCAGATGAAATCTAACTTTAATCAAGCAATTCTTAGCCTCAGATAGAGTTTGCCTAAGAGGAATACTTACTCCAGCTAAAGCTTAGAAGAACTTATCTAGGGACGTAGCAGCCGTTATCTCATCCTCACCGCTAAAGTTGTTCTCGAAACCCTCACCCGGGTTTCGTCAATAGATGCTTTCGTACTTATAGACAATGGAGTCTTACGGCTGGTAGTCTAACCCTCAAGTTGACGATCAAATCGTCTTAAAAGAATAGAACTTGTCACTACTGAAACCGAGGAAAAGGCCATTGCCAGTCCAGCCCATTCAGGTGGCAGAAGCTCACCGGTAATCGGATAAAGGACACCTGCGGCAATGGGAATCCCGATGACATTGTAGATTAAAGCCCAGAAAAGGTTTTGCTTTATCTTGCCCAGAGTTTTTCGCCCTAAACGAATTGCTCTCTCCACATCCAGCAGGTCATTGCGGACTAAGACTACATCCCCAGTTTCCTTGGCAACATCAGTTCCAGAGCCAATGGCAATTCCGATATCGGCTTGAGCAAGGGCTGGAGCGTCATTAATCCCATCCCCCACCATGGCCACTTTATAACCCTGATCCTGATATTTCTTAATAATACTAATCTTATCTTGGGGCAAAATTTCAGCAATAACTTCATCGATCCCCACCTGTTCACCAACCACGTTAGCCACTTTTTTATTGTCACCGGTAATCATAAAGGTCTTTAAACCTAAGTTGTGCAAACGCTTAATAGCTTCAATAGTGCTTTCTTTAATGACATCGGCCAAAGCTATAAGACCTATAACTTTACCATCAAGGGCAATAAAGCTTGTGGTTCGGCCGGATTCCGCCAGACGCCTAAAGTCTTGCTCCGATTCGCCAATATCCACACCTTGTAAATCCATCAATTTAATATTCCCAATCAATAAGGTTTTCCCTTGGTATGAACAAGTTACTCCATAGCCTGCCTCTTCCCGATAGTTCTCGACATTTTCAATTTTCAGTTCCTCAAGCTTACTCTTGGCCACAACCGCCTGAGCCAAGGGATGAATGGAAGGATTTTCACCGGCAGCTGCAATCCTAAGAATATCTTTCTCTGTAAAATCCCCATAGGCCACAATATCCGTTACTTCCGGAGTACCCTTAGTTAAGGTTCCCGTTTTATCAAAACCAATAGCCTGCAGCTTGGCGATTCCTTCGAGAACTGCCGCTGTTTTGAACAAGATACCTCGATTTAATCCTACTCCGCTTCCAACCATAATAGCTGTAGGAGTTGCCAGACCTAAAGCGCAGGGGCAAGCAATAACTAAGACAGCTATGGCAGCGGTAAAGGCAAAGACAAAGGTACTCTGGAAAATCACATACCAAATAACAAAGGTAAGGAGTGATAAGCCAACCACAGTCGGGACAAAGTAGTTTGAAATAACATCCGCCAGCCTCTGAATCGGTGGCTTAACCCCTTGGGCATCTTCTACCATTCTAATAATTCCGGAAAGAACCGTGTCTTTACCTGTTTTAGTGGTTCTAACTTTAATACTTCCCGAACGATTAATTGTTGCCCCAATCACTTGGTCTCCAACACTTTTGTCAATGGGAATAGATTCCCCGGTCAGCATTGACTCATCAATACTTGCTTGGCCCTCAATTATTTCACCATCAAGGGGTATTCTTTCTCCGGATTTCACTAATGTGATATCCCCGATTTTTAAATCCGAAGCCGACACTTCTTTAACCACGCCATCCACCCATAAATGGGCTTTATCTGCCTGGAGCTCCAGAAGTTTCTTCAGAGCCTGCCCTGCCCTGCCCTTAGCTTTCGCTTCAAGATACTTTCCAAAGCGAACAAAAGTAATTAACAAAGCCGAAGTATCAAAAAAGTTGGGGCCTTCGAAAAAAACAGCCGGGATAAACATATGAATGGTGGTCATCAAACTATATCCGTAGGCAGCAGTAATCCCAAGCGCCACCAAGACATCCATATTAGCTGAGCGATTCTTTAAGGCATGGTATGCTCCCCGATAAAATGTCCAACCGGCAGTAAACTGAACTATTGTCGCCAAGATGAGCATGGTATACATGATTGGTCTGGACATTGGCAAAAACATGAGGGGCATAATGGGCAGGGAAAGGATTGCACTGAAAAAGAGCCAATTACGCTGCCTGAGGGCAGTGCGATCATCTTGATTCTCATCCGGATTCTCAATAGGCGTATATCCAGCATCTCTTACCTGGGCAAAAATTTCTTGCAAAGTTACTGCACTGGAATCGAACTCTACCGTCACTGTTTCACTTGCCAAGTTGACAGCCACACTGTAAACACCACTGGTACCCTTGAGTTTTTTTTCGATTGCCAAGGCGCAGTTGGCACAGGTCATACCACTTACTTTAAATTGTTGTTTCCCTTCATCTGCACTTTGAGCACTATACCCCAGATCTTTGATCTTGGCCAAAAGATCCTCGTCTTTAAACACCTTAGGATCCGCTTCTACAGTGAGCTTTTCCGAGGCAAAATTGACAGCTGCTGATTTTACCCCTGGTAAATTCCGCAGACCCTTTTCAATAGTTAAAGCACAATTCGCACAAGTCATGCCCGTTATTCTAAACTGCAGCTTTGGATCTATAATCGAAGACTCACCCTTAGTCTCCACAGACTCCTTGTGTTCATCATCCCTCGCAGAGTTGCCTGGCTTTATCTGCTCTAAATCGTCTGGGTCTTCCGGTTCAAGTTCAACTGCAAGGGGTTCTAAGGAATAACCGCCTTCCTCAATCTCCTTTTGAACATCCTCTAGGTTGACCTGACTGGGTTCCCAGGTAAAAGTGGCCTTGGAATCAGCTAAAGATACCTGAACCTGTTCCACACTTGGGAATTTCTCCAGAATCTTGGTGACATGGTTGACACAATGCTGACAGCTCATGCCATATATCTTAATCTCTTTACCTTCGCGGTTTGCTTGTTCCATCATTTATATCCCCCAAACATAGTCACTACTAACGCATCATGCGAAAGATGGTCTTTAGGACTTCATCAACAACTTGATCATCATTCCCTTGCAGTCTTTCTTTGACACATGATTTCATATGCTTTTCCAGAAGCAATCGAGAGGCTCCATCAAGAGCAGATTGAGCTGAGGAAATTTGATTTAAGATATCATCACAATAAACGTGACGCTCTATCATCCCTTTAATGCCGCGAATTTGCCCTTCGATGCGGTTCATTCGCGTTACAAGTTCTTTAATTGTCTTATCATCATGATGACTCCTCCGCTCTCCTTGTCCTTGTGAATCACCACCGCAAACTGAACAGGTCTGGGTCTGCTTGTCATCAAAATCCATGTAAATCACCTCTAATCAATATAGTATACCCCCCTACCCCTTATGTCAAGTCTTACTGTTTAACAATTATCCCTTAGTATTCCTAAATAGTCCTCTGCTATCCTGAGCCATCATTTGAACTGACTGGGTTCAGTTCAAATGATAGCTCACCGTTAACAAATAATCAGACACCCACTTCAGCAATTGAAGCAGGTGCCTGATATTTTCTCAGAAGCTATTTTAAGCTAGTGGAATTCCCTTACGATCCAATTCAAATTTGACAGCATTAGCAAGTTTACCGGATATCACCAGTTCTTTGGCCTGATTAATATCCATATACATAACCCGATCTTCTTTGAGGGTAGCTACCTTGGAACGCACCAGCCGATAAGCACTCTCACTTCCCTTGCCAAGAGTTAGGTTTTCTTTGCCGGATCTCAGATCCAAGCCTTGACAGGCTGCTAATAGCTCCATTCCCAGAACATGGCCTGTGTTTTCAATGATACTTCGGGCCTTGCGGGCGGCAATTGTCCCCATACTCACATGGTCTTCTTGATTAGCTGAGGAAGGGATGGAGTCTACACTTGCCGGATGAGCTAAGACCTTATTCTCCGACACCAAAGACGCGGCAGAATACTGCACAATCATAAAGCCTGAATTCAACCCACCGTTAGGGGTCAGAAATGCCGGCAGCCCGCTTAGGTTTGGATTAACTAAGCGCTCTAAACGCCGTTCAGAAATATTAGCCAGCTCTGCCATGGCAATTCCCAGAAAATCCATAGCTAAGGCTATGGGCTGACCATGGAAATTCCCCCCGGACAGTACTGAATCTTGATCAGGGAAAATTAAAGGGTTATCCGTCGCGGAGTTAATTTCTGTTTCTACAACCTTTTTGACGTAGGCAACCGCATCCCCCGAGGGACCATGGACTTGGGAAATGCAGCGCAGAGCATAGGCATCTTGCACTCGGGGATGATGTTCATCAGCAAGGAAAGTACTACCTTCTGTAAGCTGGCGGATTTTTTTCGCTGTCTCAATTTGCCCAGTATGAGGACGGACGGCATGGATTTTGGGATCAAAGGCTGCCAAAATCCCTTCTAAGGCTTCCAGCGTCAAAGCTGAGGTAATATTTGCTGATTCACATAAGATCTCAGCATCCCAGACCGATAAAGCCGCTATGGCTGTCATTACCTGAGTGCCGTTAATCAGAGCTAAACCTTCTTTGCCTTCCAAAACCACAGGTTCTATACCCGCTTGAGCCAAGGCATCCCGCCCACTCATCCGACGATCTTTATAAAAGGCTTCTCCCTCACCGAGTAAAACTAAAACCATATGGGACAACGGTGCCAAATCCCCACTTGCCCCAAGGGATCCTTTCTCAGGGACGACAGGAACGATTCCTGCATTTAAGACATTAATTAAGGTCTGAAGAGTGGAGAGACGAATCCCGGAAAATCCTTTGGCTAAAGCATTGGCCCGCAGCAGTAAAATTCCTCTTACTACTTCCGAGGCTAGAGGTTCTCCAACACCTGTTGCATGACTCATAATAAGGTTACGTTGCAATGTCTTGGCATCCTCTTTGGAAATAAAAACATCACTAAACTTGCCGAAACCGGTAGTAATGCCATAGACGGTTTTATTACCTGCAATTAATTGATCCACGTATTCTCTGGATTTTACGACTTTTTCCTTAGCTAAGGGGTGTAATTCTACTTTAGCACCAAAGCGTGCCACGGCAACCACTTGCTCTAAGGTCAGGTTTTCTCCATCCAAAGTAACTTTAGACTTTTCTGCTAATACTACGCTCATGTTTTTGTCCTCCTTTTAGAGTAAAGAAAACTTGGCTGGCGCTCGCAGACACTGTCTTCGCACGAGTTAACGATCTTGCAGCCGCAGGCGCGGCGGCAGCCTTAGTTGCCCTTATGCATAGATAGTATAATAACAAAGTTTTATACTTTCTGGATTGTACAAAAAAGAGGATTAAGCCATAGACTTTCGTCTATAGCTTAGCCCTCTAACATCTAATAACTCTGAGCATACCCTATTTTATTGCAACTTTCGAAAATACATGCACTTTATTAATTCAAATCTTTAGAGATGGTTAATTCCTAAACCACAAACCTCATGTTCATGTCCTTTAATCGGGGCACCTATCATTCCATACATGCTGACAGCAATCCAAAGATCATCTGAATCTTCCAGAGTTCGCGGCCCTTTGACCACTGCAAAGCGAAGTCCCACTGTGCGCAAAATATTCCCCAGTTGAAGCGGCCCTCGACCCAAACCCTGCAAGGCATCAAGAATGGCGTGATAAAGAGCATGCTGGGAACGATAACTCTCATCCGTGAGTCCCGCCCGTTTGGCGGCCGTTTCCACTGCAGCAATAATTTTTTGGACATCCATGGAACCGACCTTACCCGTAACAACCTCAAAGCCCTTTAATCGAGCCTGAGAAACGTAGTCGTCAGTCTCAGATCCTTCGGCCATTGCAATCAGTAAGGCCGTTTTTCCTAATGATGAAAAATGTAACATGATAGCCCCCTGATTCAACCTAAGCATTCTATTATCTATGTCAGCTGGTGTACTCATTATTAATAGCTGACCCTACTCTTATCATAGACGAGAAACAACTATCCTTCAAGAGAAACTTCTTAAATAGTAATCAAATCCGATCGATCACCGGCGTTAAAGGATGAAATAGCGACCAGTAGTTCTGTAATACTTTAAATAGTCCTCCTGAAAAGTTGCTTTGAGATGGACTTCTTCCTGGAGGATTAATAAATGGATGGCCAAGCTATTGGTGAGGGCTAGTGCTAAGGTTAGAAGACTAGGGTAAGTAAGGAAAAGACCCATAAACATTAAGTCAAAGCCAACAAAGGCAGGATTTCTGGAAAATTGATAGATCCCGTCAGTTACCAGGGAGGTTTTGACACTTTTATCAATACCTACCCGCCAGGAGGTTTTCATGGTAATCATCGCTACAAGAAATATTCCTAACCCTACTGTATTGATAAGAAGGCCTAAACCGCTGAGATAACTATTACTAACGAAAGGAACACTCCACTGGGAAATTAGAGGTTCGAATAAGGAAAGCATCAACCAAACAACACCCCAAAGAAATGTCGTGAATTTAACAAATGCTTCTACCACTCTTATGGGCGAATCCTTCCTGCCTTTACTGAGGACATTGGCGTCAATTCTATACCTTTTTTTTAGAAGTAATAGTTTGGACAAATATGAAAACAGAAACACCAAAAATAAGAAAAATGAAAGACTATTTTTCAGATTAAACATAGACGTATCCCCTATAACAAAGTAATCCTTGGGCACCATTAAAAAGAGCTTGTATTATCCGTTGATCAACAAAGACCAGGTTGAGTGGTTTAGGGATGATTTAGCTCTCTAAACTTGTGTGCCTATTAACTCGAGTCGCATTTAAAACTGCTAAAAGGGCAACACCTACATCAGCGAATACTGCTTCCCACATTGTGGCAATGCCAATTGCCCCCAAGAAGACAAAGCCTAGTTTTATTCCTAAGGCAAAGAAGATATTCTGCCAGATGATTTTCTTAGTAAAAAATGCGATTTCAATAGCCGTTAAAAGTTTAGCCGGCTGATCTTCCATTAGCACTACATCAGCGGCTTCAATAGCTGCATCTGATCCTAATCCCCCCATAGCTATCCCTACATCCGCTCGCATCAGGACGGGAGCATCATTAATCCCATCCCCAACAAAGACAACTTTCCCTTGGCTATCCCCATTCATCAGTTTTTCTACCCAAGCAACCTTATCCTGAGGCAATAAATCAGCATGGAATTCCCCTACTCCTAAGTCTTGGGCCACACTTTCGGCTACGGTTTGATGATCTCCCGTCAACATCACTGTTTTAACGCCAGAGTTTTCTAAAGCTCTTATGGTCTCTTTAGCGCCGAACTTGAGGCGATCTGAAATCAAAATCTGCCCCGCATATTTTCCCGAAATTGCTACATATACTAAAGTTCCCTTAATACCATGTTCCTCGTCAGGAATAAGAATTCCTGAATCTTTTAAGAGTACGGCCTTGCCAACCAGAACATCGTACCCTTTAATTCTAGCTCTAATCCCCTTCCCGCTGACTTCTTCATAGTCCTCAATGTCACCCTGGTCAATGGCGGATCCGTAACTCTCACGAATCGACTTAGCTATCGGGTGACTGGAATGAGCTTCCGCGGCGGCTGTTATCTCCATAAGGAATTCCGCTTCAAAACCCTTTGCCGGGTTTATTTTTACTACATCAAATACCCCTTGAGTTAAGGTTCCGGTTTTATCAAAAACAACGGTCTTAACTTTAGTCAGGGCTTCAAGATAGTTGGCCCCTTTGACCAGAATTCCCTGCCGAGAAGCTCCGCCAATTCCGCCAAAATACCCCAAGGGAACTGAAATCACTAAGGCGCAGGGGCAGGAAATTACTAGGATTGTCAGGGCACGATAAACCCATTCACTGAAGGTTCCCATTCCGATAAGCGGTGGAATTATCGCGATTCCTAAGGCGATGAACACTACCGCCGGAGTATAATAGCGCGAAAAAGTAGTGATAAACTTTTCTGTGGGTGCTTTGCGCGAGCTGGCATTTTCCACCAGATCGAGAATTTTTTGAATTGAAGACTCTGCAAAAGGCCGAGTAACCCGAACGGTGAGCACACCGCTGGAATTGACCATCCCTGCCAAAATGGTATCCCCTTTTTCCATATTTCTCGGGACTGATTCTCCAGTCAAGGCAGAAGTATCTACAAATGAAGAACCGTTTACCACTTCTCCATCTAGGGGAACTTTTTCACCCGGACGTACTAAGATTAATTGCCCTACTTGGACATCTTCCGGGGCAACTTTCTGGACATCTAATTGATGAACCAAGTTTGCATAGTCCGGCCTAATATCCATTAAAGCTTGAATAGAGCGTCGTGAACGATTAACCGCTAAGTCCTGGATATATTCGCCGACTGTATAAAATAGCATTACCCCAACTGCTTCAGGAAGTTGCTTGATGGCTATAGCTCCAATGGTACCTAAGGCCATTAGAAAGTTCTCGTCAAACAAGGCCCCTTTAGTTATATTTCTCAGGGCAGTATAAAGCACCTCATAACCAACGAGAAAATAAGCGGTTAAAAATACCGTGTATTCCAGAGCCAAGGGCAAATTAATATTCAGCACAGGCAATATTAGGCCTATTGCAAGCAACATCCCTGCCCCCAACATTCTTATTTTCTTCCATTTTACATCTGAGGAATTCTCTTCTTGTTCAAGGCTCTTACTTGATTGATTGATTGGTCTTAAGATTACCCCTGGCTCAATCCGATCAATGATACGTTGAGCTACTTCTAAAGCAGCAGGAGGCAAATAAACAGTTTGGGTTGCAAAGTTAAGGCTGGTTTCTCCAATCGTTACCTCTGAACTGAATGCTTTTTCTATTTTCAGGGCACAGTTGGCACAACTCAGTCCTTCTAAACGGTATTTAAGCTTCTCTTGGCTTTGTATATCTATACTCATCTTTTTTCCTCCAACCTACTATCAATAATAATCCAATGCTGTCTAGGTCCGAGGCACCTAGTCAAATTATCACTCAGAGATGCTTATTATCTTCTCTATCTATGCCCTTCGGAAATATGCTCAAGACCCTCACGATAAAGTCCCATTACATGGTCATCATCTAAGGAGTAATATACCATCTTTCCCTCTCTGCGATATTTCACCAGATGATTGCTGCGAAGTACACGTAATTGATGTGAAGTAGCTGATTGACTTAACTCTAATAGCTCAGCTAAATCGCACACACAGAATTCATTTTTGGCTAAGACATCCATAATTCTCACTCGAGTAGGATCTCCAAGGGTTTTAAATAACTCAGCCAATTGATGGATCTGTCCGGCAGGTATGAGAGTTTGGCGAGCTGATTCAATCAAATCAGTGTGAATACATAAAGTATCACATACAAGGCTATCCGTGGGCTGGGTTATCGATTCTGGATTTTTATTATGTTCATTTATATCGGGAGTCATAGCAGGAACCTCCTTACATATGTTTATATGTTCATATGTAATTATAACAGAAATCGATTATTTATCAATACTTTCTAAAGACCTTCATAGGGTTAAAACAACAAAATAAAATACCGTATCCCGGCAATCCAAAATACAGTTTATTAGCTAAAATTAATTTTGGGTATGGTCTTTTTTCACTTCAAAACAAAATTGAAACACCGACCTTTAAAGTCGGTATTCCAATTATTTAAGAAGCTATGCTTTATTCATTATAGTAAATAGTAAATAAAACTATTGAACCTGATACATACCTTTGCTTTGCATGTATTGGAATATTCCTTCGCCATGTTCCTGTTCTTCCTTTTGAATATGGTTCAGGACTTGTCGGACATTAGTATCTCTAAATTCGAAAATTGCAGTATTATAGGCACCTGATACATACTTTTCCGTCATCAGCATATCTTTACAAAGTTTTGCATCTTCTTGATTGTAATTTCCTTGCATTTGACCTTGGCTGCCACCAGAGGCTTGTTGTTGCTGAGCCTGTTGCCCTTGCTTCTGTTGCCCTCCCATAGCAGGTATCTGCCCAGCTAGCATCTGATTAATAGAATTCAGGTGTTCTTGTTCCTGAGCTGAGTATGAAGTAAATAACTGCTTTAACTCAGCGTCTTGTGCTTGATTAGCATATTTTGCATATTTGTCGACGCAGCTTTCCTCGTGTTCTTTTTGATCCATTAACAGAGATTTCTCTTTTTGTGAAAATTGAATTGTCATATAAAGCACCTCCTTATTATGCTTTATATTGTTGTCGATAACTTTGATTCTATGCATGGATCGAGCTTTTTCTTAATAATCGGGTTTTCTTTACTAATACCTTCGATTTGATTATTCTTGTATTCGGTTAAACCCTAAATTTCTCAACGGCACTTTGCAGCTGATTAGCATTTTGCGCTAGAGATTGGGCAGTTGTGGCAACAATATGCATAGATGCTGAAACTTCCTTTGTTGAAGCCTCAATAGTTTCGGCTTTTTTGACCGACTCTTCAGAGACTTCCTTGACTCTATCAACATAGCGATTCATTTCTTCCATACTGCCCAGCATTTCTTCGCTGGAAGCAGCAATATCCGAAATATTGCCAGAAACATCTTTAGTCGCCTCGGCAATCACCCCTAACGCCTCCTGAGCCTCGCGTATTGATATTACACTATCTTTTACTTGCGAATCTGTGAGCATCATCCCCTTAACTGCCTGGCCGATACTTTTTTGAATTAGGGTTGTGATCTCTGTTACATCCCGCGTTGATGAGGCTACATCCTCGGCAAGTTTGTGGATTTCATCAGCTACCACAGCAAAGCCCTTGCCATGTTCGCCAGCCCGGGCAGCCTCAATAGCGGCATTAAGTGCTAAGAGATTAGTTTGACGGGCTACTTGCGCAATGGTTTCAGTGATCAAACCGATGCGATTTGATTGTTCGGCCAGCTCTTCAATGATCAGTACAGATTTGTTGACTGTTTGGTTGGTTTCAGCCATTGTCGTTACTATCTGGGAAAGCTTTACTAAGCCCTCTTCTGAATGCTGCTCAGATTTTACCGCTTCAAAAGCAACGGATGTAGCCTTTTCTGCAATCATTTGAGCGGCTTTTTCAAGTTCGATAACCATAACTTTCATCTGGTTTTGAGTTTGGGCTTGTTCTCGAGCCTCGCTGGCCATGTGGGTTGTATAATCGGCAACATCACTGTTGGTAGCTGTTACTTCCTCTGAACTGGCTGATAACTCCTCTGACGAAACAACCCAAGCTTTAGCCATCTCACGGATTTCATGAATCATGGCTCCAAAGTTAAGCATCATGTGGTTAAAAGCCTTTCCCAACTCAGCCACTTCACTCTTTGGGGAGAAACTAATTCTTTGGGTTAAGTCCCCCTGGGCTACCTGAATGATTTTTTCCTGCATAACATAAATAGGCTTCAGAAATTGAACATAGTTTTTCAATGAGGCAAATATCCCAATTACTATACCGGATACTAAAAAACACGAAAACAGTATGATTGAATTTGCGCGATTAAGATTCATAAGATAAGTAATTATAAGACCCATAACAGATACCATAGGAACCACTGTAACTAAAGTTTGACTTATATACTTCACCAAACTAATTGTCTGTTTGCGTTCAATCGTCTCACTAACGGCTTCCATACCAGAATACCTCCTTAGGTATAGACTCTATTCGCTGACAATTCATAACATATCAATTATGAATATTTTGTATATTCATTCAATCTTAACTCCTCTTTGTCTATGGGACGGATAAGAACTTCTACATTTTTGTCTTGTCGCCCGCTACATTAGCCCACCTTTTTCTTAAGTTGCTCCCAACCATAGACATAATGCAATTGTATGAAAAGTAAACCAGGATGTATTGCTTCACCACCCAGACTTGAAGCACTTGCATATACAGACTCAGCTGGGCTATGTCTAAGCATTTGCTTATTCAATTTGCCTCTAATTTCTTGACAACGTGCTTTCAAGTTATTGCTGGGTATACCATGTCCCGGCAAATATACCCTACTTGGTAAATTTTCTATCCTATTAAGGCTTTCCAGATAACTAGGCATCCCGCTTACTACAATCCCTTCTTGTTCCCATATTCCTGGGTAGGGAATCTCATCGGGTAGAAGCATATCCCCAGAAAATAAAACAGAGTCCTTAGCTGCGTAGAATGAAAGATGTCCTGCTGTATGACCTGGTGTAGGTATCACCTGCAAGAGACTATCTCCAGCCTGAATTGTTTGATAGGGTTCGAGCAAATTTACCTGATCGGGCAAGGCTGTAAAGGTTTGTAATCTTTTAGATATCTTAAGCATTCCTGGAATCACGTTTTCCGGCACTCCCCACTCTCGAGTTGCCCATTGATTAAGTCGGGTAAAGGCCTCCCCCTGAACAAAACTAGTCCACTCTTGGTAATCTCGTGCACCGGCAAATACGCTTGCTCCTTCCTGGGCCAAGGAGTTTGCTGCTCCGGCATGATCAACATGCCAATGGGAAATCAGGACTTGTTCTAGCTTCTTTATCCCAACCTTCTTCATTCCTGCATGAACCGCTTCAAGAACCTCGGGAGTATTAGTTCCGGCATCCAATAATGTAGGAATTTCTCCGGCAAATAAATACAAGTTAACTGCATCCACATTGATCGGAACGGGAATTTTCAACATAAACACATTATCAGCTACTTCTTTAATATTGATCATAACAAAAAACCTCCGGAAATGAATGAACATTCATTGTTATTGATTTAATAATGGAGTACAATTGAATAAGTAAGCAGTAAAGGATTCATAATCTAAGTGTATTCAGGCGCTATCCAAGTTTTAAAAAAAACGAAGAACTATTAGGAGGATTTTAATCAATGAATACAACTCTAACTTCCCTACAAGAAAGTCCTATTCAGTATCGGGTAGTCTGCGAGCGGTGTCACAAAACCTTATTTTATCAGGGTGAGGAAAAGGGCGAGACAATCTCCGTCCTTTGTGATAAATGTACTGAGGAAACTATTGAGCCCTATACCAACTGAACAAATCAAAAACAAAATATTTACATTAAAAGGCCATGTCCTACAGACTATGGCCTTTTGTGTTGGAACAACACCCGAGAGTACTCCCACTTCTTTCTTAAAAGTGTGAGTACTCTTTAAAGTTTAACTACATTTTGAAAATTAGTAGTTAACAGGGTAGCCCTCTTTTTCAATAATATATTTAGCAATCTCCTGGCGCATGCCAATCATATCAACGTTCGGCCGTTTAACAAGCTTACGCATTCCGGCCAAGACTGTGCTCAGAGAATCTCCCTTCTCCACGGCACACAGAACTTCTTTCGCTTGAATCTCAAGAATATTAAAGGCAGCATAGGCTCCTAAAGTAGCGGCCTTCTCGACAAATACTTTGTGCTCAGCGGAAACATCAAGAGTTTGGACTTTCTGAGCACGCAGAACGGCACTTTCCATAGCGTAGACTTGGTTGACCATCTCTGCCATTCCCGTTAAGACAAACTGATTGTCTTTTAAAGCCATACCTAAGTTTTGTGCTGCTAATCCTGCAGCCATTAAGCAAAGTTTCTTTGCTTTCTGAGTCATTTGGTTGAGTGCTTCTAAGCCTTCTGCATTTCCGCCCATTCCGACAGAAACCAAATCTCTGCTAACAGCTTGAGCTGCTTGGAGCAAAGGTAGTTCACCGGTCATAGCCCTTTTCAAAAGTGTGCCCGGGACAAGCAGGCGGTTGATTTCATTAGTTCCTTCAAATAGGCGATTAATACGAGAATCACGATACATACGTTCAATGGGATATTCCTTAATAAAACCGTATCCACCATGAATCTGAACCCCTTCGTCTACTGCAAAATCCAGCACTTCAGAGGCATAGACCTTGTTCAAAGAGCACTCGATAGCGTACTCTTCTAAGGCCTTACCGGCTTCCTTGCGGCAGTCACCTGTCAGATCAAGATCATGGAATCCGCTCTCCATCAAACCGGCTGTTCTGTAAACAACACTTTCTGCCATATATGCCCGAGTAGCAATTTCAGCAATCTTGTTCTGAATTGCTCCAAAAGTATTAAGTGCTACGCCAAATTGTTTACGCTCAGAAGCATATTTTAAAGCAGTCTCTAAAACGACTTGGACACTTCCGATGGCACCGGCAGCCAGCTTAAAGCGGCCAACATTCAAGATATTGAAAGCTACGACGTGACCACGTCCGAGTTCACCAACGACATTTTCCACAGGAACCATGACATCTTCTAAGATGACTTGACGGGTTGAAGATCCTTTAATACCCATTTTTTGCTCTTCAGGTCCCAGAGAAAAACCAGGATAGTCACGTTCTACAATGAAGTTTGTCATTTTTCCATCTACTTTAGCGTAGACCAAGAATACATCTGCAAACCCGGCATTAGTAATAAATTGTTTGGTACCGTTAAGTATATAGTGGGTTCCCTCTGGATTAAGAACAGCTGTAGCTTTGGCACCCAGGGCATCCGATCCTGAACCAGGTTCAGTCAAACAATAGGCAGCAACCTTTGAACCATTAGCAAGCCCGGGAAGATATTTTGCCTTTTGCTCAGGTGTACCAAAATAAACGATTGGTAAAGTTCCGATTCCCGTGTGAGCGGCATAAGCAACGGCAAAGGACCCTCCACGAGGAACCTCTTCGCCAACTACTACCGTCGCATATTTATCCATGGATAATCCTTCAAATTCCTCCGGAATTTCTAACCCCAGTAATCCCAATTCCCCTGCTTGACGCATAAACTCTCGAACAACACCATCTTTTTGCTCCTCCATCTCCTCAATCTTAGGAGCAACTTCTTTGGTCATAAAATTATGGGCCATTCTCTTCAGCTGCTTATGGTCTTCGTTGATCTCCTCACGTACAAATATTTGATCAGGAGCGACTTCAGTCAGTAAAAATCCGCCTCCGCGCAATGCTAATTCCATATAACATCCTCCTCTTAATCGAGGTACGAAGTTCGAGTCTCGAGGTTCGAATAGAGACGTTTAGTTTAAACGTCAAAACATTTAACCTGAATTTCCCGCCTTCGCACCACGTATCTTATCTTCAAACTTTAATAAAAATAGACTTCACTTTACCTGCTCCCAACTCCCGGAAGTAGCCAGACCGTCCTTCCCAGGTTCCCAGCCCACTCGCCCGTGAACAGGGCAATTTGCCCCATACTTTCACACTCCCCCGTTCCCAGCCCCGTCGCCAGAAACTAAGGGGCCAATTGCACAGTGAACACTTTAGTGAAGTTCACGCTAAAGCGAGTGCCGATGCTGAAGGCCCAATTGCGCCCAGGTTCACTCCCTTGAGCGACCCAGAGGTTGGCGCAATTCCTTCAGCATCCAACGAGCCAGTGAACGTAACGTGTGTAAACAGGGCAATTTGACCCTTACTTTCACAAGACCCCAATTTGCCCCTTACTTTCACAGACCCTATAGCAGCTCGAAAATCCCAGCTGCCCCCATACCGCCGCCGATACACATTGTCACCATGCCATACTTCAACTTCCGCTTAGTCATTTCACTTAAGAGTGTTGCTGTAAGCTTAGCACCGGTACAACCCAGTGGGTGTCCGAAAGCAATAGCTCCACCATTAACATTCACTTTTGCTGGATCTATCTCCAGAGTTTTTAGGATCGCCAGGGATTGAGAAGCAAAAGCCTCATTAAGCTCAAATAAATCGATTTGATCCAGGGTTAATCCCACTTGCTTTAAAACTTTAGGAATTGCCTTGATTGGACCGATACCCATCAATTCCGGTTCGACGCCGGCAACTGCATAGCCTCGCCAAACAGCAACAGGTTTTAGATCAAGGGCCTTAACTTTTTGTTCTGACATAAGCAGAGTCATTGCAGCACCATCACTGGTCTGAGACGAGTTCCCAGCCGTAACCGTACCTCCTGCTTTAAAGGCTGTTCTTAATTTAGCAAGGGACTCCGGAGTGGTCTCCGGACGAATTCCTTCATCTTTTGCGAACCACTTTTCACCGGGTTTTCCATACATGGGAAGCGGAATGGGTACTATCTCATCCTCAAAACGCCCGCTGCTTTGTGCTGCCCAAGCTTTTTGATGACTTGAAGCAGCAAAGGTATCTTGTTGCTCACGAGTTATCTCATATTTCATAGCCACATTCTCAGCGGTGATGCCCATTGAAACATAGGCCTGCGGAGCATGCTGAACCAAGTAGGGGTTCGGTGCCGGTTTAGCCCCACCCATTGGAACCATCGACATGCTTTCCGCTCCTCCGGCGATCATCGCATCTGCCTCGCCTAAGCGAATCCGATCGGCGGCCATGGAAATTGCCTGCAATCCGGAAGAGCAAAAACGATTGATAGTTACTCCAGCCACGTCAATCGGGAGGCCGGCGCGCAGTGTCATGATTCGGGCCATATTCATTCCCTGCTCTGCCTCAGGAAATGAGCAGCCTATAACGCAATCATCAATTTCTGCAGGATTAAATGATGGAACTCTTTTAAGAATATCCTGTATAACATAAGCACCTAAGTCATCCGGACGTACCTGAGCCAAGCCACCTTTGCCTGATTTGCCGATAGCCGTCCGCTTAGACTGGATAATAAAGGCTTCTTGCATGCTTTTCCCCCCCTAATTCCGTAACGGCTTGCCTTTGGCGAGCATATGGCGGATACGATCCTGGGTTTTCGGTTCGCCTACTAAACTCATAAAGGCTTCACGTTCAATATCTAAGAGATATTGCTCATCTACGAGCATTCCCGCCGGACGGTCTCCGCCGGTTATAGCATAAGCTACTTTCTTACCAATGTGCTGATCATATTCCGAGATATAATTTCCCTCACGCATTCCATACAAAGCCAATTCTAAAGTTGCTCGAACTCCGGGCCCACCAACTTTATATTTCTTGGGCAAATTAGGTCTGAAGCTGCGGGCTAAGTCAATGACTCTGGCCTTGGCATCCAAGATGACATGGTCAGGATTCATGCTGTAACGATCATCCGCCCGTAAGAAACCAAGCTGACGAGCCTTTTCTGCACTGTTAGAAACCTGAGCCATAGCCACTATTTCAAATCGTTTGGCAAAGAAATAATCCGGGGCTACCTGGATTCCTGGAAGAATACCTTCCATAGCTCGTATAGCCATTTCCTTAGTTCCGCCGCCGCCAGGGATTAAGCCAACCCCAACTTCAACTAAGCCCATGTAAGTTTCAGATGAAGCTTGAATAGCATGAGAATGCAGGCAAACTTCACATCCTCCGCCCAGGGTCATGCCAAAGGGAGCTGCTACGACAGGTTTTTTAGCATATTTCAAAGCCATGGTGCCGTTCTGGAATTGACGAACCATGTAATCGAGATCATCCCAGTTCTCTTCTTCTGCCTCCAGCAGAATCTGCATCAGGTTAGCACCTACGCAGAAATTCTTGCCTTGATTCCCGATAACCATGCCCAAATAGTTTTTATCGACTTCTTCTAATGACTTATGAATCATGGTCAAAATATCCGCACCTATGGAATTGCTGGGAGAGTGGAATTCTAAGCAAACTACCCCATCTCCCAAGTCAATCAGGCTTGCTCCGGCATTGCCTAAGATTTTCTTGCCATCTTTATGTGCTTGCTTCAGAGAAATCGCATAAGGACTTGAGGCTTTTTTGTGATACTCTCCAGCTTGGAAATAGGAGACTTCTCCGGATTCACTCTTTTGATAGAAACGTTCATTCCCTTTTGCCAGCAACTCTTCTACCAGAGGCGGCAAGGTTCCACCTTCGGCAATTACGCGATCAGCAATTGTTTTGACTCCCAAGGCATCCCAGATTTCAAAAGGACCCATTTGCCAATTAAAGCCCCAGCGCATGCCTTCGTCGATTCCGGAAATATTATCCGCAATGTCATTGGAGATGGTTGCTGCGTAAAGCAGAACCGGCTTTAAGACATTCCAAGCGAACTCTGCTCCTGCATCTTTGCCATTCACTAAGGTACGAATCTTTTCCGTTAAACCACCTGCAGCTTTGGCTTTTTCTAAAGAAGCAAATTTAACACTTTTCTTGGGAACATAGGTCATGGTATGGGGATCAAGGACTTCAACCACTTTACCTTGAGGTCCTTTAGACTTTTTGTAAAATCCTTGTTTAGTTTTATCTCCAAGCCAACCATTGGCCAGCATTGTTTGCATAAATTCCGGTAAGGTGAAATTATCTTTTTCGGCTGGCACCCCAACTGCTACGGTGTTAGCAGTATGGATAAAAGTATCTAAGCCGACGAGGTCAACTGTTCTAAAAGAAGCACTCTTTGGACGTCCCATTACAGGGCCAGTGAGAGCATCAACTTCATCCACGGATAAGCCGGACCGCAGCATTTCCTGAAGCGTAACAGCGAGACCAAAAACACCAATACGATTGGCAATAAAATTCGGAGTATCTTTTGCTACGACAACTCCCTTGCCTAGAACCCTTTCTCCGAACTCGGAAATAAAGGTCATTATTTCCGGATCTGTATTAGGTCCGGGAATGATTTCTAAGAGTTTCATATAACGGGGTGGGTTAAAGAAATGGGTGCCTAAGAAATAGCGAGTAAAGCTTTCGGGCAAATCACTCACCATAGCTTGTAACGAAATTCCCGAAGTATTTGAACTTACGATTGTTCCCGGGCGTACAATAGCAGCAATTTTCTTGAATAAATCCACCTTAATATCTAAACGTTCAACGACAACCTCGATCACCCAATCTACTTCGCTCAAGAGACCTAAATCGTCACTTAGGTTACCAACTTCAATGCGTTCTGCAAATTCTGGGACTAATAGTGGAGCGGGATTCATTTTTAATAACTTTGTCTTATTACCTTCTGCGATACTATTTCGTACCTTGGGATCCTCCAATGTCAATCCGGCTGCTTCTTCTTTAGCCGATAGTTTGGAAGGAACAATATCCAACAACAGGCTCGGGATTCCGGCATTGGCCAAGTGCGCTGCGATGGTGCTTCCCATCACCCCTGATCCTATTACCGCTACTTTATGAATCTGCATTTCCATCCTCCTCTCGTTTCGGTTCAACAGCACTTCTTTCTATTTGGTCTCACTTTTTCTTACCTGAAGTGCACCCTCAAATAAAGCTAGCATTGGCTCTATACCACTGGTTAAAGTCCGTGGACTTCGAGCCATAACCCAATCGGTTGTGGCCTCATCTAAGGATCCGAAGATCATTTGACGAGCTACGCGTGTATCGATTTTAGGAACCTCTCCACTCTGTATCCCTTGCTGGATCACCCCCTCAATAAGGTTGAAATAATCTGATACAGTACTATTAATGGGTAGCCGCACCCGCGGATCGGATTGCCTAAGCTCAAGTTGGGTCACGATTGCAACTGATCTGTTCTGCTCCATATAAGTAAAATGGGTTTTAACAATTGTCCTTAAGCGCGCTTCCGTCGTCTTACACTGGGAGAGTTCCCGGCTTACACCGGCAATGAAATCCCCCATGCGTTCCTGAAAAACTCGAATCAGAACATCTTCTTTACTTTTGAAGTATAAGTAGATCGTACCATCGGCGACTCCTGCTAAGCGGGCTATCTTGTTTACCTGACAATGGTGAAAGCCGGATTCTGCAAAAGCTTCAATGGCAGCATCGAGAATCCTTTGAAACTTACCCTCGCGCTGCGCGTCCATAGGACCTGCACCTCACCTCTTACTATTTGTAATGGAAATGAATGAATCACCATTCAGTGAGACTATCATATCATAGCCTCCTAAAAAAATAAATAGATTTTTCAGAACCTTGTACAAATTTTTTTCAAATCAGATCTTGTAGCTGCTATAAAAAAGGGATTCTGAACCAGATATAAAAACCAGTGCCATTTTAATCAATTAAAGTTATCACAGTAGTGCGTTACATAGTTAGGCACTCGCAAAATACTCATTCCAAAGATTTCAGATTACATATACTTTTCCGTAAGCCTAGAATAAAAGCACTGGAAATTGTATCCGCAGGGATGCAACAACCAATGCTTTTGTCAAATCTCTTCCTTATCAGAAGTGTATATGAAATATAGTGACTTTTAACGCCCAGGAACTACAACCTGAAAATCAGCTAATACTATTCATCTACTTTGCCCCTGGTGACAGCTTCGTTGAACCTAGGCCTAGTCTGCTACTCATTCTACTGGATTAGTCGAGCTACGACCTAAATAATTTGTTTGAATCTATAGATGAATTTATTATTTTCTACTTTTTCTTATAAAAAAGGAAATAAAAGAGATAGTTGCGCCGATAGCGATAGAAATGTTAAACCAAAAAGTCTGGGAATAACCTTTAGATCGTAATAAATTATAAGCTAATACTGAAAAGATAATTATTAAAAAACCCAGCCACTCAAAGATTTTGGTTCTTATCATATTGATATCCCTCCCATAACAACAAATAGGATGCATGATTAAATCTTCAAAATCAAGTTTGCGTTATGTTTCTATTATCTTATTTTTCGGTTCATGTTCCAATAATATCAGTTTATGATTCAATTAGTTAAGTGTTTTTGCCTATCTCAATAAATATTTAAGAAGAAGCGTCCAATTATGGTCGCTCCTTCTCTATTTTGTAATTTTTAATAATTGTAATCAGTATAATAGATGCGGTCTTCTACACCTCTGAAATTGGAGTAATTTGGGTCTGCGTAATAGTATGTTTCATCCATCCAATGGTTTAAATCATATTGATCCTGGTATTGGCGAACTATATACCATACATTTGGCGCATTTATTGAAATCAAATAAGACGCAATACTGGTAATTACTCCTGTTACTGGGCCTCCATAAATGCTTGCAAGTATACCTGCAACTAAAGATAACTTAGCAGTATCTATCGCATAGCTACTACGATACATATTAACTTGTTCCCACCATGCCGCAGCAAGTGAAGATGCATCTTCAACTTTTATATCATCCTTAATAGTACTTTTAATAGGTTTTAAATATTTAACCTCTTTTGTTTCTTGGTCGGTTATTTTGATTGTTCCATTTACAGATTCTATTTTTTGTTTACCTTCATCATTAGTAGAGAAGTATACGTATTTACCATTTTCTAAAATTGATTCAACATATTCTACTTCACCAGTTTCTAAGTTAGTGAATTTTATTTTTTGGTGTTCTTTGGTGTCATCAATAGTTTCCATTTCAAACCCATTTTTTTTCGTAATTTTTGATTCTGAGGCAAAAACACTTGTAGTAAATGACAGCATAAGAACAAGTGTTAAAACAACTGAGATTAGCTTTTTCATAATAATAAACCTCCCCTAAAATTTTTGAACAGAGAGCTTTTAAACATTGCTATTTTATTGATCCTCCTTTCAATAAATTTGTCCCCATTCACTATATAGAGATCTAGAACAGGGTAAAAGGTTACACCATATTTCATTTTTTTTGTTCAGGCAGGTTTTTGTAACGAGGCCTCGAATTATCTGTATAAGAAGGTGAGTAAAATAATGGAGTTATATCAGGAAAAAATGGATATGTTTGAAATTCTAGTTAAGCAAAATTATGAAAAAGTATACAAAACTATATACTTCTATACCAAAGATAAATATGTATCAGAAGATGCGGTTCAGCAGGCGTTTGCAATAGCCTATAGTAAACTAAATCAACTAAATTCTAAGGATAAATTTGCATCATGGGTTACTTCAATTGCCCTGAATGAGGCAAAACATATTTTAAAGAATAAAAATAATAAAAAGATCACATCAATAACAGATTTTCATATAGAACCTCTTTTATATAGTGAAGAAGACGATATTATTCTTAAAGAAGATGTAAATAATACTTTAACTAAATTAAAGCATCATGATAATCAATTCTTAGTCCTAAAGTACTATGCTGACTTAACCTTGCAGCAAATATCCGACTTATTAGGCATTAACCTATCGAATACCAAAGTAAGATTACATAGGGCAAAGGATGCATTTAGAAAACTAATAAATCAAGAAATTAATCAAAATCAGGAGGTGGATCTTCAATGGCCTTATCAGAAAAAGAACTTGAGCGAATAATTAAAAGTCATTTATCAAAAGAGTTAGATGCCGCTATTGAAGTTCCAAATATAGATGATCAGTGGCAGAAGATAAAGCAGCAGATATTAGAAACAGAAAGTATCCCAACAACAGCAAAACCTTTCTCAAATCGAAAAAGAATTGTTGTTGCGGCAACAATCCTCATTTCAATCGGTTCAATCAACTTCCTATACCCACATAATGCAAATGCTTTAGGTGGGAAGATAGGTGAGTTTTTTGCCTATATCGTTGGAAAAACAACGCAAAATCAAACTGAAACTTACAAACAGGTAAACGATCCAGATATGCCAAAGATAAAGAATCTAGGTTCTAATATAGAAAAAGAAGTTACTCTAGATCAAGCTCAGGCTGAGGTTCCATTTAAGTTAGCTATTCCTAGCTATCTCCCCACTGAAACTAATGTTGGACGAGTTACACTTACATCGCTAGGTGCAGACGTTTATGAGATTTCTATTGAATATAATTTTAGTGATAAAGTAATTGTTTTAAGACAACAAAATAGTGCTAATGGAACTTCACGTGGATCTTTATATGATACGGACGATACGGTTACAAAAGATTTAATAGTTAATGGTAGCCCGGCTATGTTATTTGCAAGTAAGAACGGACTCAATACATTGAATTGGCAAATACGAGGTCTTTTGCTACAAATTACAGGAGAAATAGCAGAAGAAGAAATAATAAAAATCGGAAATTCTATCAAATAGAAATACCACGGTTTATTCAACCGTGGTTTGAGGTAGGGAGATTGCTTTTAGTTCATAGATTTAGTAGTGATTGAACAACTATTGAATATATAGTGCTTCTGAGTAGGATTGACCACTTTCACTCATGGTGCCGGTTAACGAAGTATGTTGTGCATATACCCTATAATACCCACTTGATACACTTAATTGCTCCCCACCAGATATAAAAGATGAATTGGATTTAGAGTAACTATAGCTATCAACTGTACGCCATGTGCCGCTAGATAAATATTGTAAGTTTAACTTTAACCCTATTTGCTTAACTGGATTGTAGGTTGAAGTTGATCCCGATATGTTTATTGTACCATTGCCGTTATTAACTATTTTACATTGTCCTCCTGAAATGGTTTCGTAGGCTGCTGGTTTTACTATGCCACTTGCGCTTTCCGTACTTACCACAGCCCCTAGCGCAACTTGGCACCCAAGTGCCATAAAGATAGTTAAAAGTACAGGTATAAGTTTTTTCATTGTATATTGCCCCTTTCATTATTCTAAAATATAGAGTATAAAAGGAGGGTAAAAGGTTACAAGTAATTAAATCTTTAAGCTTTTTATTTTTAATCACTGCACAATATTTTTCTGACAATATGGTCTATTGCAGAAACAAGGGTATTTTTAAGAATGGCGTCTGTCGGTTCTTGATTCTTGACAAACATTTATGCTGTCGTATGATTACTATATAAACCCCGAAGAGTGATCTGCGATCTTTTTAACACTAGCCAGTGAAAGGATGAATAGGTTGAAAGTAAGGATTTTCAGTTCCCCGGATTCTCGTCTCTTAGAAAAGGAAGTCAACCAATGGTTAGAGAATAATAATTGGATCAAGGTGCTTAATATTACCCAGAGCACCGGAGCGTCCACTGTTCTCTCGATTTGGTATGATGAACCCAATGTGCCGATTCTCGGCTAAGAGCTGTTTCTTACGACCAAAAGGGATTGTCGCCTAGCTACTTTAAAGTGGTTAGCGACGATCCCTTTTAGTTAGGAAGATTGGAAACTATTCATGATTATCGACTAGAGTGAGATACTAATCCACAGTTAATCTGAACTGAGATGAATGAGGTACAAATAATGGGCGACCACATCATAATTGATTATCAGTTATTATTATTCCTAATTTTCTCCCTGGGAAGTTTTGTTTTCGTTGGATTCATTGTTTACATGATGGTGAAAGCCAGTCAGTTTCTCAAGCGTAAAGCGCTCAATGATAAAGAAGTCTTACAGAAGATGGACGAACTGATTAAGCTCCTGCAACTATCTGACAAGAGAGTCTAAAACCCCATAGAAGCTAATCCTGAGAGAACTCATTCAGCTCAAGCCACTAAACTTGATAAACAAGTAGGGGGCCATTCAAAAGCACTTTAAAGACAAGTAATTAGCCACTTCCCTATATATCTATTAACCCGCATCAAAATCCAATTTATTAGGAAATACTAAGACAACTAAGCAAGGATTCTTGCATTTCCAAAAGGATGGTGTTTATGAAGGTTTCACTTTTTGCAACCTGCCTTACGAATGCCTTGTACCCTGATGTGGATCTAACAATGGCCAAAATACTAAAACATTTAGGCCATACCGTTGACGTACCTGAAGGACAAGTCTGTTGCGGACAAATAGCTTTTAATTCGGGCTATGTTGATGATGCCCGAGAGGTTGCCCGAACTCTGATCGATTCTTTTGAACGCAGCGAAGTAGTAGTAGGCCCCAGCGGTTCCTGTATCGCCATGATTCATCACTATTACCCTACTTTATTTGAGAACGAACCTGCTTACCTTAAAAAGGTGGAAGACCTGATCCATAAAAGTTATGAATTCACCCAGTTTGTTGTCGATGTCTTGAAGAAACCGGATCTGGGAGCACACTACAAAGCTAAAGCCACTTACCATCCCTCTTGCCATGCCACAAGGCTCTTAGGAATTGGAGAGGCGCCTCTAAAATTGCTTCAACACGTAAAAGGGCTAGAACTGCTCCCGTTACCTGAAGCCCGGCTTTGCTGCGGGTTTGGAGGTACTTTCTCCGTTAAAATGCCCAAGATCTCAGAGGCAATGGTTGCTGAAAAGGCACAGCATGTTCTGGATTCCGGAGCAGATATTCTCCTGGGGCTTGACATGGGCTGTCTAATGAATATTTCCGGTTACTTGGAGAAGATTAACAAGCCCGTCAAGACTATGCACATCATTCAGTTACTCGGGGAGGGGATGAAATCATGACCATGTACAACCAAACCACCGATGAAAGGGTGGATAAGGCCCTCGCCAATAGCTTTTTACGACAAGCCACTCGCCGGGCCACTGATCGTTTAAGAAACAATAAGTATAAGGCAGCTGACGAACTGGGAAATTGGGAAGAATGGCGGGCAGCGGGTGAAGCAATTCGCAAAAATGTCATCTCTAATCTCGATTATTATTTGAATCAACTCATCGAACAAATGGAAAAACGAGGAGTTCATGTGCATCTGGCGAAAACTCCGGCAGACGCTGTGGCCGTGGTACGTAAGATAGTTCGTGAGCATAATGCCAAAAATGTCCTCAAATCAAAATCCATGATCTCTGAAGAAATCCACCTTAATCATGCTTTAGAGGAGGATGGTGTGGAGGTTGTCGAAACAGATTTAGGAGAGTACATCATCCAAATTGCCAGCGAACCCCCTTCCCATATCATTGTGCCGGCAATGCATAAAACCCGCCAACAAGTTGCTGATTTATTCGAGCCTATCGCCGGTCATGCCTTAAGCTCTGACACCCCTACCCTCACTCGATTCGTACGCACCCAAATGAGGGAAAAGTTTCTCCGGGGAGATATTGGAATCACCGGCTGTAACTTTGCCGTAGCCAGTACAGGGAGCATTGTGATGGTGACTAACGAAGGAAATGGGAGAATGGTCAGTACTCTTCCCCGAGTTCAGATTACCCTCATGGGCATGGAGCGTATCGTACCTTCCTTTCGGGAGTTAGACATCTTACTTAATCTACTTGCTCGCAGTGCCACAGGACAGCGTCTCTCAAGTTATACAACCATCCTTACTCCCCCCAAGGATAAAGCAGACCCAGACGGCCCAGAAGAATATCACCTGGTAATTCTGGATCATAACCGTTCCGAGATTTTGGGGGATAAACTCTTCCGCTCATCCTTAAACTGTATACGCTGCGGAGCATGCTTCAATGTATGCCCAGTCTATCGGCAACTTGGCGGACATGCTTATGGTTCTGTCTATTCCGGGCCAATTGGCTCAGTGATCACGCCTTTATTGGAGAAAGACTGGAAAAAGTGGGGGCATCTGCCCTATTTCTCTTCCTTATGCGGAGCTTGTTCAGAAGCCTGTCCCGTCCGCATCCCTCTCCACGATCTCTTAGTCAAGCTAAGAATGCGCAAAACCCAGAGCGGTCACACTCCTCAAGTTGAGCGCCAGATTTTTAAAGCTTATCGTTATTTCTTCACTCGTGAGAAAACCCTGCGCCGAGCACTTCGGCTGGGCGCGCGTCTGCAGTGGCCCTTTGTCCGAAATCAGAGAATTACCGGCGGCCCGCCGCCACTTTCCAACTGGACCAATAGCCGCACTCTGCCAATGGTGGCACCTAAACCCTTTATGCAACTATGGGCTGATTTAAAGAATAAGAGGTGAACGCAATGAGCAATACCAGTGATTTTATCAGTAACTTGGCAGCAAAACTGGGGCGGCCTACCCCTACTGAGCCTCCTCCGCAAGTTGAACTCTCTGTACCTCAGTATCGGTTATCCAACACAGCAGAACGAGTCTCAATTTTTATGCAGAATTGGCAAGCCCTTGGAGGTAAAGGAGCCATCGTTAGATCTGCCGACGAAACTCTTCAGTGTCTCAAAGAATGGTTCGGTGAGCAGCCGATTGCTTGGTTTAAGGAGAATTCTCAAGCTCTACTGGCCTGGGATACACTCCCCACCGTCGCTGAGTCAGCCTTTTCTTCCTTGAATTGGCCTCTTACTCGTTATAGTCAATCAGCCTTTGATCCTCACCACCGCTACTCCATCGCAGCCAATGCCGAACTTGGAATTACCGGTTCTGATTGGGGAATCTCACTTTCCGGCACAGTTGTAGTGAAAAGTGATCCTTTCAGAGGCCGGGCCATAAGTTTGCTTCCCCCCAGGCATCTTTCCTTCATCGAAAGTACCAAGATACAGGACAACCTCTTCAATGTCCTTGAAGAGGTTGCCGCTTTAGGAAGTCCACCCGCTGCTATTGAAATGATCTCAGGCCCCAGCCGCACCTCGGATATTGAGATGGATCTATCCATTGGCGTACACGGACCGATTGAAGTCTATGTCATAGTTATCGACCATTAGACGAAATACTCAACTTGAGCTAAGGGGAAGTAGTTCTTAACCTGCTCCAGAAAAAACTCTTTCATCTCGATCATTTCTTCCGGTTGATAGAGATACTTTCCGTAACCAAACTGACCATATTTAAACTTGCGTTCTTCCTCGTTCATAGGTAAGGATGATTTCGGGAAGATATCTAAGATATTTGTCTTAGCCCTCGCAGTAAAGCGATGAGAGATAAATTCCAGGGATAATTGTTGAGCAGACCAACCGGAGGGAGCCCTTTTTACCAGTTCTTCAGCTGACCGTTCCATAAGCTTTTGATACGCTTCCTGCCAGCCCGGAAATCGGAAAATCGGAGCGATAATAAAGCCTAAGGGATAGTCAGCTTTTAAAACTTTACCCGCGGCAATAATCCGCTGCTCCGGAGCAGGAGTTCCGTGTTCATACTTCTCCACAACCTCATCACAATTCAAACTAAAGCGAAAGCGGGTATGTCCTTCATGTTTAGCATCAAGCAAGCTTTGAATATCTGTGTACTTTGTGACAAAGCGAAAACGTCCGTTAGTCTCCCGTCCGAAGAATTCAATGGCTCGCTTTAAAGACCCGGTATAACGCTCCACCGGAACCGGATCAGAGGTTGCCGCTCCTTCAAACTGAGTAATCTCCGGAAGTCGCTCCTCTATCAGTTTGGCGGCAATATCTAAAATCTCTTCTAAATTCACATAGACTCTGATATAAGGCTTTTTCCCTAGGGTAGTAGCCAGATAGCAGTATTCACACATACCAGGACAGCTGGTGACCAGAGGCAGTTGATAATGAGCAGAGGGTTTACAGGATTGAAACTTCTCGCTGCGACGGACGCCGATCACTAATGTCCTCTTGGCCTCGCCATATTGGGCAGCAGGAGTATCCCCGGGAATTCCGGTTATACGATTATGAGAGGAAGTAGGTTTGATCGGCACTCCTTGGCTCCGAAACTGTTCTACTAAGGATTTTCCTAGGGGATAATCCAGGGCACTTGGCTCGTAAAAGACCCGGGTAGGTCTGAATTCTAGCGACATTTTTCTTCACCTCAGGCTTAGGTTACCCTAAGAGCGCCCAACTAAAACTTACCGGACTTAAAAATTGAAACAAAAAGCCAAAGTAACATCAGCCCGGCCATGGCAGCACCAATCTCAATCACAGAGATCTGCCAAAACATAATCGGCTCCTGGCCCAAGGCAGATGCTACAATAATCCCCGCCATCACAATGCTAAAGGACAATAATACAATACTAAACGAAATCTGATTTGTAATTCGATCCAATTTTCGCAGAAAAACATCCAGCTCCGGGACACTGACTTCCAGGCGAATACGCCCTCGCACTAGATTCCCCATCAAATCCTTCATTTGTTTAGGCAGCTCTACCAGAAGATCACCATAATCCGAGACATTATGCCATAGCCTGCCGGCAATAGTACTTGGCCTGTAGCGTTCCTTTAAAAGCTGAATCCCAAAAGGTTCTGCCATGTCCATAATACTCAGCTGAGGATCTAACTTTTCCACAATCCCTTCAAGAATAAGCAGGCATTTGGCAACCATGGTAAAATCCGAAGGAATGCGAATCTGATGGCGAAAGGCAACCTCAAAAAGATCGCTGATCGCTTCTCCCAGGCTAATCCGACTCATAGGGACATCCATATACTTTTCTCGCAATTCATCCACATCATTACTCAGCAAAAGTAAATTAACATCCTCCGGAACGATGCCGATGCGCAAGACTGCCTTAATCATAGCTTCTGTGTTCTGACGCATCATGGCAATAATTAAGGAAGCAAAATTATGTTTCATATCTAAAGTAAGTCTTCCAACCATGCCAAAATCAATGAAAGAAATAACTCCCCCCTTCAGGAGAAATATATTCCCGGGATGAGGGTCGGCATGAAAAAAACCTGCAATTAAAATCTGATGAAAAAGCGCCTGGACGAGCTTTTCTGCCAAAATTTTATGATCATACCCATTCTGCTCCAGAGCTTCAAACTGATTAAGCCTCAAGCCCTCTACAAATTCCAAGGTAAGTACTTTTCGAGTGGAATAATCCCAATAAATCGAAGGGATGTGAACACCTTTATTATTTTTAAACTGCTTAGCTATCTTCTCCGCATTTCTGCCTTCTATGGAATAATCCAACTCGTTGCGCAATGACTTAGCAAATTCTTCTACCACATCTCGCAGTTGAAGACGTTCCATTCGTTTCATACGGTGTTCTGCCAATGTGGCTAGGTCAAGAAGTATCTCCAGGTCAGTTTCAATCATTGTTTTGATGCGGGGCCGCTGCACCTTAACCGCAACCTGCTCTCCGGTAGATCTGAGACGAGCACGATGTACCTGTCCAATTGACGCCGCAGCAATTACTGTTTTATCAAAGGATGAGAAGATATCAGATAGAGGTGAGCCTAATTCTTCCTCAATAATAGTCGTTACTTCCTCGAAGGAGAAGGACGGGACATTTTCTTGCAACTTTTCCAGTTCACAAAGTATTTCCTGGGGGAAGATATCAGCTCGGGTGCTGGCAATCTGACCGATTTTTATGTATGTAGGACCTAATTCTTCAATAACTAAGCGTATCCTCTCTCCTATTGACAGCGGATCTATCTCTTCTGTGTCTGTGAAAAGTCGCTTAGGTAAAGAAAGCATATGTAAAAGCCCCATCTCCTCCACAAAAAAACCAAAACCGTGGCGAGCTAAGACCTTAGCAACATCTCGATAGCGCTTAATATGGCGTATTCTTTTCCCAATCATAAGAATTCGTCCCCTTTATTCTTAGTGCGTGATTCATAGGTGCAGAATATATAGAGGGCCTGAATTATTCAGGCCCTAAAATTTTCCCAACTGAGTCCCGCTCTCCGGGTGTTTTACCGATTCTAATTACTGTTTATTTTCGAGCTCTTGAATTCGCTTTTCCAAACGCTCCAGATCAGCTTTGTTAGGAATATTGAGATCTTTAAGCACTTTTTCTAATTGCTCATGAATTCGAGCATTCAGTTGCTTATGCTCAGCTTCCCCCTTCTCTAACAGCTCATTGATTAGATCCTTGGATTCAGCAGTTGACACTTCACCTTTTTTAACCAATTCATCTACTAGCTTTTCAATTTGTTCTTTACTTACTACCGCTAGTCCTAAACCCAAGGACAAGCCCTTTTTGATAAGGTCTTTCACAACCACATCTCCTCCTTACTTTTTGAACCTTATTTGAATTATTATTCCTTTTATTATAACTCTTAATATCTTTATTACACTAATGATTGTTTACAAAAATGGTATAACTTATTTATTAGTTCTTGAAATAATATTTAAATGGACTCATTTCAATTGTCTTATAATCCAACATCTACCAAGGACAAGCTGATAATTATCAGTTATACTAAGGAAACAACTTAAGTCAGCGCATATGGTTGTGAGTCAGCCTAATCCCTTCACCCAGTTTAGTTGGAATCAAAGTACTAAATTAAGAATACGGTCGGCCCTCTCACCCATGTAACCATATACAAAGTCCTGTACAAAAACGAATCAATTAAAATTGAAATGGAAGGAATGAACTGTGTGAAAACTTTAAAAAACAATAAATGGTGGTCTCTGATTCTAGTCCCCATCTTTTCTACATCTTTGTTTGTGACTATTCTCACAGCCGCACCTTTAACAATCACTGAAAAAATGGATACAGAAGAAATTCAAACTATAGCCGTCTCGACAACAGAAGTGCCAAAGAATGCAGCTGAACAACAACCAACCTCAGAACCTCAATCAACTGTTAACACCCCAAATCCAAATACCCCTACTTCAATTTCCAGTTCTACACCGGCACCGACAAGTACTCCAGTCAAGACAGCTCAGCCACAGACAAGCAGATCGACTAGTACCAGCAGTACTACCAGTAAAACTACTGCTGCCAAAGCAACCACTCAACCCACAAAAGCCAGTGCCATTATATCAACCGGCAAACAATACCTGGGGGTAAAATATGTCTATGGTGGTACTACGCCGGCAGGATTTGACTGTTCAGGTTTCGTCCAATATGTTTTTGCTAAGCATGGAATTACTTTGCCTAGGGTTTCTAGGGATCAGTATAAAATTGGAACCTCCGTCTCCTATAGTAATCTACAACCGGGAGATTTAGTATTCTTCTCATTGGCTAAAAACGGAGTCGTAGACCATGAGGGTATTTATATTGGGAACGGTCAATTTATTAATGCCGCAAGTTCTAAAGGGGTTACGATCTATACTTTGGGAACCTATTGGCAATCCGCCTACGTCGGAGCAAAACGAGTATTGTAATCTTGGAGTAAGGTTATCCTTACCTTACAACAGAATAATCTTAAAGCGGGTGTATAACTTTTAATATGTTATACACCCGCTTTCGTAATACGGTAATAAGTATTTCCCTGCTATTAGTCCCTTAACGGTGGGGAGACATGCACTCTAAAATTATGATTCCAGTTTTGAATTACCGCTACTTCAATCAGAGTAGCTAAGTTTCGTCCCGGTCGCACAGGGATTAAAATTTCTGGAACCGAAATTCCTAAAATCTGTCTTGTTTTAGGTGGTTCAAGTCCAATTCGGTCATAATCCTTATCTTGCTGCCATTCTTCTAAATGCACAATAAAATTAATGACTTTTTCTTCTCTCACTGAACCCGCCCCAAAAAGAGTGGTTACATCAAGTATTCCTAAGCCCCGCACTTCAAGCTGATTTCGAATTCGTTTAGGAGCAGTACCCAACAATCTTTCTTCGTCCACTCGGCGAACTTTGACGACATCAGCGGCCACTAATAAATGGCCTCTCTTTATAAGCTCTAAAGCTGCCTCGCTTTTTCCAATGCCTCTCTCCCCGGTGATCATTAATCCTACTCCATAAACATCAACTAACACCCCCTGAACATTGGTACTGGGAGCCAACTGATTAATTAGGTAACGAATTAGCAGGTAAAATAGTTGAGTTGAAGAGCGAGGAGTTGTTAAAAGAGGAATCTTCCGTTCACTAGCTAACTCGATAAACTCTAGTGGAATTGTTAAACCGCGGGTAATAATAACACAAGGTACTTCCGAAAGCATAACTTGAGAGAGTTTTGAACGACGTACTGAATCATCAAATTGCTGAAGTAGTCCTAATTCAGTTCTGCCGTATACTTGAATACGCTGAGGTGTCAAGTGTTCTAAATATCCGGCTAATTCAGCACTCGGACGTTTCAAGCTATATTCCGTAATTTCCTTGTCCAATCCCACATGCCCTGCTAAGACCTCAAAATTAAATTTTTCCACTAACTGGTTTACCGTAAGCAATATAAACCCTCTTTCCTAAAGGGAGGCAGTCCCTCTGTTTTTTCTTATAGTTTGCTACTATAGTCATCTATTATAAACTATTTCCGTAAATCTCGCCTCTTTTTGGTGATATTGATTATTTACAATACCCCCTTGTTGCCCTTATTCTAAGGTAAGATCATATTCATTACTTTCCCTTAAAGCCGTCGTATAGAGGAGGTAGAACTTTGAAGAAACAAGCTGTAGTGATAAACCCTAAGGATAATGTTGCCACAGTTGTAGCTGACTTATCAGCTAATTCAACTGTCCATTTTTTCATTGATCACACTGAACACGCACTTACACTCCTGGAAGACATTCCTCTCGGGCACAAAATTGCTATTCAAGAAATACAGGCCGGACAAGATATCATCAAATATGCTGAAAGCATTGGGGCTGCCACTGAATTAATCCAGCCAGGCCGGCATGTTCACGTCCACAATATGGAAAGTCTTCGTGGACGCAAGGATAAGTAAAGCAAAGTTAGATAACTTCCGAAGTGAAGGATCATTGATCTTAGGAGGCTGTATACATGGAGATTCTAGGTTATCGACGTCCCGATGGCAAAGTAGGAATACGTAATCATATTTTAATAATCCCTACATCCGTCTGTGCAAGCACCGTTGCTGCAAATATCGCCCGCCAAATCCCCGATGCCGTTGCCCTTCCCAATCAACACGGCTGCTGTCAAATAGGCCCAGATCACCTGCAAACCCTTCGAACCCTTGTTGGGTTTGGCAAGAATCCAAATGTCGCAGCAGTTTTAGTAGTTGGCTTAGGCTGTGAGGGAATACCTATACAGGAAACCGCCGCAGAAATAGCAGCCTCCGGAAAACCGATTGAAGTGGTGATTATCCAGGAAATTGGCGGCACTTTAAAAGCTGAAGCCGAAGGCTTACGTAAAGCCAGTGAATTAGTACGTCAAGTCTCTCATCAGCAACCGGCAAAAGTTGATATCAGTGAGTTAAGTTTAGCCATTGAATGCGGGGGATCAGACTTCACTTCAGGCCTCGCTTCAAACCCTGCAGTAGGAATCGCTGCCGATCTGTTAGTTGCAGCCGGGGGCAATGTCATGCTGTCCGAAACCACCGAATTTATTGGTGCAGAACATGTTCTGGCCCGTCGCGCCAAGACTCCGGAAGTTGCGGAAAAGCTATTCAAAATAGTCCATGACTGTGAAGAACGCGCCAAGTATTTGAATATCGACATTCGTGACGGTCAACCTACACCGGGCAATATTGCCGGCGGTATTACTTCAATAGAAGAAAAGTCCTTAGGTTGTATCTATAAAGCCGGTCATGCTCCCATCCAAGACGTCCTTCAGTACGGAGAAATCCCCAAGGGAAAAGGTCTGTATGTTATGGACACCCCCGGTCAAGATATTGAATCTATAACGGGAATGCTAGCCGGAGGCGCTACCATTGTAATCTTTACCACAGGCCGAGGAACTCCCACCGGTTCCCCCATAGCCCCTGTTATTAAGATCACAGCGAATCCACGGACATTTGAGCTAATGGAAGACAACATTGACCTAGATGCATCTCCTATTATCTCTGGTGAAGAAACCATTGAGCAAGTCGGAAATCGAATATTTGAAGAGATTATTTCTGTGTCAAATGGACGCCGAACCAAAGCGGAGAGCTTAGGCTATAAAGAATTTGGAATTTACAAGATTGCTCCGACCTATTAAACAGGTTACTCTTTATCACCCCCTACTTAAAGAATATTCTAACATCTTTAGGCTCTTTTTTACAATGGTACTTTAAGTAAGTCAAGTTCTTATAGCTTCAGATGTATCTCATCCTCACCGCTAAAGTTGTTCTATGTACCCTCACCCGGGTTTCATCACTGGATGCTTTCGTACTTGTAGAAGGTGAGTCTTACGGCTGGCAATCATCGGATAAATAAATAAAGCCAGCTGAAAGTAGTATCTACTTCCTCAGCTGGCTCTTAATTAACCGCGAATACTATCTAAGGTCTGCTTAATCTCTACTAGGAATTGCTCCGTACTGACTGTTTTCTTATTAGGAAGTTCGGAGATCAGCGCCAAGTCCTTTGTCATAATCCCCGATTCAATAGTTTTCAAGGAAGCCTCCTCCAATTGATTCGCAAATTCAACCAGCTCATTCAAGCCGTCAAGTTCTCCCCGCTTTCTCAAGGCCCCGGACCAAGCAAAGATCGTCGCCATGGAGTTTGTCGAGGTTTCCTCACCTTTCAGATGTTTGTAATAATGCCGGGTTACAGTGCCATGGGCTGCTTCATACTCAAAATTTCCCTCCGGGGAAACTAATACTGAGGTCATCATTGCCAAGCTACCAAAAGCCGTAGCTATCATATCTGACATGACATCACCATCGTAGTTTTTGCAGGCCCATATGTACCCTCCCTCAGAACGAATCACGCGAGCAACTGCATCATCAATTAGGGTATAGAAGTACTCTATCTGGGCCTCTTCAAATTTCTCCTTATACTCCCGGTCATAAATATCTTGAAAAATATCTTTAAAGGTGTGGTCATACTGCTTTGAAATCGTATCTTTAGTAGAAAACCATAAATCCTGCTTCAAATCCAGGGCATAATTAAAACAGGAGCGGGCAAAGCTTTCGATTGAACTATCAAGATTGTGCATTCCCATGAGAACACCCTTATCTTTATATTCAAAAATCGTTTGACGAGACACTTCCCCTTTTTCATTGGTGAATACCAGCTCGGCCTTACCCGGCTCGCTTACTCTATACTCTACATTTCTATAGACATCTCCATAAGCATGACGTGCAATAATAATAGGTTTTTTCCAGGTAGGCACCAATGGTCGAATACCTTCGGCAATAATAGGCGCTCGAAACACCGTTCCATCAAGAATCGCTCTAATGGTGCCATTAGGGCTTTTCCACATTTCCTTAAGATTATACTCTTCTACTCTTTGAGCATTCGGAGTAATTGTCGCACACTTTACAGCAACGCCATATTTCTGGGTAGCTTTCGCTGAATCAATAGTTATTTGATCCTCTGTGTCATCCCGTTTCCGCAAACCAAGATCAAAGTACTCTGTTTTTAAATCAATGTAGGGTTGTAATAAGATTTCTTTAATGGATTTCCAGATGATTCTAGTCATCTCATCTCCATCCATTTCAACTAACGGGGTCTTCATCTGAATTTTCTGCACGGTTCTGTTTCCTCCTTAGTATACCTCCTTGAATATCTAGGACTGATCCTAAAATCCAATGTTTTTATACTTCGACAATCAAAAGGTTTTCTCCTGTCCCTAAACCCCTTTTGGCAGCAGTTATACAGCATACAACAATATGCTCAAAAGTGCCTAGCATTGGCAAGTGTTATCAACTAGCATTAGCAATGTACTCATTATTATTCCCTTCGTTGAATACCCTAAGAAGAGAACTCAACTACTTTTTTCCTAGACTTAAGTAAGAGCCAGCTATATTAATCGACTCAAACGATTAAATTCTACGATTATCTACATAATTCAATTGATTTTTTGAGCCTAGCAAGATATTCTATACATTATATAAGTATGTCTTTATTTTGTTGTGACAAAATGACATATATTCATTCACCGCACTGAGAAGGGAGTATTATACCACTATGGAACTCTTAAAAAACAAGATTCGTGATACTGCAAGAATTAGCGAGGATCGAATAATTCAAGTAGATAATTTTTTAAATCATCAATTGGATATTTCCTTATTCAACGAAATAGGTAAGGAATTCAAACGGAGGTTTGCTGATAAAGAAATAACAAAAATTATCACAATCGAAACCTCTGGCATCGCTATTGCCTGTATAACCGCTCAATATTTCGACAATATACCCGTAGTTTTTGCCAAAAAACATGCCGGCCTCAATATGAACCCTGATGTTTACGAGGCCAAGGTTTTTTCTTACACAAAGAATCAGGAATATACCATTAAAGTATCCAAAGCCTTCCTGTCTGCTAATGATAAAGTCTTAATCATCGATGATTTTCTGGCAAGCGGCAGCGCACTCTTGGGGTTGGTTAGTTTAGTTAATCAAAGCGGTGCGGAAATAGGTGGAGTAGGGATTGTCATTGAAAAAACCTTTCAAGGCGGCCGAAAAGTCGTTGAAGAAAAAGGGGTTCAGATAGAATCGTTAGCGATGATTGACGCGTTGAAAGATGGTCAAGTTTTTTTCAAATAACCTTGGACAAGTTAACACTGGGCTAAGCCTAAGGAAGCAAAGTTAGAAATAGCTTTGCTCCTTTTATTTCATAAACTCAATTTCAGAAAACCGTTAGGAAAATTATTTTCTTGCCGTAGATTAACTTAACTCAACAACATAAAAATTACGTCTTTGTTAAGACTAAATAGTATGTTTCTAGAGTAAGTAAATTCAGGAGGAAAACAATGAATTCTAAGCACATTAAGTTTCTAATAGCACCTGTAATAAGTCTAGTATTAGTTGCTACAGTCTTAACTACAAATCTTATTGCTCAAACACCATTCAGTAGAACAAATATCCCAGCACAAGTTAAGGTAACTGCAGCCTCACTCAATGTAAGATCAGGACCCTCCGTTGACAAAATTAAAGTCGGAATACTGTATAAAGATCAAATAGTAGATTGCATTGGCAAGATTGGTTCTTGGTGGGTTGTGCACTTAGAAAATGACACTGTAGGATTAATTTCAGCTAATTATGCTAAGGCCTATTATCCGCCTACTCCCGCCCCAGAACCAATGCCGACTCCTCCCCCTGCTCCTACTCCTGCTCCTACTCCGGCTCCAGCTCCTACTCCGGCTCCTGCTCCAGCTCCGGCTCCGGCTCCAGAGCCAACCCCTGAAAAGCCGACTATCGGAACAGAAGAACAAAAGATGCTTGATTTAATTAACCAAGAGCGCTCAAAAGTAGGGGTCAAACCTTTAAGCGCAGATATTGAGCTGATGAAAGTTGCTAAGCTAAAAGCAGAGGACATGGTGGATAACAATTATTTTTCCCACACTTCTCCTACTTACGGTTCTCCCTTTGATATGTTAAATAAATTTAGGATTACCTATAAGAGTGCTGCCGAAAATATTGCCGGGAATTCATCTGTAGAAGCCGCTCATAATGCTCTAATGCAATCTGAAGGACACCGTAAGAATATCTTGAATGCCAGCTTTAACTATATAGGTATAGGCATAGTACCCAGCCCTGTCTATGGAAAAGTTTTTGTACAAATGTTTGTTGGACGATAAGAATGTATGGAGACCATCAACTAAGGCGTAGACAACAATGTCTACGCCTCAGTTCTTTAAGTCTTTTCTATGCTTTTTCATAGGATCCAGACCTCACATTTATAATTTAGATTCTGGAATATTCCAGACAAATAAGCCTGTCTTTACTTGCTTTTGATCAGACCGATTAATTGCATTAAAGTCTTAATTTTTGTCCATTAGTCTTAAACCACAATTTCCACACTGTGTAGTCCCGCATATAATCCTCAACCCTTTGCCAGAACTGTTTGGAATGATTAAGATAAGTCAAGTGGGCCAATTCATGAATTATAATGTAATCAATCGCTGTATCTGGGGCCATAATAATTCGCCAATTCAAATTAATATTACCTTTACTTGAACAGCTTCCCCAACTGGTTTTTTGATCCTTGAGCCGAAAATCCTTATAGGATACCTGCATTTGTTTGGCATGCCAATCTAGTCTCTCCTTTAGAACCTTGCGGGCTTGAGCTTTATACCACGATATCAAAGCCGTCTTAATATTCAATTCAGCATCCTGTTGGGGTAAATCTTGAGGTAAATTGACGACAAGAAGCTGTTCCTCTAGACAAACTCTCATCATTTTCCCAGTATGCCTCTTAAGTTTTAATTCGATTCTATTCCCGCGATACAAGAAGTACTCCCCATCGATATACTTAGCCGGCGGTTTCAGGGCGGCTTGTTTAGCCAGCCAATGTTTTAGAATCCATTCTTGCTTAGAAGCTAACAAGTCATTTAGTTGCTTAAGAGATACATTGGCAGGAGCTGAAATACGAACTCTGTCATCAAAAATACTAAGAGTTATTCTTCGATAACGTGAACTCCTGCGCTCTTCATAGGGAATAGAGTAATTGTTAATTGTCAGTGTAGTCATTACCGATTCTACCCTCCTCTTTCAGGAGTTCTTTTAAGTAGGCTGATTGATGTGTTAATCAATCTATACAATTTGATAGCAGCCGCAAGCGCTAACCTGGTATCAACACTCTCCAGTGATACTCCAAGAATCTCTTCAATACGTCGTTTGCGGAAAACCAATGTTTTATAGTGTATATATAATCTGTTAGCAGCATCTTTCAAGTTGTTGCTTTGCAGAATCTCTTCTAAGGTAATCAATAAATCGGACCCTTTTTCTTTGTCATAATCTATTATACAACCTATCATTTTTCGAACAAAATCTGACGAATAATCTTGTTCATAGATTAACGACAATATCTGGAATAAACCAACATCCTTATAATGAAAGATTCCGCCATCCTTGTGCATTTGACATTGGGCTGAAATAAGCGTGTTCCAGGCCTCTTTATAACTATTTTTTATACAGTCAATACCTGAATGGAAATCACTTATCCCAATTGAAATAGTCAGACCAGGCTCAGCATTGCTTAAAAATGCTTTGAGTTCGGATGCTGTCAAAATACTACTTTGAGTCAAATCTTTAGGAGTATTGCTAGCGTTAATCAAATTACCTTCCCACAACACTCCAATCTTGTCGCAATTATTCCAGACCAAATAGTTAGTATTATTACTAATCAGATAAATAAGTCGATTCACCATCTGCTTAGAATGGTCATTTATTCGCTGATCCTTTTGATCTTTATCGCTATGTCCAAGGACATTGATCAAGAAACAACATAAAGAACCCCGGAAATTAATCTTCAATTTTTCAGCCATTCCAAGGGTTTTTTCAGTTAAGCTTATGTTTCCACTAAGAATATCATTAATAAAGTCACTTTTACGCTGCAGTTCATAGGTAAATTTCAACATGCGCTCAACTTCATAGCGCTCGGTTATGTCAGATACAACAACAACTGCGGTCTTCTTCCCATTTACTTGATATTGCATCGGAGCTGTACGCCCCTCAAAATAGCGCTTCACTGACCCAATATCCATTTCGCGAATCATGCTTCGATTCTCCCCAGTTGCAATAACCAGTCGGATATCTTCAAGCATTAAATCCGCTAGCTCAGCGGGAAATAGTTCGTGGAATGTACAACCCACCATTTCTAGGTTAGGCATAAGAGTATGCTTCTTATTACCAAAGACCTCAATATATCGCCCATCCTCATCAACAATTGCGCTCACATCAGGAATTGCTCGGGCAAAGTCTTTTAACTTGTTCTTACTTTCAATAATCCGGTCTTCGGCTTCTTTATATTTAGTTATATCAGAAATTGTACCTACCGCCCGAATCGGTTCAAATTGCTCATTATAAATAAATCTCCCAATTGACCTTACCCAAAGATATGAGCCATTTTTGTGCTGCAGGCGATATTCCAGATCAAATTGATCAGTCTTGCCTTCTTCACATAAGCGTATTGCTTCAGCTATTTTTTCGCTGTCTTCGACGTGCCAACGACTTCTCCATTCTTCTAGTTCGTCAGTTATCTCATTCTCTTCATAGCCCAAAATTGCCTTGCATCGTTTGTCTATATAATTACTATTATTGACCAAGTCGTAATCCCAAACACCTGCTCCCGTTGCCTCAAGTACCAACTCTAAACGCTCATTGTGATCTTTCAGTTCTTTCTGAGTCTGAGTTTTATCCGTTATGTGAGATTGATTTATAGTATTATGCTCAATTGCCCTAGTCATATTTTTACCCCTCTTGACGGCATCTACATTTAGCACTATGATTCGACATTTAATACCTAATACCTTTTAGCTGTTAGCAAGTTATTTAAAACAATATTGAAAATTTAAATAGTCATAATCTTCCTGCCTAAAGCAAAAAATGAGAATGGAGGTTAATCCATTCTCATTTCTCATCTATAACAGTCACCTATTTGCACTCGTTCTGAAGTTGATTTAACAAAGCCACAACCTCTTCGGATGCTTGAGTCATTTCAACTAGAATCTGTTCGACCTTTTCCATATTCCCTTTTTCATACTCTAGAGCAGCTTGGCGGGCAAAACTATGAACTTTTTCGTGGGGAGACTCCAGACGTTTAAGCGAGGTCAAGCTGCTAAGTTTCTGGGTATCAAGACTATCTACCCATTTACCTAGCCGACATTCATGATGATCGCCAACCTCACTTGCCTTGATATTCTCAAACCCCAATATCATATTATAGATTCGCCAAGTCCAAAGGAGATGATCGGTTTTGCACAGTTCCAAAGCCTGATGTGTGTCCAGTTCAGGAATTCTTGTAATCTCCCGAAGCCTTATTTTTTGCAATGATTTGCTGATATTATAAATTCCTTGACCCGTCTTCTTGGCAATCTGATTGATCTCTTCTGATGCCTTAGAAGTTCCTGTTATACTTCTGGAGGACTCCTCAATTGATGCACTTTGCTCTTCACTGCCGGCAGCAATACTATGTATATCTTGAGTTACCGCATTGAAGCTTTGAATGATACTTTGCATTGATTCTGCAGACTCCTGCATAACTGCCTTTCCATTCTGCATAGTCTGAGAAAGGGCTTGAATTTTATTGGTAGTTTCTATAGAATTACTGCTTAATGCAGAAATTTTGCGACTAATATCTGAGACGGAGCCTTTTGTATACTCTGCCAATTTACGCACTTCATCTGCAACAACTGCAAATCCTCGTCCATGTTCAGCGGCACGGGCTGCCTCAATAGCAGCATTAAGAGCCAAAAGGTTGGTTTGATCAGCAACTCCAGAGATTACCCCTACAATTTGCTCTATCTCCTCCATTGAACTTAACACTTCTTGAACTTTCTGACTTACTATTCCAAACTCATCAAAAGACAGTTCTACAAATTGAATGGCCTGTTCAATTTTTTCTCCACTAGAGGCAGCCGCCCTTGTAGCTTGTTCAACAAATTCCGAAGAGTTCGTTGACGATTCTGCAACCTCATTGGCTGCCGCACCTAATTGTTCAGCTTGTTCGGAAAGATTTGCAAGTTGAATAGTCTGTTCATTTAATTGCATTAGCATCTCACGAATAGATGTCATACTGGTAAGGTCTTGAACCGTTTTATCGAGCTCTTCCAAGGATAGCTTAATAGCCCCTTGGCGTTCAGCCATGACTCGATTTATGATTTCCACAATAGGGTGTATTGGGCTAGACGAATGGATGTCAACATTCAGCTTACTGTTAAAATCATATTCCCTTAAACTCTGATAAAATTTCTCGCAATCTTTTTCGTAATCTTTATGTTGTCCCTTACGTGATTCATTCGGCATTTTGCGAAATAAAAACAACTCTGGCACCTCACTACCCAATTTTTTTATATTATTCTAGTAGAAAAATTACGACATGAATTCTACTATATTATAATTAATAAAGAAAATACTATCTATTATCTCAGAGAGATACATTATTCGACAATTGTTAACGTTTTCTTGTCCCGAAGGGATAAGAAAAGAACCCCAAGGCGTGCCTGGGGTTCTATATAGGCAAATAAATGAACCTAAATATCCTACAGCTTATTTTTTCCGGGCAGCTGACCCCTCGGTCCAGTAGGTAAAAGTGCTCGTCCGTATAAAGGATTGAGAACGCCTGCTGCCGAGGCATACCAGGCGCAGGCAGCGGTAATTAAACCAAATACCCCTCCGGGAACGCTGGATATAATTCCGAATTCTGCTAAATCTAACAGAATAAAGGTCACTTCGAGACAGGCAAAAACTGCGACTAAAGCATTACTAATTCTAAAAGTTCCGATTAACATGTAGGTATTGAAGACTGTAAAGGCTATCAAATACAGCCCGATTGCTTCATGCCCAAAAGAACCGAAATTTAGAACATCTAGTGTCTCAAGAAGTACCGTAGTACTTAATCCTATCCAAAATGCACCATAGGTTGTAAATGCTGTAGCACCAAAAGTATTGTTCTTTTTGAATTCCCACATCCCAGCTAAGACTTGACACATTCCTCCATAAAACAGACCTAGGGGAACAAACAAAGCCCCCATCTCACTAGGAACAAAGTGAGCATTCGACATACTAAGAATAAAGGTTGTGAGTGCAAAGGCTGCTAACCCCAGGGGCCCTGGGTCAGCTATTGAACTTTCTCTGATTTCCATTACTTCTTTAATAAGATACCCTCTCCTTCAATTAACCCTGAAAATTTTTTTGCCATCTTTCATTGGCTTCTATTTTTACCTCGCACAGTTTATCACAACATTACAGATTCATCTACAATTCGATATTTTTATCATTTTTCTTTTCTTTCATATTTTTAGCTAATCTTAAACCATTGCTCTAATTCGGTAATAACTAAGCGTTAACCCAAAAGCAGAAGCAGAGATAAAATGCGATATACCTGCCGGCAAAGTCCGGTCTTTTAGATGTGGTATTTCGAATCCAATTGCTAAACCGTATAAGAAAAACCAAACCAAAACGCTAAAAACCCAGCCCTTAAACAAGAGTTTATGCTTATTGACTATTAGGTAAAAAAAGAGAATGCCAATAAATCCCGAGAAAAAAACTTGCGCTATCTGAGCAAAAATTAATTCCCCTATCCCAGACTGTAGTCTACCGAATACAACTATAGAAGCCCAATCAAACAATCGTTCTTTATGGAATCCAATCAGATACAATGTCCAATCAATAAGATTCATGACAATTGCCCCAAGCACCCCTCCGATAAATCCTTGGTAAACTCTATCTTTCAAAATATCATCCCTCCTTGATGTGAGATATTATAGCCTGGATATTAATAAATATTCTAGTTTTACATAGAAATGGACAGGTAAAGCTTTGGGCTTCTTTCCCCAAAGCTTTACCTGTCCATTATTCATAGCAAGCTGTTTTAACCCTTGCCTTTGTGTAATTAACTTAAATTCTGTTGATTTTGGCTTTGTTGGAAAGCTTGCTGTCTCCGATTCATTTCTTCCTGTGTCATATTTTGATTAAGCTGTTGGGCATTTTGGAACTGTTGAGATTGTACCTGCTGTGAACCTTGGTTCATATCTTTTGAATCAAAGCTTTCAGCTTTTTGCATACCATCTTGAGCCTGTTGAGCTTGTTGTTCAAATTTTTGGGCCTCTTGTTGATTGTTAATATCCATTAATATTACCTCCTAAGTTCTAATTCTCAATGCTATTATTATCCAAAATCACTGATGTTATGTAAGCACTAATCACTCTAATGGAAAAGAATACCCTCACATCACATTTATGATATGAAGGTATCCTTCTTTAGCCTCTTTTTAAATTATTCTTAAACATAGGGTCAACTTACCAAATCAGCTTACATGTCCTCTTGTATGCAATATATACAATTTTTCCTTCTTAAGCTTTAATATCTAAGTTTGCTCCTAAGAAAGGCTGAATAGATGTCTCCATGGCCTTAGTCATGCCACCATCCATCGCAATGATTGATTCACTCTGATTAGCAGCAACATCCATGGCCATTTTCATAACCGCTAGACTGGATTGTTCTTGAACTTTATTTTGATTAAGGATAATTGACATGGCAGCTATGTCCAAACTTGTTCCCTCCTTATAATAATTAATGAGCATCAAGCCAAAAAGTTCGGCTTTGTTCATCTAAATCTAGAATTTCCTGCTGAAATTTATGGATCTTCGCGTTAACCAAATCAATTTGCTTCTTACTAAGTTTATAATCTCTGGCAAACTCAGCAAGTTCTTTCATTTTGCGGAGTTTTGCTTCAATTTCATCCAATTTCTCGATTCGCAGTTTCGCCCATTCCAGTTTTAAAGTTAAGTAATCATCATTGCTCAGTACAAGCACCTCGTTTTTAGAAAAACACCATCTTTGGTATAACGAATAACCAGCACATAGATCCCTTGTTTTTGGCAGGTGCCTCTGGTTTGTTTTGAGAAAGTGTTTCTCTAATTATAGCTTATTTTATCTGGCTTTCACATAGTAACAAGATTAAAGTTTAGCCATTTGAGACTGTAAAGCCACTAAAAATAATGGCTTTAATCCTTCTAGGGGGCCAACTATTAGAAGCAAACAGGCGGAACCCTGATTTAATTCCTACCAACCTAAACAGGACATTTCCCTGTGGGTTCATTCCAAATTTTCGTTTAGCTTATTTGTGTTTTACGCTTTTTCCAAAGCTTTTTCTTCTTACTACCCGTGACCAATTCAACTCGAAAACCTTTCCTGCTTTGCCGAACTGTAGCAGCCATAAACCCAAAAAACATTAACGACCACACCCCACTGGTGACGACTATCCCCAAAATTATTCGTAATGATGTGGTCCAGAGAAGCGGCCTGCTCAAAAGATAAAGAACATAGCTTAACCCTGATAAAAAACCTCCTTTAAAGGTTACCGGCGGAAGATCCCTAAGCATGACTATTAGCTCTTCAGGTAGAAACACATAGATCAGACCTAAGGCTAACAAGAGGATAAAAAACAGGTTAATGAGATACATAAACAAGGAGGCACCCGGAGAAATACGCTGTTGTGGAGTGTCTGGATTATAGCGACAATTGTTGATGGAATAAAAGAGACCAATGGCGCTTGATCCCAAAGACAGTAGCACAGCTCCAAATGCCAGGGCAAAGATCAAACTTGTCGAAACCCCTATAGCTAAGGCAGTGCCAACTAACAAAGTTTCCATTAACAATAATGTCGGCAGAATAGCTGCCAATAATTTCCCCCAGACCACAGGCCAACCGGCAAGGGGAACACTATTCAACAGCCAGTCTGATTCTCCTTCTCTGCCAAAAGACTGCAATGCCAAATTCCCACTGAACATAACTGTGTACATGATTAATACAGTTATCAAAGAAGCTTGGCTGGATTTTACCTGAGAAAAAAGAAATTGCCCAACAAAAAACAGCATGATGATTAAGGGCACTAAATAACCGAACCATTCACGCGTATCACGCTTCATGGAAAGCAAATCTTTCTTAGCCACCGCCCACATTCCAAACCAGGGCGGAGCAGTATGGCTGACTTCTTTTTCGAATAGAGAGTATGAAACAAGCTCTCGTTGAGGATGGACTTTTCCTTGCTCTGCAGAAATCCCTTTTCGGCGCCGTCTGCCACCTTCGCCTTGGCTAAGGGAAATAAATCCCCGGCGAAAACCCCGTTCGACCAGATTAAAGGCAAGGAGAAAAAGAAGTACTCCGACAACCATTATTAGTAAACTCCAACCCAATCCAGCAATAAAGTCCCCGGATATCCCTGAAACTAAGGCAAGTGAACCCCACCCCCATGGAAAGTAGTCCATAATCCCCAGCATTTGCTCCTGCCCGGCTATCCAGGCACCCAGATTCAATTCTTCCTCGCTGTTAATTAACATATTGGGAATTTGAAAAACTATTGCTATCAAAATTCCTGCCAAAGCCCCGATAAAACCTACAGCTTCTTTGCTTCGATGGGGGGGGACAATTCTCATGATCAACAGATTAATCAGCTCAGCAATTGCCGTACCCAATGCCCAAATTCCAAGACCCACCAAGGCGACGAGAATGTAAAATGATGCTCCCGCTTGAAAGAGCAATCCATAAAAAACCCCGGGTAAGAAGGCAAATAACAATGCCGTCAGAAAATTACTTCCAACAACAGCTAATGATTTGACGGCAAAAACAGCTTTAATTGAGACCGGCGCCATAAACAAAAGCTCTAAATCCTCGGACATATAAAGGGCTGCAAAAGCAGCAGTAATTCCGAAAAAAACCTGACTTGCTAATCCACCCATAAATAACAGTGAAAGAAACCCTTTAACCGTCTGAGGAGGCATTGTTTTCAAAGCACCATAAGCAAAATAGCCTAAGGAGCTAAGCAAAGCGATTAGTCCTAATACCAGAACAGCCATACCCAGTAAGGCACCAATTGGCCGATGCCTCATCTTATTCCAACTAACACGCATTTGGTTTTTAAGCAGCAAGACGAAATCTTGTCTAAAGGATTGACCCGCTGGGGGATCTGCCAAAGGTGGGGGTAAAATTATTTTCATTGGTTTAACCCTCCTCTAGGCTTTTAATAAGTTCAGCGTTTTCATGACCACCTGTCAGCTCCAGGAAGATATCTTCCAAGCTTTCTCCTCCATGCCCCACCTTCCGGCGAAGTTCTTCGGGGCTTCCTTGAGCAATGAGTTGACCTTCCTTCAGAATCGCGACACGATGACACATTCTCTCGGCAATTTCCAAAATATGAGTAGAGACAAAAACTGCCGCCCCCTGCCTGGCCATCTCCTGCAATACATCCTTCAACAGGCGGGCACTTGCCGGGTCAAGACCTACAGTAGGCTCATCAAGAAGAATCACTTTAGGCTGATGGATAAGCGCTGAAGCTAACACTACTTTCTGGCGCATACCATGAGAGTATCCTTCTAACAATTCATCAGCCCGGCCTTTGAGCCCAAACAACTCCAGCAGTTGGTCAGCTCTTTCCTTCATTACATTTTTAGGTACACGATAAAGTGCAGAAATAAGGTACAAGAACTCTCGTGCCGAAAGCTTACCATATAACTTAGGCTGATCTGGCACATAAGCCATCAGCGCTTTGGCTTGGGTAGGCTGCTTGCTGATTTCATAATTGCCAATATAAGCTTCTCCTTCACTGGGATCCAGGAGGCCCGTTAGCATTTTAATGGTTGTTGTTTTACCGGCACCATTCGGCCCCAGAAATCCGAATATCTCACCGCTTTTAACTTCCAGATTAAGGCCTTTAACGACAGACACAGGGCCATACCGTTTGGTTAATTGATTCGTTTTAATTAAGACTTCTTCCATTGATAGCGCCCCTTTGAGTTATTCTAGTGTTAGTATGGTATATATTTTAGTTCAATAATCACAAATTCCTTATTATTATTTCGAGATTACTTGCCTTAATCCTCTATTAGATCCAAATTCAAGAAATAGATCGATTTTCAAAGTAGACGAATAAATAAGGCATGTCGGCAAACGCTATAGTCTAGGACTTTAATGTATGGATCAGGAAATACTATTCAAAGGAGATCGACATGCTGGAGCAGTTAGAACATCGGGATATCACACATCTGACTGACCTCATTGCCTGGGCTAACGAAAACGCTACTCAGAAAAAGCGCCTTTTTCTCATAGAAAATCTTGCCCCTCTTGTCATGGGAATAAAACCTTCAGTACTTATGAACGTGTCCTATAATGATGAAGTGGACTGGAGTAAATTCAAGATTCTATTTACTCGTCCTAAGGCACTGGAGATTAGAGAAATTCGGAAACTTAATGGACAGCTTCAAGTAATGTTTTATCAAAAGGATCTCTTGGATTCCGTATTGAGTCAAAGAGCTATTCAACAATTCCTGCGATCTTTAAGCTATCCAACCCAATATTCATTAGACAACTATTTGCAAGTCTTGAAGGATAGGATCGTATCAGGTAAATTCCCTCATGAAATCGGGGTTTTCTTAGGCTATCCGTTAAAAGACGTTTTAGGGTTCATGGGACTTCAACCCCTTCCTTATACAAGGACACAAGGGTGGCGGATTTATGGGGAGGAAAGACCTTCAAATGAAGTCTATGAAAGCTACCGAAAAGCTCGTCGTATGATGAGAGCACTAGCCGAGCATATTGATCATGACGGACAAAAGAATGCCATAAGAAAGTGAGTGTTAAGGATGAATTACAAATGTCCCTACTGCCATACTGTCCACAGCGGAATAGAGTGGGACTCAGTCACCTTAAAAGAATTGGGGCAAAATAAAATCAACGATTTTAGTGACAATGACATTGAATCAATCGAAATGAGTATCCCAGGGTATCACTACATATGCCCTAGTTGCGGTGCAGACACTACAATCAGCGAGATTAGAAGCGTATAACTCTGTAAAAACAATTCTTGTAGACAAAAACCTTTGTTATTATCTTTAGTTAGATAAGCAAAGGTTTTTAATATTAATATGGAGATTTTCTTATCATGCTTTTGGCACTTTATAATCTGCCTATGGAACTGGTAATATTTCATGGCGTCAAATATTATTATAGCATTCGCTCATCGATAACCCACTAAGAATTAAAGCTCCCAAATCTATCCTTTCTGATCAAGAAAATCATCTCTTGAAGTGCATTGGCAAGCCCGACCAAAAAAGATTTAAAACTTTTTAGAAAAACCCTTGACTTTTATAATAATTATAATATAATAATAAATGTAAAGAGCGCAAGCGATTAACACACAATAAAGATAAAAACATTTAAAAAGGAGAGGAATTTAATAATGAAAAAATTTGTATGCGGTATCTGCGGTTACATCCATGAGGGAAATGAGGCTCCTGACAATTGCCCACAATGTAAGGCTCAAAAAGATAAGTTTTCAGAAAAAGTCGAAGGAGTCCTGCAATGGGCTGATGAGCATAAAGTAGGAATAGCTCAAGGAGTAGACCCGGAAGTCATCGAAGGTTTAAGAGCTAATTTCGTTGGCGAATGTACAGAAGTTGGTATGTACCTAGCTATGAGCCGTCAAGCGGATAGAGAAGGTTTTCCCGAAGTTGCTGAAGCTTACAAACGAATTGCCTGGGAAGAAGCCGAGCATGCCGCCAAATTTGCTGAACTACTAGGTGAAGTTGTGGATGCTGACACCAAGAAAAATCTTCAGGTACGAGTTGATGCAGAATATGGAGCAACTCAAGGAAAGAAAGATCTTGCTACTTTAGCTAAAAAGCTCAATTTAGATGCAATTCATGATACTGTTCATGAAATGTGTAAAGATGAAGCACGACATGGCAAAGCGTTTAAAGGATTGCTCGACCGTTATTTCAAATAATAGTATAGTTGTTTTACAAAAGCACGCCGAAATAAATATTCGGCGTGCTTACTTATGCTTTGACCTGGTAAGTCTGATTATCTCCTAAACAACCACTTATCCATGAGTTGTAGTCATTCCTGTTTGTCTGGTATGCTTAGGCTCTTTTCCTAATCTCTTTTCCTAATCAATGAGACGATTTCTCGTATTTTGGCTTTATCCTTAAATCCAGCGCTTTCAACCCCACTGCTAATGTCCACTCCAAAGGGATCGACAGTCTTTATGGCCTGCAAAACATTAGTGCAGTTTAAGCCACCGGCCAGAAAAAATGGGGCTTTGACTCCCTCGATAATTGTCCAATCAAATGTTTCTCCCGTTCCCCCTGGGCTTTTATCGGAATAGGTATCAAACAAGAGGTATTTGCAGTCCATTGTCTCCACTGCCTTAAGATCAGATTGGGAACGCACTCGGACTGCTTTGATAACCGGTTTTAAGCTTTTCGCCCTAAGTTGTTCGATATAGGTCTTATTTTCCTTGCCATGAAGTTGGATCAGATCAATGATACCCTTGGAACAGATATCTAGGATATAGTGAATGCTCTCATCCACAAAAACCCCTACGGTTTGGATTTCTTTATCGAGAAGATTCTTCAAACTATAAGCCTTTTGCGGTGTAATCTTACGTTTACTCTCAGCAAACACAAAGCCCACGTAGTCTGGTCTCACCTCATTAACCGCCTCTATGTCACACTCTCTGGTTAGTCCGCATATTTTTATTTTGGTCACCAGGCAAATCACCCCTTAACTCTTAACGCCTAACCCTTTAGCTCCCTCATAACTTCAGCCTTATTATCACTTCTCATAAATGCTTCGCCAATCAATACGGCATTGACCTTACTTTGGCCCAGCATTTTTATATCCTCTATTGTTTGAATCCCACTTTCCGAGACAAGTATCACTTCTTTCGGTACCAGATGCCGGAGGGAGATGGTTGTTTGCAAATCAACTTCAAATGTCTTTAAGTTCCGATTATTAATACCGATAATTCTGGCACCGGCTTGCAGAGCTGACTTAATCTCCGCTTCAGTATGGGTTTCTACCAGGGCTGAGAGACCTAAACTATCAGAAATCCGGATATATTCCCGTAGTTTGTTCGTATCAAGTAAGCTGCAGATTAACAGAACTGCCGCCGCACCAATGATTTTCGCCTCATAAATTTGGTAACTATCAATCACAAAATCTTTGCGGAGTAGAGGTATTTTCACTCGATCTTTAATTTCTGTTAAATATTTATCACTGCCCAAGAAGAATTTTGGTTCTGTCAGTACAGAAATTGCGTTCGCGCCGGCTTTTTCATATTCCTCAGCTATACCTACATAATCAAAGGACCCACTAATTATCCCCTTAGACGGGGAGGCTTTTTTCACCTCGCAAATGAAAGCAATGTCTGGATTGACTAGTCCTTTTTCAAAGGCAAAAGGCTTTTCAGACTTAATAGCCAGGGCTGCTTCCCTTATCTCCTCAAATGACTTACTTGCTCTTAATGTTTTGACTCTTTCAATGGTATAGAGGGCAATTTCATCCAGTATCATAGCACTACCTCATTAGACAGAGTAATAAATTTTTCCAACTGTGCTTTTGCTTTTCCACTGTCGATAATTTCTGCGGCCAGCCTGACACAATCGCGGAGAGTCCTATGACTATGAAACATATACAGACAGAGGGCAGTGTTTAGTAAGACAATGTCCCGCTTAGGGCCCTTTTGTCCATTTAAGATATCCCGGGCAATTTGAGCGTTTTCTTCAGGATTTCCTCCCACAAGCTCTGCGGGTGAACACTTTGTAAATCCTAATTGTTCCGGGTCAAGAAAGAAGCTGTTTAACCTCCCTGCAAAGACTTCACAAACAGTGGTTGTGCTGCATAAGGTAACCTCATCCAGACCGTCATGTCCATGCACTACCATAGCTCTCTTTACCCCCAGATTTAAAAGCACTCTGGCTAAAGGCTCCACTAAATTTTCGTCATAAACCCCCAGCAGTTGAGTATTGGCTCCGGCAGGGTTTGCTAAGGGGCCTAAGATATTGAAGAGAGTTCTAATGGCTAATTCCCGCCGAACCGGTGCTGCGTATTTCATGGAGGCATGGTATGTGGGAGCAAACATGAAGCATAAGCCAATCTTGCGCAGTATTTCTTCGCTCTTTTCTGCGCTGATGTCAATCTTGACACCTAAAGCTTCCAATAAATCCGCACTTCCGCATTTGCTGGAGACAGATCGTCCTCCGTGTTTAGCAACAGGCACTCCGGCAGCAGATACGATCAGAGCACTTATTGTAGAGATATTAAAAGTATTAGCTTCGTCTCCCCCGGTTCCCACAATATCCAGGACATCCATTTCTGTTTTGAGCTTTGTGCACTTTTCGCGCATGACCATGGCACTGGCTGTAATTTCCTCGATACTTTCCCCTTTCATTCTCATAGCTGTCAGAAATGATCCTATTTGGGCATTGGTAGCCTCGCCGTTCATGATTTGCTCCATAACAGCTTTCGTGGTTTCCAGATCCAAATCTTGTCCGTTAACTATTTTATAGATAGCGTTTGTAATCATTATTCTCTGCCCCCTAGGCCAAGAAAGTTGGCTATAATTACTTTCCCTTTGGGTGTCAGGATAGATTCCGGATGAAACTGGACGCCATAAACTTCATAATCCCGATGTTTAACCCCCATAATTTCACCATTCTTATCCTCTGCGATCACTAAAAGCTCATCCGGAATACCCGATTTTTCGGCAATTAGGGAGTGATATCTGGCTGCTTCGATGATCGGAGGCAGGCCTCTGAAAATCTCATTGCCATTGGCGATGTGGATTGTGCTCTTTTTGCCGTGCATAACCTTCCGGGCGTGAATTATTCTGGCTCCAAAGGCCTCGCAGATCGCTTGGTGACCCAAACATACTCCCAGGATTGGGGTGCTTTCTTTTAGCTGACTAACAACTTCCTCACAGATCCCTGCTTCAGCAGGAAAACCCGGACCGGGTGAAATAACGATGTGGGTGGGTTTTAAGGCCTTTATTTCCTGAACACTAAGCTCATCATTGCGCACTACTTTTATATCCTCATCTATTTCTCCGATTAGTTGAAAGAGATTATAGGAAAAGCTGTCATAGTTGTCGATTAATAAAATCATTAATCCATCACCTCCTGAGAGAGCTTCAGGGCGTTTATCACTGCCAGGGCTTTATTTTCACACTCGAGACTTTCGTTTTCCGGTACACTGTCTGCAACGATACCTGCTCCAGCCTGCACGTATACTTTATCCTCTTTTTTTACAGCCATTCTGATAGCGATACAAGTGTCCATGTTTCCGGAAAAGTCGATATAGCCTATAGCGCCACCATAGATTCCCCGGCGAGTATTCTCTAGTTCGTCGATGATCTCACAGGCCCGGATTTTCGGAGCTCCGGAAAGAGTCCCGGCTGGCAGAACCGACATAATCGCATCCATGGCGTCTTTGTCCTCTCTTATCTCGCTGTTCACTTCAGAAGCAATATGCATAACATGGGAGAAGCGTAAAATTTTAAGATAGCTGTTCACTTTGACACTGCCAAATTTGCTGATCCGGCCTAAATCGTTTCTCCCCAAATCGACTAACATGTTGTGCTCACTAAGTTCTTTTTCATCCTCCATCAATTCCTGCTCAATCTGTTTATCTTCTTCCTCAGTAGCTCCTCTGGGCCTGGTTCCGGCTAAGGGAAAAGTAGCCAATTTTCCATTTTGAAGCTTGACCAGAGTTTCCGGCGATGTCCCGGCTATCTCAATATCTTTGGTTTTAATAAAAAACATATAGGGAGAAGGATTCGTCGTTCTCAATACTCTGTAGGTATCCATCAGGCTGCCAGTCATTTCAGCTTTAAAACGCCTGGACAATACTACTTGGAAGATATCCCCATCAATGATATACTCTTGCGCTTTTCTGACCATCTCTTGATATTCACTTCGCGTGATATCCGGTTGAATCTCCGACTTTAAGACAGGCTTATTAAGGACTTCAGTAACGTTTTGCTTAATTAATTTAATAATGTTATCGATTTCAAAGCTGGCTTTGCGATAACCTTCTTCTAAAGCATCTGTTCGAATATTAATGATGATATTGATCTTTTGTTTCAAGTGATCATAGGCAATGACCTTATCAAAAAGCATTAATTCCAGGTCATTAAAGTGATCTTCATCCCTGTTTTTAGGTTGCAGGGTCTTTTCGAAGTATTTGATATAATCATAAGCAAAATAGCCCACAAATCCGCCAGTAAAGGGTGGTAAAAAGTCAAAGCTGGGGGATTTATACTGGGCCAAGATTTCCCTGACGACTGTGGTTGGGTCTGATCCCCTGAGCTTAATAATCGTTCCATTGTCAATTTCGATATTATTATCCTTGCAAGTTACCTGAGTCACTGGGTCAAACCCTAAAAAAGAGTATCTGCCCCAAACCTCACCCCCCTCAACACTTTCCAAGAGATAATAACGGTGACTGATCGAATTGATAGCTTTTAATAAGGCGATGGGAGTTTTAATATCGGCATATATTTCTCGGGATACGGGGATTATTGTATACCCTGGAGCGATGATTTTTGCTTGCTCTAAGCTTGGTCTTAACATATGATTGACTCCTTTCTTTGCTAATCTTTGCTTAGATGAGTTTGACCGAATAAAAAAACTCACCCTTGACAATTGTTGTCAAGGGCGAGCAAATTACTGACTCACGGTACCACCTTGCTTTGCCGACATTTCGTCGGCAATCTTCAAAGAATACTATCATATTCCTCACATCTTAACGCTTGTGCTGCGTCGCAGGGTACTCCGGAAAAGTCCGTTTCATTGCGCCCTCAGCGGTCCATTTGCTATACTGCGTTCTGCAGGTTCTCAGCTTCTCCTGCTCTCTGTAAGGGCACGTAATAACGTTATCTCCGCCTCAATGGTTTGTAGCTCTATTTAAGTTTTTACGTTTAGATGCCTGCCTTTCCTTCAAAGGCAGCTCTCTTCTTAAGATCCTTCATCAGAGAGGCAAACTGTTCTAAATCAAGGGTCTGAGCACCATCACTTAAGGCTTTGGAAGGGTTATAATGGGTCTCGATCATAACACCGTCGGCACCAACGGCAAGGGCAGCCTTAGATAAGGGGGCTACCAAACTTCGGATTCCCGCTGCATGGCTGGGGTCAATAATTACAGGCAGATGTGATTTCTGTTTTAAAAGTGGTACTGCAGAAATATCCAAAGTATTTCTTGTCATGGTTTCGTAGGTGCGTATTCCTCTTTCACATAATATGATCTGTGAGTTTCCTTCAGACATAATATATTCTGCACTCATTAAGAATTCCTCAATGGTATTACATAAGCCTCTTTTCAACAAAACCGGCTTTTTTGACCGTCCGACTTCCTTGAGCAGATCGAAATTTTGCATATTACGGGCACCAATCTGAATGACGTCTACATCTTCAAACAAAGGCAATTGTGTCTGATTCATGATCTCTGTAACAATAGGCAACCCAGTTTCCTGCTTAGCAGTCAGCAGAAACTTAATACCTGTCTCTTGTAGTCCCTGGAAGGCATAAGGGGAGGTTCGAGGTTTAAAGGCACCTCCCCTTAATAATGTCGCCCCACTTTCCTTAACAGCTTTGGCAATTTGGACGATCTGTTCCTCACTCTCAACTGAACAGGGACCGGATATAACTTGAAAAAATCCCTCTCCCAAGGTTATATTGCCTACTTTAACCAGAGTATCCTCCGGATGGACGGTACGATTCACAGCCTTATAGGGCTCAGTCACCCGCTTTCCGTATTCCACAATTTCGTTAGTTTGAACAATAAAATCCAAATCGATTTTGGCAGTGTTGCCAATCAGACATACGACAGTATGCTCCGTTCCTGTGCTTATAAAGGTGGAATATCCCTCTGCTTCAATCTTTTCAACGAACAGGTTTATCTGCTCTGGCGAAACATTCTGCTTTAGTACAAAGACCATCCACTCTCACCTCTTCCTAACAATGTGAAAACTCCTTTCAACTCCTAAAATTCGTTTCTCATTCCTAATAGGTGACGGTTAGCTGTATGAGTGTTGGCTCGAAAAAAAACAAAAAAGCTTCTGTCCCCATAAAGGGACAAAAGCTTTTAAACTTCTGCGATACCACCCTAGTTGACGACCCAAAGAATCGCCCACTCATTTTGCATACCATCATATGCACCCCACTGATAACGGACGGGGTTCCCGTCAACGTCTACTCCTGCCCAGCAGTTTCAAGTTGCCCTCACAAGCCCATTCGGAAAAATCTATGCTGCTGCAATCTCACCGCCTGCAACTCTCTGAATACACCCAACTTCTCGTACTTCTCTTGTTCAAAGGTTTTATGTTTAAGAAATTCTATCCTGTTATAGAGAATCTGTCAAGCAAAGATTACATACTTGTTGTTGATCAGTGATAACGTCATGGTATAACTTATCAGGGAACTAATCGCCAATAAATAATACTATTCGCTTCCTTCGCCAAAATCTGATAAACTATTTTTAGCAAGTAAAATTTTCCAAGCTAGACTCTAGCAGGATTGTTGCAAAGATAATTCAAGAATTTGATACACTAAACAATCAACATGTACACAATATACATTGTGTTTCAGCAAAATTCCTGCTCCTCTGGTATTGAAGAACTAACTTTCAAGGATTATGATTTAGTAGGTACATAAATGAGTTTTGGAGGCATAGTTATGACTGAGATTTCTGTAAGCAAAGTAGAACAGGCCGGAGTATTACCCACCGATGATCAATTGGGTTTTGGAAAGATTTTTACGGATCATATGTTCATAATGGACTACGAGGAGGGTAAAGGATGGCATTCCCCACGGATAGTTCCTTACGGTGAGTTTTCATTCCTTCCTGCAACCATAGTTTTTCATTATGGGCAAGCAATCTTCGAAGGGATGAAGGCCTTCCGAACGTCAAACGATCAGATAGCTGTATTTAGAGCTAATCATTATCTGAATCGCTTCAATAGATCAGCTAGTCATCTCTGTATTCCTCAGATTAATGTTGAAGAAGTAAAAGCAGGTTTATTCCAGCTCTTAGAATTGGACAAAGCATGGGTACCCAGTAAACTTGGTACTTCTCTTTATATAAGACCCTTTATCGTTTCTACTGACGGCTACATAGGGGTTAAGGTTTCCAGTACTTATAAATTGTTTATAATTCTCTCTCCTGTAGGTGCCTATTACTCTAATGGTTTTAATCCTGTCAGCATCAAAGTAGAGGATAAGTATGTCCGGGCTACTAAAGGCGGCTTGGGTCAAGCCAAAACTCCGGCCAATTATGCCATGAGTCTTAACGCTCAAGCCGAAGCCCATGAGCAAGGGTTTGATCAGGTATTATGGTTGGATGCAGTACATCGAAAGTATGTTGAAGAGGTTGGCACCATGAATATCTTCTTTAAGATCAACGACGAGATTATTACTCCTGAGTTAAGTGGGAGTATCTTAGGTGGCATAACCCGTCAAACTGTGCTGGAATTAGCCCAAAACTGGGGATTAAAAACAACTGAGCGCCAAATTTCAATAGAAGAAGTGTATGAGGCTCATGCCAAAGGAGAACTTCAAGAGGTCTTTGGTACAGGCACTGCTGCAGTCATTTCCCCTGTGGGCGAGCTTTCCTGGAAGGGCCAAAAGATTAACATTAATAATAATCAAACAGGTGAATTCGCCAAAAAACTCTTTGATTTCGTCACAGGTGTTCAGTATGGCAGCGTCCCTGATGAATTCAGCTGGATGGATAAAGTCACGGTCTAATTTTTGGCTGTGTGCTCTTTATTAAGGATAGAAATATTATTACAAACACTTTGGAAAGTGTGTAGCTTGAGTGATATACGGATGATTAAACTGAATAGGATTCGATTCTTGAAAAAGTTTAAGCCGGAACGTTTAATAATGACGTTTCCGGCTTAAACCTTTTCAAGAGTTTATAAACAATTACAGTATTCTCATTAAGAAATGTCAGGAAAAAATCTGTTCAAAGCTAGCTGGCTGCTAGATTCTCTACGAAAACAACTAGTTTAGGCTCTCGAATATTCACTAGTCTATTAGACTTTCAGATCCCTATTTTTATAGAAAGCATAAGTCGCCATCAACGACACAGCAATAACCCCTACTGATATAAGGACATAAACTGTCTCAAAACCTCTGTCATACATAAGATTTTTGGCGTCATAATATTTAAAGGGTGTAAAAAACCTCAAGAACTCGAGCTTGTTATTAAGATCAATGGCAATCGATAATATAAAACTAAATAATAGTATTCCTGTGGCAAGGGCAGGAGCAGTCTTAGGATGCTTACTCTTAGCGGCAATCGCAGAACCGACAACCAGAAAAAGCAATTGTAAGACAAACATTCCAATCATAAGTCTGGTTATCTCCCCGCTGCCCCCTGCCCCTTGGCTGAATTGCTGCACCATGAGGATTGAGCTGGCATAGGTCACAAGATTAAAGACTACTATGTTAACGAGAGCGGCCAGTAGTTTGGACGTGATAATTGTGTTTCTGGAAACTGGTTTTACGAACAAAAACTCTGCGGTTTTGTCTCGTTCTTCCTTAGAGATTATGTTTGCTCCTAACATAGCTGCATGAATAGTAGCCATTACTGCTAAGTAGATAAAAAGAACTCCATAGTATCCTACAGCCGTTGTTAAATCAAAGCTGCCCATACCCATAACCACTTTTAGGGAGTGGGGCATCTGGTTTAACAGGTCATTGATTGATTGACCTGAGGCCGAAAGTCCTGCATATTTGCCCATACTACTTGAGATTAACAGTGCGACACCAATGCACCAAATAATCAGAGCTTTTCGGTTAGCTCTCATTTCACGAACAAAAACGTTCATAGTTAAGCCTCCTCCCGTTTACATCAACAGATATCCTTTCCTTGCTATACTGCATGGATGTCGCGCTTGGCATATATATAATAGCTAGCTAAGATGGCAATCACTATAAAACCTAGCGCTACGAAGATAAATGAAGGTTCATAACCTGAATTTTGAATAATATAGGTAAAGTCAAAGTATTTAAAAGGCGTAAGATAACGTAAGGCAACATCCTCAGTTGTTGAAGCAAAAGCTCCTATCATAAAAAAAGCAAAGACCATACCCAAGGAAACAGATAGGACTGATTTGAGCTTAGGGATTAACAAGGAAACAAGAATCCCCAAGGCCAGGAAAATAAGCTGCAGGTAGAATAAAGTTAACGACAACAGCAAAAATATTTTAATACTGAACTCATTTGTTTCGACATAAGAGGCCATAAGAGTTGCTGCTCCTAAGTAAAGAATGTTTGTGAATACTAAGGAGAGAAAGGCCGCTAATATCTTGGAAGTAACGATTTGATTGCGGGTAACGGGCTTGGTTAATAGGAAATCCGCAGTTTTTTCCCTCACTTCTTTAGATAAGATTGACATGCCCAAGAGCATTCCTTGGATTGCTCCGAAAAGGGATATATACAAGAAGACATAGGAATAGAATCCTAAAATTGAACCAATATTCTCCACAGAAATCCCTAAAGCCATTCTGATAGCCTCCGGAAAACCCTCCATCAACCTTTTAAACTCATCTGCTTCTCTGGAAATGGACGGAAACATGGAGAGGAAAAGAAGAACCAATCCTGATAAAGTCACCGACCAGATTATTGTATTCTTTTTATAGACCTTTAACTCATGTAGAAGCATATTCATACTCTTAGGCCCCTTTTTCATAGAAATGCAAAAAGATTTCTTCAAGATCAGGTTCCTCGACCCAGACATTGGCTATCTCGATTTCCGAAAGTTTTTTCAGCATCAAATTTATATTCCCTCTGAATAAAAAACTGATGACATTTCCCTTTGCCTCTAAATTACTTACTCCTTCGATATTGAAATAATCCTGCTCTAAATCAGCATTTAACTGAACTCTGATTTTTTTATAGTTATTCTCTTGTAAAGCACTGATCTTTTCCAGCTGAATGATTTTCCCTTCCTTAATAATGGCAACCCGGTTACACATTCTCTGAACCTCACCTAAAATATGAGAAGAAAACAAAATAGTTGAACCCTTTCTGTTTTCCTCTTGTAATAGTTCGAAGAACCTTTGTTGCATAAGAGGATCCAGACCACTTGTCGGCTCATCAAGAATAATTAGTTTTGGCTCATGGAGGAGCCCTTGCACGATGCCAACTTTCTTTTTATTGCCAAAGGATAAGTCGTCAATCCTTTTGTTAAGATTGAGATCCATGATTTCAGCTAACTCTTTTATCCTTTTACGACAATCCTTTTTATAGAAACTTGCCGAATAGTTTAAGAGATCAATAACTTTCATTTTGTCATAATAGAATACTTCAGAGGGTAAGTAGCCAATTTCTTTTTTTATTTCCGGGCCATGTTTTATACAGTCCTTCCCAAATATTTTGGCACTTCCGCTTGTGGGATAAAGAAGGGCCAATAAAGTACGTAGAGTCGTTGACTTTCCCGCACCGTTAGGACCAATAAAGCCAAAGATCTCTTTCTCCTCTACATTAAAATTAATATCAATAATTCCGCGTTCTTTTCCGTAATACTTGGTTAGACCATTAATCTCGATTACATTCATTTTCAAGAGTCTCCTTTTTGAAAGTTTAAAACAAAAGGGGGGCACTCTTTATTTTTTTCAATAGTTCATTTTATATCCATTGATCTAAGAACTATTTCCCTCATTGTATCAAGTGATTCTTAGCTTCAGATGGAGTTTGCGGTTCGGCGAAAGCAACCTGCGCCGTTATGCTTTTCTTGGGTGCAGGCGGCTTGGCGAAACCCTCACCCGGGTTTCGTCACTGGATGCTTTCGTACTTGTAGAAGATGGAAGTCTTACTACTGGTAGTCATCGGATAAATTTTATAGTTTCAAGTGTTAAGTTTAGATATTAAGGGCATCCTAATTACTGGTTCAAGCTGAAGGTTATGCCACTATAGCTCATATTCCAGTGAATCTGAATGCTAATTACATGAGCTTATACTTTGGAGGTACAAGTGGAGTTACATTGGATCTGGGAAGTAATTCTAATATTCTTTATAGGAACATTCATCTTAAGAATTGGCGGGCGAAAATCAATCTCGCAAATGACCATATCCCAAACTATCGTAATGATTGGATTAGGATCTTTGCTAATTCAACCCGTTGCTGGTCATGGCCTTTTTGTTACCTTCGCCGCAGCCTTATTGTTGACAGTATTAATGATCTTCAGTGAATATCTTTCACTAAAGATTGACATTTTGGAGACACTCTTTACAGGTAAAGCTGTAATGGTTATTGAAAATGGCAAACCCATTCTTAATAATCTAAAAAAAATTCGGTTGTCTCTTGATAAACTTGAAACTCGCGTAAGACAGGCTGGAATACCATCCCTAGAAGATATTCAATACGCTACCATTGAAGTTAGTGGCCAGTTGGGATATGAATTAAAAGAAAACAAGAAACCCATAACAAAGGAAGATTTCATCATAATCATGAATGAATTATCTCTGATCAAACAAAGCATTGGTTATGACGAAGCGCCAATAACAAAAACGTCACAGCTAAATCCTAACCCAAACAACATCTTCTTAGAAGTTAACAATAAAAACCATGAAGGGAATAAGAAGGAACCCTGACACAGGAGGGAGATGTATAGATCAATGGAAATAAATAATTCTGTATAAAAGGATAGGTGAAGATATTGAATAACGAAAAAATGGTTAAAGCCCTTAATGACCAAGTAAACAAAGAACTCTTTTCCGCTTATTTTTATCTTGCGATGCAAGCTTATTTCTCATCACTTAACCTGGACGGATTCGCTAATTTTTTCCGCGTTCAAGTTCAAGAAGAACGAGATCATGCTCTGGGTTTTTTCAATTACATCAATAAAATTGGCGGAAAACTCACCTTTGCTGAGATACAAAAACCACAAAGCGAATTTTCCGATCCTCTAGAGGTATTCGAATTAACCTTAGCCCATGAGCAAACCGTTACTCAATCAATCTACTCTCTCATGGACATAGCCCGAGAAGTCAGAGACCATACTACAGAAATTTTCGTCCAGTGGTTTATTACTGAACAGGCGGAAGAAGAGGAAAATGTAAGCCGCGTTTTAAATAAACTCAAGCTTATCAAGGGGGATGGTGCCGGACTGTTTATGATCGACAATGAACTGGCCCAACGAGTATATGTTCCCGCAGTAATTCCTGGTTAAGCCTTACTCAGGTCAATTGATAAAAGGTTCTTTCCTCTTAATAAAGGAAAGAACCTTTTATCTAACCTCACATATTTCTGTCAAGAGGGATTATCACTCTCCACTTTGGGGATGTCTGATCGGTAAATTCACATCAATTCAATTATTAAAAAAAGAGCTATAACTAATATATCCAAGATAAGTGCATGAATAAAAATTTTCGAATCTCGAATTTTTACATAGGTTAAATAATTTAAAGTACTAAATACCAAGCAAAGGGCTATAAGAATGAATGCCGGAAGAAAATTAGGCATAGTTTCAGGCGGCAGATTATAAATACTGACCCAAACCACTATAAGCAAACAAATATCCAGCACTTTTTTCTTAAAACTGTCTGTTTTGTTCCAGGTAAAGTATGTGTAATATTTTCCTTTACTGAACCTGTAAATTTCCCGTACCATTATGTATAAGTTTACGGCACATAAAATTGCCATGTAAAAATAGCTAGACACATAACTCCCTCCCTCTCTGCCCCTTTACGGCAAATCTGTACAGTTCAATATATTATTCAATATCTTTGTTTCTTAATCTTAACTCCTCTAAGATTTCTCGCAGAGTATTATCAATTTTGTTAATCTTCCTTATGAACGGATCTGATTTTCTTCGCTGATAATAGTCATTCATCCACAAAAAATCCTAGAGGTGATTAGCAAACTAACCAATCTCTAGGATAAGTACCTCAATCTACTCTTGCAGCTCAGCAAGCACTGGTCAAGATATTCGATTAATGAAATTCAATCACACCATTACAGATTTGCTTTATCGGCAGAGTCATACTCATGCCTAATCTGGGCCCAGACTTTCTCCCCCAACTCAGTGAGGGCTATGCTGCCAAGCTCAATTTCTGCAGTATCGCAAAGAAAGCTTGGTTTTTTCTTTCCCTCATTAACCGTTTCAGTGAAGTAGGCAAAAAGAACCGAGTTCGTATGCAGGGTGTAGTCATAGTTCTGGAGGGGAATATCATAGTCGAGAGAGATAAGCCGTTTTTTCTCAAGCCCTGACAAAACCCCTCCGATCTCTTTCACCTTTTCCAGACTGTCATCAATAGCATTTATATACACCGGCGCGAGAGAAGCAAATCTGGCCTCTTTCTCTTTACTGCTACTCATGACAAAGCGGCTGACGGGCAAGTAACTGTTTCGCACAAGATCCTGCAAAACCGCTATTTCCCCTTTGGTGAAGGTGAGAGGGTCGTGAGCATGAGAGCAGTCTTTTTCTGAATCGGTAGAATGACTGTGGCAGCTGCAGCTATGGCTGGAACAATTCGGTGACTGATGTTGCTTAATACTCATATGTTTTTCTCCTGTCCTTTTACTTTGCTTGCTATAATAAAGTTAGGTTAATCTAACTTTATTATAGCATATTAATCCTCGAAAGGTTAAATGCAAATTAGCTGCTCCCTTCATGATCAGTAGCCACTGAAAATTGTAATTTAAAAATATTAACGATATACTATAAAATATCCTCACTAGGGAATTTATTGTACAGCTGTTACGAACTATAACATAGAATAATTTCTGCTGAGATGGTCACTGGAAAGCAACAAACCAAGGGATTTTTCCGCAGTTTTGGCGGCAGTTCTCTTCGCCATCAGTTCACCCTTTTCTAAACTATTGCTTGCCGAAATACCACCATCCTTAATGCTCAAAATAACCAGCTAAACACGAGAGGGGCTTATAGAATGCTCATAAATTTATCTCCGGAACAACTGACAAGGATAAAAAACCCTACTTTCAAAGAATATGGGCAAATCTATCTTTCAATCGCAGATCGATTTAAGGACTGGGTTAACCAGACAGGGCTGATCCTGGATAAAGACCTATCCGAAGAAACGGCAGCACTCCTCAAAAGTCTCCGCACTAAAGGGGCCCTGTTTAGAAACGATAATAAAAGTATCTATGTTAATCAGATATCTCCTGCTTGCGTTGCCTGTCAAAAAGGGGTTGGCAGCGTCTCTTTATTTATTTCCCTGATGTGTCACCGTGATTGTTATTTTTGCTTTAACAAAAACCAAGATAATTACGAGGAGTTTTCCCAACATAAGCGAAGCTGCCTGAAAGAACTGGACTCCCTCCATCAGCAGGGGGGCAAACTGGCCCACTTAGGACTAACCGGCGGCGAGCCCTTGCTCCACAAGCCTGAAACTGTCGAATTCTTTCGGCGAGCCAAGGAAAAATTCCCCCGGGTTTATACACGTTTATACACATCCGGGGATTTAATTGATGAGACTCTTCTAAAGGATCTTCAAGAAACTCATCTTGACGAGATTCGTTTTAGTATTAAAGTAGATGATCCGCAAAGCTTAAAGGAGGATATCTTGGCCAAGATGTCCTTAGCCAAGAACTTTATCCCCGCTGTAATGGTGGAAATGCCCGTCATCCCCGGAACCTTAGAGGTAATGAAAGACTTACTATTAAAGCTGGATTCTCTAGGTATATTTGGGATTAATCTCTTGGAATTCTGTTTCCCCTTGAACAATGTGGAGGTTTTTCAGAAAAACAACTTCCAAATTAAAAATCCTCCCTATCGGGTTCTCTATGACTACTGGTATGCCGGCGGGCTGCCCATCTCCCGCAGTGAAATAGAGTGTCTTCAGCTTTTGGAATTCATCCTCGATGAGAAACTAAGTCTCGGTGCCCAGTATTGTTCTTTAGAAAACAAGCATACGGCTCAAATCTATCAGCAGAATCTTGATCAGCGAGTAGCTAAGACCCAGTTTTTCTCTAATAAGGATTACTTTTATAAGTCTGCCAAGGTGTTCGGCGAGGACATTTCTAAAGTCCTCAAGGTCTTTAGAAAGCTCCATAATACTAATTATATCCTTAATGAAGACTATCAATTTCTGGAGTTTCATGTAGAAAGGATTAAAGATCTCAAGAAGTTGGAGATTGAAATAGGGATCTCTTACAATGTAATGGAAAAACGCGAAGATGAAACTTTTCTCAGAGAATTGAAACTTGATTTGACCTCGCCGAAGCTTTTTGACCAAAAGTCCGATATTTAGTCCTGTTGACCTCTTCAGATAAATACCCAAGCACCATTCTTACAAGTCTTTCAGACTTTAATAAATCCTCCTAACTCCGGTAACCGCAGCAGTATAAGTGTCCAGGGCCACTAAATCTTCAAAGGATAGTTTTAACTCCGGGAGGAGCCGGCAAAGATGCTGCCAGCCTACCGGGAATTAGCCCGGCGAGTTGCTGCGCTTTTTCTTTAATATCTTCTGCAAATAACCCCCCTCAAAATCTAGAATGTTAATGTTATATTTCTGCCAAGCATTCGACTAATTTATATAGGCTGTTTGCCCATTAAAATGGGCAAACAGCCTATATTGACTACTAGAATTAAATTGCATTTCTTTCTAATTCCTTAGAGAAGGTTCTTGTCTTCTATTTGAAGTAGCTTATCATCGGAGCATCCGCAGCATCCACTGCATCCCGAACACCTGACGCCCTTCTTTTTATCTTTGACAATTTTGTACAAGGCTAGGGCTATAATTGCAGCTATTACAGCTATTACAATAAAATCAATTGTGCTCATGCTTTCACCGACTGTATTTTGCTAGCCATTTGGGTGCTGTTACCGCCCTTTTTCATCAAATAAACAACGCAACCGACTATAAGAGCCACAGCTACGAGTCCTCCCAAGAATCCTGCGCCAAGGGTTCCTGTAGTTGCTAAAGTACCAATTTGATAGATTAGGAAAGCCAGCGTATAACCCATTCCTAGTTGGAAACCTACCGCACCAAATAACCACTTGCGAGATTCCATTTCGGAGTTCATGGCACCTATCGCTGCGAAGCATGGAGGTGTAAAGAGGTTAAATACCAGATAAGAAAGTGCAGCTACGGCGCTGATACCAAATATTGAGCTCACTTCTGCACTCCCACCGACAAGGGCTAATTCTTCAACATCAATAAAGTTCGTTATACTAAAGCAAACAGCTAATGTTCCAACGACGTTTTCTTTAGCAATAAATCCTGTTACCGCTGCAGCAGCAAACTGCCAGAGGCCGAAGCCCAGGGGAATGAACAGTACTGCCAAAGGTGAGGCAATGCTGGCTAAGATACTTGTCTCCGGGGCAGTCTCAGCAACGACTTGCAATTGCCAATCGAAAGTTTGTAATATTTGTACTACAGCGTTGCAAACCAGAATAATTGTTCCCGCTTTAATGATAAACGCCTTAGCTCTCATGAACATGGAAATGATTGCTCTCTTAATGCTGGGCATTCTGTATTCCGGAAGTTCCATAATAAAATAGGATTTGGAAAAGTCTCCGGTAATACGTCTGATAATCAAGGCACTCATAATGATTACAATTATTCCTAAGAAATACATGGAAGTTCCCACCCAGGCATTATCCCCGAAGAAAACACCCGCGAAAAGAGCAATGATGGGGAGTTTTGCACCACAAGGCATAAAGGGGGCTAACATAGCAGTGGTGCGTCTTTGTCTTTCGTTTTTAATAGTTCTGGTGGCCATAATTCCCGGGATGCCACAACCGGTACCTACAATCATCGGTATAATAGATTTGCCGGATAAGCCGACTTTCTTAAAGAATCTGTCCATAACCACAGCAACCCGAGCCATATAGCCGCAGTCTTCCAATAGAGCTAAGCAGAAAAACAATACCATAATCAGGGGCAGGAATCCAATCACCGCACCTACACCACCAATGATCCCATCCAGAAGCAAGGCAGCAACAACCGGGTTTACGTCTGCCCCTAAGAGGGAGGCTACACCTTCATTCAATAAGTCTATCCAGCCGACAAAAATATCTGCCAGCCAAGGTCCAACCCAAGACTGGGAAATGGAAAACACCAACCAGATAATTGCCGCGAAGATGGGAATCCCTAACCATTTGTGAGCGACTATCCTATCGATCTGATCTTGTATGGTTTGCTTTTCCGAGCTTACCTTTCTTCTCTCGACTTCACTTACGATGTTATTTACAAAAGCAAAGCGTTTTTTATCAGCTTTTTCAAACTCTTCTTTCGTTGAAGCTTTTTTAGCACCACCAATATTAGGAGGGATTTGCTTTTTGTTGGATTTACCAACAGCTATTACAGCATTCATCAGTTCAAGCAAACCGTTGTTGGTTGATTTTGTCGATACAGTTAGAATTACGGGACACTTAAGTGCATCACTCAACGCCGGTATATCGATAGTGTTGCCTTTTTTCTCTGTCAAATCACCTTTATTTAAAGCAACAACGACGGGAATACCCAGTTCCAGCAATTGTGTAGTAAAGAACAAGCTTCTGCTTAAATTGGTCGAGTCAACTATGTTAATGATAACATCTGGTTTTTCATTTTGCACGAAGTCTCTGGTTATCGACTCTTCACTGGTGTAAGGTGACATTGAGTAAGCACCGGGTAAATCCACCACAACCAAGTCCTCGTTCTTGGGGTTAAGATTCTGTTTAACGTCCCCTTCTTTTTTCTCCACTGTGACCCCAGCCCAGTTTCCTACTTGCTCGATTTTACCTGTAATAGCATTAAACAAGGTAGTTTTTCCACTATTAGGGTTTCCAGCTAAAGCAATTTTCATGAGTTCCTCCTTCAATAGTTAGTCTAATCTAACTTTTTATTAATAGTTTGCTTATAGTAAAGATACAATGAATAAATATATTTAAATATATTTATTCATATTTATACCATAATAGCCTTTGCTAAATCCTCATCTATGCTATACCTGGCATCTTTGATGGTAATAATAAAATTTGATGCTAGTTTTGAAATAATTGTAACTTTTTCACCGGGATAACAACCTAGTGTAAATAAAAATTCACGAATATCTTCATGATCAGTATTAACACTGTTCACTGTATAAGCTGTATTTAACTTTCCTCTCGATAAAGACATCATGCTCATCTCCTTCGTAAGTCAGATTAGACTAAGTACACGACTTACTGATCTGCCTTATTAACACTATTTGAGTTTGTTTTTGTAGACTAATTTTATCCCAATTGATAATGAAAGTCAATATCCAATTATAGTTTTTGTCTTGGCTTCTGAGATGGTTTTAAATAGTATTAAACTAAGCTAGCCTCAGGGTATTGATTCCTAATTCAACTTTAACGAGCTTGTGAAGTGTAATGATTACGACGAGGATTGTCCGTGTTCCGGTTCTCTGTCTTGTCTGGCAATTATTCTGTAATGAGAATCAATTCGTGAGAGCACAAAATCTGATTCTTCCCTTCTGATTTTGCCTGGCATAATAGTTGATCGGATAACTACATTTTCCAACAATCTTTTGTTAGCACTGGTAGAATAGGGTTACATATCCGCTATTCGTTTTTCAAGAGCGAAAAAAACTCACCTTAAACATAAAGTTATCCTAAAGCTTAAGGTTGATTTTTATAAAGAAATATGAAAAACTATAATAGTAGCTCATACTCTTAAAGGAGAATGTTTAATGGGAAAGTTAACATTTGCTATGGAAAACTATTTAGAAGCGATATATGAACTGTCAACCGACGGAACAGGAGCAAGAATTTCTGATATTGCTGAACGATTAGGGGTCACAAAGGCCAGCGCCAACAGTGCTATGTCGACCCTTTCAGAAAAAGGATTGATCATCAATGAAAAATATAAGGAAATATTTCTAACTCCTACCGGACGTGAGTTCGCAGAGTTCACCTCAAAAAAACACCAAGTCATCGAACAGTTTTTTACCCAGATCCTAAAAGTTGACATAACCATTGCAGATCGGGACGCTTGTGCAATTGAGCATGTCATCAGCAATGATTCAATTCATGCCATGCAAGAGTTTCTTATGAAGAAATCAAAAAACTAACCTCATTGAGCGAATATAAAAAGGCCTTTTCCCACATTTATGGGAAGAGGCCTTTTGTGTCGGCATTTAACTTTTTTATGACATCTGATTACTCTGCTGTTTTCTTTTCCTCGCTCTGACTTACTGTAGTTTCACTCTTTGGGGGATTTCCATGATATCCATGGTGTCCATGCTGGCAATGCCCATGCCCTCCGCCATGATGAGCATGATGTTTATGCATTACTTTAAAAAACTGATGAATCGGGGATTCGCCGCCGGCATGTTCGAACCCGGCTTGTTTAGCTTTCTCTCTAAAATTCAGGAAGGCTTCAAAGGCTTCTAATTTCCCTCTTAGTTTCTCTTTGTTGCCCTTGAGGGTCACTGTGAAGCCTTCATCGTTTTCAGTAAAGCTGAACTCAAAGTTCTCTAGACTCATTGATAAGCACTCCTTTTAAAATGTTATATTTTAATGGATATGAACCTCATTCTAATTGGAACCACTCCTATTCAGCGCAGACATTGTTGCTTAGGGATGAAAACGAGGCTTTTGAAATCCTGAAGATGCACCCCTGCTCCTGCCACCATGCCCCATTCTCTTTCTTCCCGAGGAACCTGAGTTGGATTTCAGAAAGGAAGCGAAGGTAAGCCCGGCAAGAATAATTAGCATTAATCCCACCTTAAAATAGGAACCCTCAAGCAAAACAGTTCCTGAAATCAAGAACCCACTGCTCATAATCGCCCTCACAATCCGGCTTGTCTGGTCCATCTGGCTCTGTAAAAGATTCGACTCAAAACTCCTAGAAGGATGAAGTCTGATCTCGCCGCCTTCGAGACCGGCAATGAGCCGATTTAATTTTTCGGGGAGAGTAACAACCTCTGTCAGGGTTTTTTTGGCCTGGTCAATAATAAAGCCTGTAGGGCCGTTTCCCGCTGCTTCCCCGGTCAACAACTCTTCTGCATAGGGTCGAAGGGTCTTAATAAGATCAAGCTGCGGATTCAGTCCTCCGCAAATCCCCATGATAGTTAACAGGGACTTTCCTAAAAACAGGGTCTGGGCCGGAATTTGAAAAGGTTGAGAATACATAAACTCTCGCAGCTCCAACAGCAATTCTTCAGAATTGACGTTTCTCAGATTAGGATCTTCAAAGACATTAGCTAAGATCAATTTTAGCCCCTTCGCCAAAGTCTGTTTGTCAGCATGGGATCGAAGAAATCCCAAGTTTTCAAAAACAGTTATCATCTGATCTGTATCTTTCTTAAATACGGCTAGAATAAAGGCCATCAATTCTTCCCGCATGCCTTTTTCAATCCGCCCTACCATTCCAAAATCTATGAATATAAGAGTACCATCCTCTTTAACTAGTAAATTTCCGGGATGGGGATCAGCATGAAAAAATGCATCAGAGAGTAATTGTTGAACATAGGCCGAAATCAAAGTATCTGCCAGTTCTGCCCTGTCAATTCCTGCCCGGGCTAGGTTCTCGTAATCGTTCACCTTACAGCCTGTGACGTATTCCATCACTAAGACATGCTGAGTCGTGTATTCCCAATAGACTTCAGGTACACTAATTCTCGAGTCCCCTGAGAAATTTGCCCGGAAGATATCCGCGTGTTGACCTTCCTTGGTGTAATCCAGTTCATCCTGAGTAGTTTCTACGAACTCATTATAGATCTGCTCCAAATCCACCGCAGCACTTATCTTGGGGTAGCGCTTGGCAAAGGTCACCATAAAGCGAAGGGCGTTGAAGTCTGTCTGAATGATTTTCTCAATCCCAGGTCGCAAGACCTTAATCGCTACTTTATTCTGTCCCTGAATCTCAGCGACATGAACTTGCCCCAAGGAAGCAGAAGCAATCGCTTCTCTGGAAAAATTCAAAAAAACTTCAGAAATCGGTTTGCCATATTCCTCTTCAATTCGCTTAATAATTTCCTCAGTACCTACCGGCTTAACAGCGTCCTGCAGCTTGGAAAGTTCATTGGTGTATTCCTCTGGCAGAACATCAACCCTGGCACTAAAAAACTGCCCCAGTTTGATAAGCAGCCCACCCAGTTCCGTCGCGGTCTCTGTAAATACAGAAGCTTGTTTCCCATATACCCCTTTGATTTGCTTCTGATAGTTTTCGTCACTCAGAAATCTCTTTTTTTTATTTATCCACCAGAGCTGAAATACAAATTGGAGGAACATGGAGATAATCCTTCGCAAGCGTTTATCCTTGAAAAATCTAATAATGATCGGCATCTAATTCCTCCTAGTTACAACCTTGCACTTTTATGTTTACTTAAGTTGAGTCAGACTTTAAACCTTCCTCTTCCTCCCGGTAATGCCCTGATTAGGCCTTATTCTTTGGTTTTATTCGGATCCGAATCCTTTTCGCAAGAATTAAACAGCTCTTCAAAGAACCTACTTTTTCTGAACATCATGTCAGCAAATCTGGTCATAACATCCGATTTAAATAAGATTACGATCCCTCTTCTTTTGTTGCCAAGCACGATTAACTTCTCACCGGGTACGATACCGATCTCTTCTCTGGCCTCGGCAGGAATAACAACTTGTCCGCGTTCTCCCATAACTGTCGAGCCATAGAACTTACCATGATGCATCATTCTTACCACCTCTATAAGTATGATACATCATACTTTTCATACTTGCAACAAGATTCTATTGCGAATGGGAGCTAAAAGTTACTCTACTTCACACCAGGATATTAATTTACTTCAGCAAAAAAGGACTGCAGCAAACTGAATTCCAGTTTGTTGCAGTCCTTGATTATTAGTTATTAATCTCTTTAATTAGCCGACCATAATTGATACTGCCGAAGCATAGAATACATATCTGCCAATAAATTCTCCGACAAGAATTAAGGCCACTGCTAAGAGAATACTGTTTGCAGACAGAATTCTTCCTGCTTTGCTTTGCTTTAACACAAGGTTTGTAAGCATAATAACTCCGACGAGTGAGAATGCCCATCTGATGATTAAGGGAATCAGGTAACTGCCGGTTAAGAGCATGCTTGATGCTTGGGCAGCTGGGTCACCACTGTTCAGGCTGCCAAGGAAAACCGGCAGGTAGATCAGCGGTATAATCAAAGCCACAGCACCTACATAACAGACCTTTTTAAGGACGGCCATGGCCTCCGAGGATAAAGTCTGTCCTTTGGCTATATGCCCAATCAGAGCTATGGCCCCGGCACATCCCAACACGAAGGTAGCGCCAAAGAAGGCAATATAGGTATGGGCATTAGACCAGGCAGGACGGATGGAATTGCTATAGATACTTGCCATGCTAAGGATGGTTAATAGTCCGACAAAAGAAGTAAGCCACCCCAGACTGTTGCCTGAACTTTCTTTCTGATAAGCCTTGTAAGTGAAAAACCATAGAACTAAAAATCCTCCGGCTGTGAGTATTTCACGACTTAACCATGACGATCCTAAGTTCAAGAGAGATCGATAGGCACCAAATGGGGTACCCAGGTGAAAGAGGGAGAAGATTAGAGCCAGGGCCATGAGTGGACCGACTGCTCCAATGCCGAAATTCGTAAGATTTCGAGCTGCCAAGGCATCTTTTGGGGCTAACAGGGAACGCACGAGCACTAGCAGAATAAAACTTCCAATTGCTAGTTGACTGATTAGAGTAAACATCATTAAGGGCCATTCTTCAGCAAACATTGATCAGGCCTCCTTTATCACTTGCTTGAACTACTTCATAGCTTCTTTATTGGGATGAATAGTCAAATGCGGCTTGGTAATTCCTGAGTCGGGTAATCCTTTGATGTCTGCTGTATTGCCATACTTTTTACGCAGTTCTTCGATATCCCCAAATTCAAGAGCTCTCATTTGACAAGCTGCTACACAAGCAGGCACTTCCCCGGCGTCAATCAGATCCACACAGAAATTACACTTTCCGGATTTGCCTTTGGATTCAATATATTTAGGTTGACCGTAAGGGCAAGACCAAGTGCACATCTTACAGCCGATACATTTTCCTTCGTCGAACATGACGATCCCGTCTTTTTCCCTTTTGTACAGCGCCCCGGTAGGACAATTCTTTGTACACTTAGGTTCTGCACAATGATTGCAGGCAATCGAGAGATTATAAGCCCAGGGGTTGGGAAACTCTCCCCCTTCAAAATTGTAAACCTTGCGGAAAAGTGTCCCTACTTCCAAATCATTCTTATCACTACAGGCAATTTGACATACTTTGCAGCTGGTGCAAATCGTCATATCATAATAAAATCCTAGTTGTGCCATTCTTGTTCACCTCTCTTAGAAAATAATTCGTTGAGGCCATTTGTAATCTGGCTCAAGGGGCTTATCGTACTTTTCAACCTTGACATTACATGAATTATATCCCGAATGGCCTTGACCAGTGGCAATGTGTCCATTAATGATCCCAGTACTTCCGGCTTTGTCCACCCCGGCTTGCTCGTCCATCTCAACCCAAGCCCCTTCTCCCAGGGCTACAACCCCCGGCATAATACGTTCTGTGACATAGGCAGGACGGATTACCACTCCGTGACGGCTAGTGACCTTAACAATATCATTAGTCTTAATCCCTAATTTCGCCGCATCGCCGGCATTCATCCAGAATTCTTGGGGGAAAGCTTCTCTAAGCCAAGGAACATTATCCAGGGTGGAATGGGATCGTCTGTAATAGTGGATGGTTACAATCTGGAAAGGATAGCCGTCTTTGACCCCATCTTCATATCCTTCACGAGGCGGATCATATTTCGGGATGGGAGATTTTGTTGAAAAGCCGATTTTATCAATCTTCTTAGAGAGTGTGTCACAATAGATTTCAAATTTACCGCTGGGAGTAGCTAGTTTTTTGCCAACGGGGTCAGCCAGAAAATCCTCAAAACTCGTAAATTCCAATTTATCTCCGCGAGATCTGGGAACTTGGTAAATTCCCTTTTCTTTGAATTCCTGATAAGAAATGCGCCCAGTCTGGGGTGCTCCTTTCGCTCCCAGAGCTTGAATATCTTCAGCGGTAAAGGTAACCAGTTTTTCATAGCCCGATCCATCAGCTTTCATAACTGTAGCTCCGGCGATCTGATTATATAATTGTTGTTCCTCTGAAACTGGGTCAACTATTTTAGTGTCTACCCCTAAGCGCTTAGCGATTTCTGCAACAATCCACATATCACTTTTGGCTTCAAATAGAGGCTTGATTACTTGGGTATGGTAAATGAGGATTTCCCGGTTTCCGGTCAGTAACCCGCCAAGTCTCTCCCACTGGGAGGTAACCGGCAATACCAGATCAGAGTACCTAGCGTCAGTGGTCAAGAATAGATTCTGAGCAACGGCAAATTCAACCTTTTTATGAGCTTCAATCCCTCTGGTTGCACCAGCCCTCTGATTCAAGGTATGACTAAACCAGTTCCAGATCATCTGGATATTAACGTCGACCTTCTTGCCTTTACTTTCCGTAAATTGACCATCGAGAACTGCATCCCACATTTCCCCGCTATTGATTCGACTTTTCGCGATGGGGTTATTAACTTTAGGAATGCCATTGCCTCCCGGCTGAACTAAAGCCGGACCGGCATTCGTTGCCGAATTATGCATATTAGGACTTACCCCGGCACCCGGAATCCCAATATTTCCTGTCATATAAGCTAAAGTCATCATGGCATGAGGCAAGTGTTCACCATTATTAATTCGGGCTGGTGCTCCTCCGGAAATGATAGCTGCCGGCTTAGTTGTGGCATATTCATGAGCAAACTTCTTAATAATGTCCACGCCGACACCACAAATTTCCGAAGCCCATTCCGGAGTCTTTGGTGTTCCGTCAAAGGTTCCCAGCACATAATCCTTAAAGTTTTCTTTAGGGTCTGCACCTGCGGGCATATGATCAGCATCAAAGCCAATGGTGCAATTATCTAAGAAACTCTGGTCGAGTAAATTGTTGGTAATGATATAATGGGCCATACCTAAGAGCAAGGTAGTATCTGTTGCCGGACGAACGGGAATCCATTGATCTCCCAAGGTTCGGGCAGATTCAGTATAAAGAGGGTCAATAACAATAAACTTCGCTCCGGCCTTTTTAGCTTGTAAATAGTTGTAGGTGGGTAAGCCTTGACTGGATTGAGCAGGGTTAGCCCCCCAGAGGATGATGAGTTTGGAATCACGCAATCTAAAGCGGTCATTTCCTGAAGAGGCACCATTGTTGGGCAGACCTGTCACAGTACTATAAACATCAGGCCATGATCCCCAGGAAACATTCCCCCAGCGCTCAGTACAGCCTCCATAAGCATTCAAGAGACGTTGGGGTTCCATTCCACCGCCGGAACCACCGGCAGGCGCAAAGAAACTGGCATTTCCATACTTATCCTTGATCCGCATTATTTCACTGGCCATAATATCCAAGGCTTCATCCCAACTGATCCGGACCCACTCGTCCTTACCACGCAGCTCTTTGTTGCCGCCGCCGGGTTCCCAGTTCTTTCGTTTCATGGGGTATTTCAGACGATCCGCTCCCAGCACCATCTTTCGGTGGGAACGTCCCCGGGCACAGCCCCTTTGCTGGGGAAAGTCTGGGCTATCGGGATGAGTGTCATCGGTTTTCTGCCGAATAACAACCCCTTCGACAACATAGGCTTTGTTAAGACAGCGGCCTCCGCAGTTATGCCAGCAAGCCGCGGTAATCCATTCACCTTGCTTTTGAGATAACTCCGCCGCCTTATCTGCGTCAACCTTTTGCAACCCGCAACCAGGCAGAGTGACGGCGGCAACTGCCCCTGCAGATAAACCAAGAAACGACCTTCTGTTTAACTTGTGGTTAATTGCTTTCTCGACCAAATTGGCCATAGTGGATTTCACCTCCATAGAAATTAAAACCTTTAGTTTGCAGAGTTAACTGTTAAGAGTTCCTCAACAGCCCCTAGATCTAAAGACAAATACCCCATAAGGATACTTGCCATTCCTTTGTAGAAATCAGTGGTGGAATTATTGATAATATCCCGGCCAAAGCGAGGTACCCACTTTAGCAGGTGTTGCTGGAGAAAGCTTTGTTGATCTTCCAGAACCTCCTGAAAACTCTCACCGGATTTCGCTTTTTCATAAAGCTCCAGACATAGCTGATACATAAAATCCAGTTCCAAGCCGATATGGTCATCTGCTTCCTGCTGAAATTGAGCGGGGAGAAATAAATGCTTTAGATAAGCTCCTCTTACCTCCAGGGTCTCCTTTTGGAAAAGAAGTTTATCTTCATTAGCATAAGCCGACTCCCAGGGCGGTGCCGCCAACTGGTCGGGACCGATAAACAGGCGGGTATAATCCCACTGCAGCCCATCCACGTCTTGCCTGCTTAGCCCAGAACTTCGGTTGAGTGAGGAATCGACGGCCTTAATTCCTTTGAGAATATCTTCACTTTCCGAGGCAAAAGGGAATTGTACGATGGTATTCTTCATCAACTCTAGGTACTCTTGTGACGGTTCTGAAGCAAATGTCCTCCTCAAGACGTCGTAAGCGTAGGCCCTTAGCTCAATTAGGGCTAATACACCTTCACTAACCGGTTGGTTTGTTGTCGTTTGAGTCGTTATGCTGTCTAACATACAAATCACCTCCACATATGGTATTATTACATATTTTGATTTGTACAGGCGTACATGTATTGGCTTGTTTTTTTGTACAGAATTACAAAAGAAACTTAATAAAAAGGGAACTTCGCTAACTAAATTCAATTGAACAAAAGACTGTGAACTGAACGCCGCTAAATATAAGCAAATCCCCTAGTGTTTAAGTCGATTTTAAGCATCAGCTTAAGCACTAGGGAATCTTTGGGACATTTTACAAAAACAAATCCACTTTAAGTCTTTATCCAATACTTTAATTTTTCTTTAACCGGATAAAAACGAATTGAAGGTTTGGTTAGTCGGATATTCGGGAATCCTTCGATAGTGGCAACCGTGTCTTTAGGGTACTGTTCCATATTAATAGTGCTTAGCGCACCTGTATGACAGGCGTTGACACAAGCCGGCAGCAGCCCGACTTCTCTGCGGGGCAAGCAAAATGTACATTTACTGGCTTTGTTTTTTTCGATGTCAAATTGAGGCGCATTATACGGACAGGCAGAGACGCAGTCCATACATCCGTCGCAACGGTTAACATCAATCATCACAATGCCGTCCCGGCGTTTAACATAGGCTCTCCGGGTGCAAACCCTAAAGCACTCCGGGCTTTCACAATGATTACAGGATATCGATATATTTTTCCCCGCTTTAAGAGAAGACACTCTGCGCCAGTTAACATTAAGAGGTGTTGAGTTCTCATTTTTACAAGCCATCTCGCAGGACTTGCACCCTACACAGCGATCGGCGTTAAACAAAAAACCTATTTGCTCTGTCATCCTCAATCCCTCTCGATCTTTTTCACTTCGACAAATGCATTATAAAGTGCAGCACCGGCACTGCCGCTATTCCTTTTTCCCATATCCGCTGATAATCCGGAAAGAAGTTTATTGACAGGCTCCTTGCCGCCTTGGTAAAGCAGAACTATCCCGGGCACTAGTTCGGAATTGATCCTGGCCTTCCGAGTGACCTTACCCTGTCCATTATAGATTATGACCCCATCCTCATCCTTAATCCCTCTCTCGGCTGCATCAAGAGGATTAATAGTTAACACATCTTCTCTCTCATCTCTGCCTAGCCACTCCCGGGCCCAATTCTGTGAATGTATTCCTGTAATATTTTGCGGAGTTAATAAGCGCAGCGGAAAAGAGGAGTCATTCTTTTCATTTCTATATTTAGGCAGGGCCGGTAGTTGATCCTCTTTAGCATCTTTAGAGAAGATCTCGAACTTTCCTGATTTAGTTTTAAAGTTAAAATCCCACCAAGGATTGTTCTGCTCAAGTAATTTTGCCGGCCCTGCAGATAAATCTCTCCAGCTTAATAAGCCGTAATGTCTCAAGACTTCAGGTGTAAACTCTCTCTCAATCCACTCCTCTGCTGTCCGATCAGAGGGAAAATTAGAAAAGTCGGGCCTCAATTCATTTAACCTGCGAGTTAATTGGCGGGCGATTTCCAAGTCGCTTTTGGCCTCAAAATAGGGCGGGATGGCTGGTTCATTAAGAGCCAACCACTGATGCCAATAACTAATATTCAAGTCAAAGTCCTCAAAATGACTTGCCGCAGGTAAGACTATGTCAGACATTTCTCCGGTTTTAGTCATAAATAAATCAACGGTTACGACCATTTCCAGTTCGTTGATTAAACACGTCCACTTTTGAACCTCTTGATCCTGACTCAAGGGATTTCTTCCTGCAATCCATAAAAACCTAACTGGGGGATCAGTCAAAGATAATACTTGAGACGGAAAATAATTAATATCAACGCTTCTCGATACTTGTCCATCATTCGGCCCAGAATGATTTAATAAATTTAAGGGAAATAGATCTATGCCGGGATGGAAGTAGTAAAAACCACCTCCGACTTTTCCCACATTCCCGGTTATCGCACTTAAGGCATAGATTGCTCTTACATTTTGTCCTCCGTTTTGATACCGCTGTAAGCCATATCCACACCACGTAGCCACGGGATCATATTGCCAAAGCAGGTCCGCGAGGAATTGCAGGGTGCGTTCCTCAACTCCGGTTAGACTGCATACTTCTTCAATGCGTACTATCTCATGAAGATATCTGCGAAAACTATCCCAGCCTTCAACATGATTCTCAACAAAGGAGGCATCAAACTTGCCCTTTTCAACCAAGATTTTAGAGATCCCTAAGGCCAGTAAACCGTCTGATCCTGGTCGCACTTGAATATAATGATCGGCCAGAACCGCTGTAGCAGTATACACTGGGTCAATAACAACCAGCACTGCCCCCTTATCTCTGGCCTGATTTATAAAGTTTAACTGATGGATGGCAGTCCAGGCAGGATTAGCCCCCCAAATCACGATTAACTTAGAATCTGACATGGATTCGGGATCAGGGTTTCTTCCCTCCCCTGAACTATAGGCGATTGCATCCAGGCCGGCAGACATACAGGCGTTGCCTCTTAACTTAGTATGGGAACCAAAGCTATTAAACATTCCTTCAGTAGCATAATGCATGAAGCCAACATTGCCCGAGAATTTATTATAGGAGAGAGAAAAATTTGAGCCATAACGCTGATTCAACTCAATTATTTTCTCAGCTATTTGACTTAAGGCCTCATCCCAAGTAATCCGCACCCAATTTCCTGAGCCTCTGGGATATTGTCTCAAAGGATATCTTAGCCGCTCGGGACTATAAACATAACGTGTATAAGCATATCCTTTAGCGCATAAGCGTCCCTGACAATAACCGTGGGCAGGGTCTCCCTCTAGTTTAATCAATTTGCCGTTAACAACATGGGAAAGCATAGCACAGGTATTGTAACAATTTCGAGGGCATACATTCCTATGTATCTTAAGATCATCCATCATAATACCTTCTCCTATCCCCCTGCTTCAGAGATCGGGTTACTTTTCTATTTCTGATGCTTTCAAGTACTTTATCTTAAAGGCCACCATAAGATCCAACTTGGTATCGAAATCATCCAAATTTATAGCCAATATCTCCTCAATTTTCTTCAAGCGATAGCGCAAGGTATTCGGATGTACATAACTAACTTTAGCAGTCTCCTTCAAATCACAGCGGTTTGCCAGGAAGGTTTCCAGGGTTTTCAGCAAATCCGTTTTCTGCACAAGATCATAGCGTTCTAAATCTCCTAAAGTTTCTTTGTAAAGTTCGGCTAACTCTTGACGGTCATGGTTATAGAGGATCTTGGTCACTCCTAACTTATCAAAAAAGGGAGTTCTTAAGCGAGAATCCATTAACTTGCCAAGTTCCAGGGCTACCTTTGCTTCTTGGTAACTCCGAAAGATCTCTTTAGGGTTTTTATAGATTCTTCCAATCCCTAAGCGCAAAGTTCGAGAAGGGATTCTTGTTTGAACAAGATTTTTCACCTTGTCTGTTAATAACTTGGTGTAGTCACTTTGTTCTTGATAGCTGTCTTTCGACTTAAAGAGAATGGCTATAACCTCTCCCTTTTTCTTAGTTAAAACAGGTTTTTCGCCCAACTCGTTCATTACAGATTGTACGCTGTCAAAAAGTACCTCAATTAATTCCTTATCACCGGAAAAATAGTCATAATCATCGAATTCAAAGACTAAAACACATTGCGGTTGACTTAAGTCCCATCCCCAAAGTTCTCCTCGAGAGATAATATCCTTCCCTGATTCCATATTTCCATAGAGCAGGTCAAAGAGAAATGCGTCAATATAGCGTTTCTCTGATAAGGAGAACTCCTTTTCTTTAGCTAACTGAACTGCAAAAACAAGTGAAGCAGCTTCGCCAACCCTTTGTATGGTCGTTGAATCTGAATCAGCTTTCTCTTCAATTATATATAAAAAACCCAAGGTTTCATTTTTAATATAACTCGGAAACGAATAGGCTTCATTGATATTGCTTCCCAAGTTTATCCGACACAATCCCGGATTATTTGACCTTTCAATCTGATTGCTTCTGATGAAGGAGTGTCTTGGATAAGCTTCATGAGTAGAAGCAATAATTTTGTGAAATTCATTAGTCACAATCACTGGTGCATCTATCACCTTTGTTAAGGCTTCAGCTATATCCGCTACTCCAGCCCCTTCGGCAATTATCCTTAGTAATCCAGATTGTAGTTTTTGCACCCCATGAATATCCATTACAATCCTCCTTTCCGTAGACATTTATTAGAGACAAGCATTTGCTTATATGCAGAATAATATTATCATTATATCAGATATCATTGGTGTATGTTGGTGATAATGTCGAAAAGTAGGATTCCAGTGATTGGAATCCTACTTTTCATTTTTTTACTTTATATGCTTTTTTGAAAACAAACTCTGCGAAAGACAAGCCTTCTTCTAATCATCTATAAGTGTCTTAATAATATCCATCCGGGTTATAATCCCAACAATTTTGCCATCCTCGATAACAGGTAAGCGTTTGATTTTTTTACTCACCATTAAAGATGCTGCCTCTTCAATAGATGCTTCTTTATTAATCTTTACCACCTGAGAAGTCATGATTTCCGAGGCTTGCAAGGCAATTAGTTTCTTTAAATCTGACTGGTATTGCCTTACACCACGGTAATATATAAGTGCACCTAAAATTCCCACGACTCCCGGAATCTGAGGATTTGTCTCTTTATGTAACAAGTCTCCTTCACTAACAATTCCTACAAGCTTCCCCTCAGAATCCACCACCGGTGCACCGGAAATTTGATGATCATACAAGATCTTAGCTACTTCCTTGATTTCCATATCCGTTCGAATGGTTATGACATTGGTTTGCATAACATCCTTGACCTTCATGAAATCACTCCTTTTAGCTTTAGTTTTCCAGAATTATAAATTCGTTCCGAAATTATTACTATATTGTACCATAATCGAAGGTATTTGTCTGAAGTTCTAAACTATTGTATCAAGGCTCAAAACTCAAGCTTTATCTTTTAGATACCAGCTGCCCCTCGGCATTAAATAAAGCTCCCGGATCACCGTCATTATTCCAGATATTTGATTGGGTCCAAACAAGGATACCTGCTCCGGATTGCGCTTTTTCTCCGCTGACAACTTTTAGGGTTCCACCACCAGCCAAGGTTGTACCTGCCGGAAATGTATAGGTTTGATTGCCAACCTCACTCACTAATTTCCAACCCGTTAGATCGACGGTTGAATTACTTGAGTTTATTATGCTCACTATTTCACCGCTTAAATCAATGTTTGACAGTTCTACAGTACTTTTAGCTGTGAGATCAGCAGCAGAGGATTTAGTAGAAGCTGATCCATTAGATGGAACCGATGCATTCTTATCAATTTCTATTGACGTCCCATCAGTGGTAACTACAATCGTCCCTGATTGATCCGTCCTATAGACTGCGACTCCAGCCTTGATCAATTTATTGATGACGCTAGGTGCCGGGTGACCGTAATCATTATCCGAACCAACAGAAATAATAGCATTTTCTGGTGACACAGCCTTTAAGAATTCATCCGTTGTCGAACTTTTACTGCCATGATGACCTATTTTAAGGACAGTTGCCTTTAAGTCTTGCCCACTTTTTATCATTTCCGCTTCAGAAATATCTTCCGCGTCTCCTTCGAAAAGAAATGATACTTGGCCATAAGTAAGTTTGAGGACTGCACTGTAATTATTCAGTTCTTCATAACTGCCGCTATTAGGTGCCAGAAATATCCCTTTTAAATCAGGAACTTCGAGTTTCACCCCCGCTTTAGCTTCGATTTTTTTAGCTCCACTGCTTTTAACAGCAGCAATAAAGTCCTCAAAGGTTCTGGAACTGGAGGCAGCATTAGGCAGGTAAACCTTTTTAGTCGGTATGCTTTGCATCACCACATCTAAGCCGCCGATATGGTCTTCATGGGGATGAGTAGCAACAATAGCGGATAACTCATTGATGCCCTTAGATTTTAAATAGTTGACTATTTTTTCTCCATCTTCATTATTTCCGCCATCAATGAGAATTGACTGCCCGCTGGGGGGAATTATTAGGGCACTATCTGCCTGACCGACGTCAAGGAAGTGAACCTGCAGCCTTCCGGCGCCAGCGTTGGTAGCAGTATCTGCAGGATTATTTACCACTGCGCCGCAGCCTGAAAGAAGTATGATTAGGAACATGATAATTGGCATATAAAATTCTTTTATGCGGTTTAACACTGGATGAAGACTCCCTTTCTTATTCATCGAAGAAATTATTTAGAAGGCTTTCGGCTTTCTGGTGACGGCGTAGTGTAGCCTCTGGATTTATGTGAATCTGGATGTTAATTACATCTCCTTCTTTTAGATCAAGGGGCAAACCACTGCGAGGGAAATTGAACATTACGCGGTTGTCCGTTTCTATAACGGCCCACTCTCCTTCAAACCGATCAATAATATACATAGCTGCTTCACTCCTTATATGAGAAATTCCCGCTGACTCTTTGTAAGTCTTTGCTAGAATCATTAATATGTGGGACCCTTGAAAGTTCTTTTCACGAAGCCGAACCAGACCAGTAACCATTAAACATTAAAGTTATTAGTCTGCCGACTCAGCCTGCGTTTTTCCTTCCATTTAGTCAAAACAGTATAGAATGACGGGACAACCACTAAGGTCATAACTGTGGAATAGAAAAGTCCCGCAATAATCGTGATTGCTAAAGCTCTGAACATAAGCTCTTTACCCGTTGCCAGAGATAATAAGCCGGCTATAGCGGTTCCTGCCGTTAATAAAACGGGCTTTAACCGCGCTCTTCCTGCATTAATAACCGCCTGCTCTAAAGCAACCCCAGCATGTCGTTCATTCTCGATGAATTCGATTAATACTATCCCATTCCTGACCACAATCCCTACCAGACATATTAAACCCATAACGGAACCGAAGCCGAAAGGTGTCCTGGTAATCAGAAGTCCTATCATACTGCCGGCGAAAGCCAGATAAACAGTACTCATCACGAGAATTGGCAGACTTAGAGAGTAAAACTGCATGGCGATGACAATTAAAATTAAGAAAATCGCCACAATCATTAGCCTGCCCATATCTGTAAAGATGTCTGTCTGCTCCGAGGTTTCCCCGCCAAACTCCAGTGTATACCCGGCAGGAAGTTTGATCCCTGCCATCAGCGGTCTGATTTTTTCCATAGCTTCCGTTGCCGTCACCCCATCTAAATCAGAGGTCACCTCTGCCAGTCTGCTCAAATTTCTCCTGGGCACGGTATTAATGCTAAAGGACGGCTCCATTTGAGCTACTTCCTTCAAAGGAATCAGCTTTCCACTGGCATTAGGAACATATAACCTGTCAAATACCAACCTAGGGTCTGGGCTTGACTTATCGGAGTACATTACAATGTTGATCAAGTCCTTGCCATTGTCAAATTCACTGACCTCAATTCCTTCTGTGGCTAATCTTAGAGTTTTGGTCAGGTCATCATATTTAACCAGGTTCTGATCCATCTGAGCTTTATTGATGGTTAATTCTATCCCTGTTTTATCTTGACCAATGGAGCCATTAATGTTAACGGCTCCGGGATATTTTAGCAAACTCTCCTTTACTTCGTTTTCCAGGGTTTGCAGAACGTATAGATCTTCCCCGTAGATGCGAATATCTATAGGAGCACCGATTGGCGGTCCGAACTTTATTTCTTTAGCCAGGACACGAATTCCAGGATACATTTCACTAAACTTAGCATTCCACTCCGGCACTAGTTCTTCAGTGCGTTTTTGTTCAGTATTGATCTTGACGACAATTTGCCCTAGGTTATTTCCTTTACCTATCGAAAGATCTCCCCGAAACATGGACGGTGCACTATCTCCAGCATAAGTGTTTACCAGAGTGATTCCCTCTTGTTTTTGAACCCAGGAGGCGATTTCCTGAACCTTTTGATTGGTACCATCCAAACTTTCCCCTTTTGGCATTCTTACATCAATCAACATTTCCCCCCGCACGGAATTAGGAAAAAGCTGTACCGGAAGCAAAGGAAATAAGCCGTAGGCCAGGGTACTGATTAGCACTGCCATTAAACCGACCTTTAAGGGCTTTCTTAAGATTCGGGGCATGAGTTTCTCTGAATACCACAGGGCCAATCTGTCCAGCTGCTTTCCTAAAAAACCGTTACTTTTTGAATGCCGAGCTGGAAATACGGACAACTTTTCAGCTCTCCAATGCCTAAAAATGGGTACAATTGTCAGAGACATGGCCATTGAAGAAATCATGGAGAGGCTAATAATAATTGGCAGAGGTCTAATAAATTGACCGACATTGCCTTGCAAGAAAGCAATAGGACCAAAGGCAAATATAGTTGCGGCAGTCGCAGTAAGAATCGAGATGAACACCTCGTTAGTTCCCTTCACAACTGCCTGTAAGGGAGGTTCCCCCAGCTCGATAAGTCTTCTTTCAATATTGTCGTTAACCACTACGGCATCATCCACTAGGATACCCAAGACGATGATTAAAGCAGCCACAGATACTAAGTTCATGGTAATATTCAGGTTTGGAGTCAGCATTAAGCCCATGGAAAGGGAGATGGGAATCGCCATAGCTATGATACAGGAGGTTACAAAGTTCAAGCCTAAAGAGCACACTAAGAGCACAGCAGCAACAGCCAGCAATACCTCTAGAGTAAGATCTGAGAAAAGATCCTCTATCCGTTCATTTTGAGAATAGACATGATTAAGCTGAGCTCCTGAGGGTAGTTGTTTCTCTAATTCTTTCATCATTTCATCAACATTTTTCTGCATACCGGGAACGTCACTACCGATTTCTCCTTGGACGCTGATGGAAATTGCCGGCTGGCCATTAAAACTGACTAAGGACTCCTCTTTTTCGCAAGCAACAGTGATTGTCGCAACATCCCTCAAGTATACGGGAACACCTTGGTTATTCATAGAGATAACTGTATTATAGAGTGCTTCCGGGTCATGAGTATCTTTGATTTTGAGCTGATAAAGCCTGTCTCCCTGCTCCAGGTCTCCTAAGGGAGTCCGCTCGTTCTCCTTTTTTATAGCTCCGGCGACTTGAGTCCAGGGAATTTCCAATTGATTTATTTTGTGAGTATCTACATCAATTCTTATTTCTTGGTCCGGCAGGCCCATTATGCTTACATCTGCCACATTGGGGAGAGTTCGAAGTTGATCCTTCCAGACCTTTAAGGTATCTCTCAGAGCATAGACCTCTTGATAAGAGTCTGCCGTTACCGTAAAGGTCTCAATAAAGGTTTTGCTTAAATCATCGTTAATTTCCGGTTGTTTACAGTCTGACGGAAGACTGCTTTCTACATCTTTAACTTTATTGCGCAGCTCATTCCATTTTTCTTTGGGATCCACCCCTTCTTGAAGTTGAACAACGATTTTAGAGTATTGAGGATTGGACTGTGAAGTTATGGACTTTAGTCCTTGTATTTCATTAATTTTCTCTTCAATCTTTTTGGTAACCGTCTGTTCGACTTTCTCCGGTGAAGCGCCTGGGTACACCGTAAGAACCATTGCCGTGTCAACCACAATATCCGGTTGTTCTTGATGGGCTAATTGAAAAAAGGTTATAAATCCATAGACCACCAGCATTATAAAGAAAAGCAGGGTGATCTTTCGTTTTTTGATCAAATACTCAATCACTGATCCCCACCCCCGGTTACCTTAACCTGAGCCCCATCAAAAAGGTCATCTACTCCACTAATGATCACCTCTGTACCTTCACTGAGGGGTGAGAGAATTTGAATTTTATTATCTTTCATCTCTCCAACAGTCACTTCTTGCTTGATACTTTTCCCATCATTAATAATAAATACATAGGGGTTTTTTCCGTTTAAGCTTCGAAGGGATTCCACGGGCAAAAATATAGATTGTCGAGTTTGGGTAACATGGTTGCAAACGGCTACCTGACCCGGAACCCAATCATGCTCTTTGTTTTCTATGGTCACTTCAACTCCGATTGTTCCTGTGAGAACATTGGTAGCCGAAAAGATATTAGTTACAGTGCCTTGCTTCTTTTGGCCATATAGACTAACGGTTACCGTATCCCCCTTTTTCCAGTCTCCAATGCTGCTGTCTGGGACGGGAAGTGTCAACTTGAGTAAATCAATATTCCCGAAACGAAGAACCGGGGTGCCTGCTGCTACGAGCTGACCATTGGAGGCCAATTTATTTAACACCGTCCCTTTAAAGGGAGCCTTGAGGACAGTCTTTTCCAAAGCCAACTTTGCTTGGTTAGTGTTTTCTTCCGCCAGCTTGTACCCGGCTAGGGCTGCTTCCTTAAGTTCGGCCCGGGCACCTTCAAGGGCCATGTCATAGGCAGCTTTAGCTGTTCTAAGATCGCTTTCTGATACACTAAGGCTCATTTGCGCCTTTTCATAATCACTTTGGGAAACTGCCCCGGCCTGGAACAAAGCTTCCACTCTCTTTAAGTCATTAAATGCTTTTTGATAGACTGCATTCGCTTTGTCAAAGGCCGCTTTAGCCGTTTCCTTTTCTTGATCTCTCGCCCCATTTAAGGCTTGGTTAAGATTCGCTCTGGCCTGTTCAAGAGAAGCACCGGCAATTTCTGTATTAATTTGATATTGACTGGGGTCTAAACTGGCAATAACGTCCCCACCTGCTAAGTTATCACTCTCCTGTTTTTCTAAAGCAACAATTCTGCCCGGTACTTCAAAGGATAAAATTGCCTCCTCTATAGGCTGCAACATTCCAGAAAGCTCAAGCTTATCCTCAACTTCAACCAATTTTGCTTTTTCCGTTTCTACGTTTTTTATACTTGAACCTGTTTCAGATTCTTCGTTGTGAAGATTAGAACATCCCACGGTAAAGTTAAGTAAAGAAAAAATTAAAACGCAGGAATAAATCATTTTTTTCACAAAATCCACCTCTTTTAATGATAGTAAGGCTCTTCTATACATAGAGATTAGGCATTTGACAAAATAATGTCCCTGCAAAGAATAAAGAAGGATCGTGAAACAGGTTATGTAGCTTTAGGGTTTAATAATCCCTCTAAAAAGATCTTGGCGGCACTTCTGCACAACCTCTCAATCTCTACTGGAATCAGCTCTCCTTCGAGTCTGCTCTGAACCACAAAAAGACCAATAAGAGATTCAACGTACATAAGCGCCGCAATAAAGAAGTCATTTTCTTTCAGTATTCCTTGGTTATATAATTCTGTGAGTTTTTCTTCGAGAATCTCGATCACCGTTTTTAGGGTTTTTGTTACATTCCTGCTTAATTCGGATCTCTTTTTGGATTCTATAATTGCAACTATTAATACCCCTTTACTCTCGACAATGCGTTGATAGAGTTCCATACCAAATTGAAAGAACATTTCTTCCGGAGAAAGTTGACTTTGAACAATGCTCTTAAGTCTTGAGTGACTATAATTAGTAATTTCCTTGGATATTTCCAGAAAGATGCCTTCTTTGCTTTTAAAATGCCTAAAGAGGGTGGCTTCATTGACACCTGCTGTTTTAGCAATCATTTTTGTAGTGGTTCCTTTAAAACCATTCTCCATGAATAATTGTCTGGCTGCTTCAATTATGTTCAGGCTTAGAGTATTATCTTGAGGATTCTTAAGTTCAGGATTTTCCACGAGCTAGACCTCCTATAAAGTGGTAGCATGAGTGCAAGTATGTACTTGCACTCATGCTACCACTTTATAGGTAAGAATTCAAGGTGTATTTTTGGGTCAGCTTTAGCTGAACCAGTTCACTGATGTCTCTCCAAAAAAGCCTTGCTTTTGAAGTTTAAGATTCTGTTAATACTATAGTAGCTATTGTTGTTTTATAGCTCTAATTCATCACAAAACTTAAAAAACTTAATATGATTATAGAAGGCTGGAACCCTTTATCCCTCAAAGACATAGATTGGTTGTAGTTGATAATGGTTATCAGACAAAAGGAGGACATATAACATGTGTGGTATCGTTGGTATGGTAAATTGGAGGCAGGATCTAACTCAACAAAAAGAGGTCCTAGTCAGTATGACTAATACCCTAATTCCTCGTGGACCTGATGCAGAAGGGTATTGGCTTTCCCCTCGTGCAGCGTTTGGACATAGACGACTAATCGTGGTGGATCCCCAGGGAGGTCTTCAACCCATGATTCGTCAACGGGGAGAACATACGTATACACTGATCTATAACGGTGAGCTCTATAATACACCTGAGATTCGTCAGGAACTTTTAAGTCGTGGTTACTCCTTTGAAGGCCATTCCGATACAGAGGCAGTATTATTGTCCTATATGGAGTGGGGGCCTTCTTGCGTGGAACGTCTCAATGGAATCTTCGCCTTTGGAATTTGGGACAGCAGAGAGCAAAACTTATTTGTTACGCGGGACCGCTTAGGGGTTAAACCCCTCTTTTACTCTGAAAAGGCCGGCTCTCTTATTTTCGCCTCCGAACTAAAAGCTTTATTGAAACACCCGGATATTTCCCCCACCTTAGGGCAAGAAGGCTTATCTGAGATCTTTCTCGTTGGCCCAGCCCGCAGTCCCGGGGTAGGTGTTTTTGAGGGCATTTCCGAGTTAAAACCTGGTCATGCACTTAAATATTCGGCCAATGGTCTAAGTATTTATAGGTATTGGGCCTTACCTAATAATATCCATGAAGACGATTTAAATACTACGACCCAAAAAATTCGCGAGCTTTTTCTCGATACAGTAAAACGTCAACTAGTTTCAGATGTCCCTATTGGAACCCTACTATCGGGAGGCTTAGATTCCAGCGCCATTACAGCCATAGCCGCAGTGGCTCAAGCAGAAAATCAAAAAGGATCACTGCCCACCTTCTCGGTTGACTATGCTGATAATGACAAATATTTTCTGCCTAATGCCTTTCAGCCCGGTGCCGATGGACCTTGGATTGAAAGAATGTCCCAGGCCTTTAACACTCAGCACACAAATTGTAAATTTAATATACCGGAACTGGTTGAGTCCCTCAAAGACTCTACCCTGGCCCGAGATCTGCCTGGGATGGCCGATGTGGATGCCTCTTTACTGCTCTTTTCCCGAGAAATCAAGCAAAGAATTACCGTGGGCTTATCCGGAGAATGTGCCGACGAAATCTTCGGAGGCTACCCCTGGTTTCATCGGCAAGAATCCCTGGAGGCCCAAACCTTTCCCTGGGCTCTTCACGTAGAAAACAGATTGCAGGTACTATCCCCTGAGCTGATTGATCGTCTCCAACCTCATAGCTACTTAAAGAAACGTTATGAGGAGGCACTGTCAGAAATTCCAAATTTGCCGGGCTCTGGCACGATTCATCAAGACAGCAGAACTTTATCCGGAGAACTACAACGGGAAGCCCGAATTCGGGAAATCAGCTATTTGACCATAACTCGTTTCATGCCAACGCTTCTCGATCGCAAAGACCGCATGACCATGGCTACGGGCCTGGAGGTGCGTGTCCCCTTCTGTGACCATAGGTTAGTTGAATACGCCTGGAATATTCCTTGGGAGATGAAGGCGATCGAAGGCAGAGAAAAAGGACTCCTTAGACATGCGCTGACGGGCATCTTACCCGAAGATGTACTCTGGCGCCGTAAAAGTCCTTATCCAAAAACCCATCATCCCAACTATTTATCCTCTGTTCGCACTTGGCTCCAAGAAATTATTGAAGACAGCACCTCCCCCATTCTTCCGTTTCTCAATCTCTCAGAACTAAGAAGTTTAATGAAGCTCTCGGATACAATTCCCTCCGGTCGCCCTTGGTTCGGTCAATTAATGGATATTCCCCAGCTTTTTGCCTATCTAATCCAGACCAATTTCTGGTTAAAAGAGAACAAAATCCAGTTCCGCTAAGAGCAGTAGGTTAATAGAATAGAAGGGCCTGCAATAACTTACAGGCCCTTCCTAAATAGAACTTTCTAACCTACTTCTTTTTTTCTCATAGGCAACCAGAATTTTACGATTTTTCCACCTTAATAACCTTAATATCTAACTGGGACTTTGGGCAATCCGGCAAGGGTCCAGAGGCCAAATGGTGCATCGATGCACCATTTGATTTTAGCCTTTTATCTCAACAGACTTTCGGAAAGCCTTAACTTTAGTTATTCGAAATCCGATAACCTCCATTACTTCAAAGACAACACCCTCAAAACTAATCTTATCTCCCTTGACGGGCTTACGCCCTAACCTGGAGAAGATGTATCCACCAATGGTAGTAACAGTTTCTTCCTCTAACTCAATATCGAGCATTTCAGATACTTCTTCCATTAATACACGTCCATTAATCAGATACTCATTTTCAGCTAGCTTTTGAATGGAGGGTTGTTCCGACTCAAACTCATCATATATTTCTCCCACTAATTCTTCCAACATATCTTCAATCGTGACCAGCCCTGCACTTCCTCCGAACTCATCCACAACCACAGCCATATGAGTGTGCTGACTCCTCATTCTCTGGACAAGATGTGAAATTGGCATACCCTCAGGTACTGCCAGAACATCTCGCTTAATCAGCAAAATATCCTTCTCTCCCGACTCTTGCAGTCGGAGGATATCTCTCATATGGACTAAGCCAACCACATTATCTTTATCATCATCACACAGCAAATATCGAGTGTGTCCATAGTCTTTAATGGTTTGAATAATTTCCTCAAATGTGTCCTGGAGAAATACGCATACCATATCCTGGCGGGGAACCATTACTTCACTAGCATTTCGATCTGAGAATTCAAAGACATTATCCAGTAGTTTTCCTTCGAGTTTATCTAAATAGCCGTGTTTTTGACTGGCATCAACCAGCATTCTTAATTCCTCTTCACTATGGGATAAATCAGCCTCATTGGCAGGTTCGATTTTCCAGATGCGCAACACAAGATTAGCTAAGCCATTCAGGGAGCGAATAACAGGATAACAGATCCAATAAAAGGCTTTGAGAAACCCCGCGGTAGCAAGGGCAGTAGATTCAGCCTTTTGGATGGCCAATGATTTTGGAACAAGTTCTCCTAAAACAATGTGCAATAAAGAAATGATTGAAAAAGCAATCGCTATTGAGATGGTATGAGTATAGAGCATATTCCAACCAGCTATCCCAGTAAACAATGGTTCAATTAACGCTGCGATTGCCGGTTCACCAATCCAGCCTAAACCTAAAGATGAGAGGGTAATGCCCAACTGACAAGCTGAAAGATAAGCATCCAGTTGAGAAGTAACATCCAGGGCAGTTTGAGCTCTCGGGGAACCATTCTCAGCGAGTTCAGCCAAACGTGTCTTTCTTACTTTGACCAAAGAAAATTCTGCCGCCACAAACAGCCCATTTAAACCCACTAACAAAAATGCGATTAAAATCATTATGATACTCCAAAGCAGACCGTCGATGATTGATTTCCTCCTTTAAATTTCAAAAACAAAAAAATTTCTTCACTTATTTTTCTTAAATATTGCAGCTATTATACACATTTATTTAGGCTGATTATGAGACTATCAAAAAACCTCCTGGGTAGACAGGGGACGATTCTGTCAGGCTCTGAGGCGGAGCGCTTTTCGGCTGTGTTAACCCGTGCGAAGACGGTGTCTTCGTCGCACGAATTAGCTAGTCTTGCACGGATGTGGTCGAAGCCTCCCTGCCCCGAGCGACCCGTTTTCGACTAAACTGCCTCGTGCACATCCGGCAACTCACTCATCTTAGTCTCCGGAAGCTTTCTCTTCACAAGGACTTTTGTGATTCTAAAGCCTAAAACCTCCATAACTTCGAAATGGAAGCCATCAAAATATATGACATCCCCTTTAACTGGCTTTCTGCCAATTCTAGAAAAAACATACCCTCCAATAGTTGAAACTGTTTCTTCCTCTAACTGAATGCCTAACATTTCCGAGACCTCTTCCATGAGAACCCGTCCGTTGAGTACGTATTCGTTTTCGTCGATTTTTTCGATTGGCGGTTGTTCTGATTCAAATTCGTCATAGATTTCGCCAACTAACTCTTCCAACATGTCTTCCAGGGTAACCAGTCCCGCTGATCCGCCAAATTCATCCACTACTACTGCCATATGCGTCCGTTGACTGCGCATTCTCTGGACAAGATGAGAAATCGGCATACCCTCAGGAACTGCCAGGATATCCCGCTTAATCTGAGCAATATCTTTTACACCGGTCTTTTCCTGCAAACAAATAATGTCTCGCATATGCACTAAACCCAGGACATGATCTTTATCGTCATCACATAGAGGGTATCTGGTATGCCCGTGTTCCTTAACTACTTGAAGAATTTCCTCAAAAGTATCTTGAATAAAGATGCAAACCATATCCTGGCGAGGAATCATAACCTCACTGGCAATCCGATCTGAAAATTCAAAGACATTGTCCAGCAGCTTACCTTCTAATTTATCTAAATATCCATGCTTCTGACTAGCATCGACTAACATTCGAAGTTCTTCTTCACTATGGGACAAATCAGCCTCATTAGCAGGTTCAATTCCCCAAATGCGCAGCACGATATTGGCGATGCTATTAAGGGTCCAAATTATTGGATAGAATAACCAATAAAAGAATTTCAAGAAGCCTGCACTTGCCAGGGCAATACTTTCTGCTTTTTGAATGGCCAATGATTTAGGCACCAGTTCTCCAAGCACAATGTGTAAAAACGAGATGAATATAAAAGATATTGCTATAGCCACAGAATGAGTGTAAATAGTATTCCAGCCGGCAACTTTAACAAATAAAGGTTCAATCAGAGTTGCAATTGCAGGTTCACCCAGCCAACCTAAACCTAAAGATGCCAATGTAATTCCCAATTGGCAGGCTGATAGATAAGCATCCAGTTGTGCAGTGACATCAAGGGCACTCTTTGCTCTACGTGAGCCGTTATCTGCAAGTTCTGCCAAACGGGTCTTGCGAACTTTGACCATTGCAAATTCAGCTGCTACGAAAACACCGTTTAATCCGACTAACAATAAAGCAATTAAGACCTTTATGCCACTCCAGAGCAGACCGTCTATGATTTTTCTCCTCCTTTAAATATCTGAAAACCTAATTATATCTATTATTATCTATTACGGTTATTTGTACTTATGCTAAATTAAGAGGGGGAATACATTATCATGCTTATTTACGGATTTTCTTCCCGTTTCTCTTTTCCTCTTAAAAAATTCAGAACGGTTTCGTCCTCTTCAATGCCGATGATATGCTTCATCATATACTCGTATCCTGAGATTGAAGTACTCACTTGGCTGTTAATTGAACCGGCCGGTTTATCCTCAGTAGTTGAACTCTCAGGAGTAAAAAATAATTCTTCTAAAGAAAACATTATTGCTGGTTCAGGTTCTAGGTCTAGTGACGGTTCTAGTTCTAATTCTAATTCTAATTCTGATTCTAATTCTGATTCTAATTCTGATTCTAATTCTGATTCTAATTCTGATTCTGGTTCTGGTTCTGGTTCAGCCTCAACCTCTTGCTTATCGATTTGTGGTTCCTCCTTCAAGGAATCCATGTTCTCAAATTCAGGCACATCTACTGATAAGGTATGATGAGAAGTATTAAAAGGCTCTTTTTGAACTAATACTTGTTTTAAGGTCTCCTTGATAAAAGAGCTCCTCTTCTCCGGATCAATTTGTTGTAAAGCCAGCCAAAGATCCTCCTCTGAAGATTTATCAAAATACAGAGGTATAAATAAGGGCTGAAACGGCATTATTCTGGTACGTCCGATTTCTTGGTAATATTATTGACCAAAGTGGCAGCCATAATCCGAAAGCCTGTAGCATTGCCAAATTGAGGATCTTCGATTAGATTTTTATTTTCCATCTGAATATATTCATAAACCATTTCACCGACTTTTCCGGCAACAATTACAGTATGCATTTTACCGAGCATCGGTTTTAATGCCTTTTTCACTTCGCGAGTAATATCCGTTCCCAACTGGGTCAGCATACTCTTCATAATCGGATTAAGATTGATGGTTCCATTATTCCAGGGATACAGGCCGCCATTAACCCTGAAAATTTTATCCAGCTCTTTATCATCTGTTTCAAGGGGATTAGCATGACTGCTGGTCAGTTCTTTGAGCTTTTCAGCCACACCAATATAAGCCCACTTTAACCCTTTTTCAATACTAAAGGAGTTCGGAGGATCGAGCATAACTCCATCATAGAAAGTAGCAATATCCGTAGTTCTAAACCCCGGATCAATGACCACAACGTACCCGCTAAACAACTTAGGACTAGTTGGGATTCCGTAATCATTAAGAGTTTCCTTAATAAAAACGCCATAACTTTGGGGAAGTACACGAGAGCGCAAAATGTTGAGCTGACGGGTCATTCCTTCCAAGGGCCCGGAACGGAACATGACTGAAAAAGAGCCTTTCAACTCAGCTTCATATTTGTCCTTTAGGGATGCATAGTATTTAACAGGAACGCCGGTTCCCAGGTAGACATTCGCTTTGGGACTCTTTTGAGCAAGGGCTAAAGCGACCACCAATAAGGCAGTAGCTTCTTCATCCGAGGATTTGTCCTCGTCCCAACAATAATGGGCTTCGTTGGGATTTAAGCTTTCCGCTAAACTCCCCATAAAATAATGCTTCTCTACACCCGTGGAGTTATTCTTAACAATCACGTCCAAGGATGCTATTTGAGTTTGTAAATCAGACCCCTTACCAATTAAGGTATTACCTAATGTTGAAAAAATTCGTTCATTGCCTTTACAAATGACAGCGGGAAATAAAACCTTTGTTTCACCTGTATCTAGTTTAATCGCTCCAAATCCAGGATCCGCTCCAGCTACTAGGATATCACTTTCAAACACACCGGTTCCTCCTATTCGTCCAATAACAGTCTATTTTCTATAAAACAGTCTATAAAAATTGAAAAAGTACGTGCTTACTAATACCTACCATTATATACGAAGGAAACTCTCTTGTAAAAATCTGTGTCAAAGAATTCTCTAATATTTTCCTTGAGATTCAAAAAAAGTTGTGCTATTCTAAAATAAATTAATACCCTACATTTTAGGTGCCCCTAAGGGAGAATAGGGAAGTTCGGTAAGTTATACTATAACAAATCCGACGCGGACCCACCACTGTATTCGATGAGCTTCGTGAACCACTGGTTTTTCCGGGAAGGTTGACGAGCAAAGCGATGAATCGATAGCCAGGAGACCTGCCTAAAGATGTTTATGTCTTTTCATTATTTTATGGGAAGCAGCGGTGATGACGGTAAAGTCCCGACTACAGTTTATTTGTGGTCGGGACTTTTCTATTTTGAAAATTATTATAAAATAGGGGGAGGAAATTATATGGAAAGCTTCACCGAAGAACAACTCTACACTCAATTACAAAAACTAATTTCGGACATCAAAGGTCTGGACCAAGAAGCAATGGATCAAATTCAAGGGCGTTTAGATTCTCTCACAAAGCCCCAAGGAAGTCTGGGCCAGTTAGAACATATTGCCAAGCAACTTGGTGGGATTCAACGAACCTCCAAGCCGATAATTCAAAAGAAAGCCGTTCTCACAATGGCAGGAGATCACGGTGTCGTTGAAGAAGGAGTAAGTGCCTTTCCCCAAGAAGTAACTCCTCAGATGGCCTATAACATTATGAATGGCGGCGCAGCCATCAATGTCTTAGCGCGGCAGGCAAATGCCGAGGTCTTTTTAACAGATGTAGGTATTGCCTTCCCGATAGAGGGACAACTTATTCAAAAACGCGTAGCCAATGGCACCAAAAACATGACTAAAGGTCCGGCTATGTCACGTTATGAAGCTTTGCAAGCTCTCCTGGCCGGTGCCTCAGTGGCGGAGGAAAAGATTCGTGAAGGCTATAACCTCTTTGCCACCGGGGAACTGGGAATTGGCAATACTACCCCCAGTTCTGCCATTGTTGCTTTATTAACTAATTCTCCTATCGAAGAAGTTGTCGGACGGGGGACAGGCATTGACGATGAGGGAATCATAAGAAAACGCCGGGCTATTGAAAAAGCCATTGAGGTCAATCAGCCGGACACCTCGGATGCTCTAGATGTTCTTAGCAAAGTCGGGGGCTTAGAAATCGCCGCAATTGCCGGTTCCATCCTGCAAGCTGCTGCCAGCCATGTTCCCATTGTCATTGATGGCTTTATCTCCACTGCTGGGGCACTCATTGCGGCTAAACTTGCTCCACAATCCATTGCTTATATGATCCCTTCTCACGGTTCAATGGAAATAGGCCACCGTAAAGCTTTGGCCGGTCTGGGCCTCGATCCTGTGCTCAACCTTAATATGAGGCTTGGCGAAGGAACAGGTGCAGCCTTGACCTTTTATTTCGTAGAAGCAGCTCTTCGTATCATCGAGGAAATGGCTACCTTCGCCGATGCGGGAGTTAGCGAAAAATCCAGCTAATATTAACTACGGGGAGTCGATGAACCTATGTCTCAGTTTACACTCATCACAGGTGGTGCTCGGAGCGGCAAGAGCTCTTTTGCAGAACTTCTTGCTGCTCAGGACAATCGTCCGGTCATTTACATTGCAACAGCCCAAATCTGGGATGGGGAAATGGCTATTCGGGTTAAAAAACACCAACAGCAGCGTCCCTCCTCTTGGCGGCTCATCGAAGAGCCCTTGGAAATTGGGCAAACCTTAACTCAACTTAAAGATGAGGAGGGAGTCATCCTTCTTGATTGTGTCACTCTTTGGCTTACAAATATGCTCCTAGCCGGACAAGCCGAACACTCAAGTCAGGAAGCATATGAATCAGAATCAACTCCCGATTCCCCAGATCACTCCCATCTTTATAACCATGTAGAGCCGAAAGTCTTGGCTGCGGTTAAAGAAGTTGCAGGTCTTGCTCAAGAGATTAAACCGAAGGTCATCTTTGTCAGCAACGAAGTAGGACAAGGGATAGTCCCCGAAAACCCCTTAGCTCGGGCCTACAGGGATTTAGCCGGACGAAGCAATCAGATATTGGCCAGAAGTGCTGACCATGTGTATATGGTTATCGCCGGTTTACCTATGGATTTGAAAACCTCCGGCGAGAAGCTGCTTGCTTCTCTGCACAAGGAGTGATTATAAATGCGCGGGCTTCTGATTGCTCTGACTTTTTTCACTCGCATCCCTTTACCTGTTCCCCAAGACATCACAACAGAAGAATTCACACGAAGCTATCGCTTCTATCCCCTAGTGGGGTTGATCATTGGTCTGCTCCTCTGGCTGTTGGCCAAAGCCCTTATTCCATATTTTCCACCTTTGGTTATAGGGGCTATCTTGTTAGGTGCTGAGTTAATGCTCACCGGAGGAATTCACCTAGATGGTTTCATGGACAGCATGGATGGCTTATTATCCGCTCGAAGCCCCGAGAGGATTTTAGAAATCATGAAGGACAGCCGAGTTGGCGCTCATGCCTCCATGGCTTTGGTGGGCTTGCTGCTCTTAAAGTTCAGCTTACTTGCCAGCCTGACTCCCTCAATGTTAACTATTTTGATTATAATGCCTATGCTCGCACGCTGGGTCTTTCAGATAGGGGTTATTGCCTTTCCCTATGCTCGTTCTCAGGGACTGGGCAAAGGATTTCACGAAGCTTCTCAGTGGGTTACTTTCCTGCTTGGCGGGGCAGTCATATTCGGCCTATCCTTTTACCTTCTTGGTTTAGCCGGCCCGGTTGCCTTTGGAGTATCGGCCTTAATAATCACTCTCATGTCTTCGAGAATTTCTGCGCTCTTAGGGGGATTAACCGGGGATCTCTATGGAGCATTTATTGAACTATCTGAAGTTATCTGCTTGTTAGTGGCTTTTCCCTTCCTTAGGTGATTCTTCAAGGACGGAACTAATTTTTCCCGGTACGTTACTACAGCGATTAGAATGCTTATACAGAAACAGATATAGAAGCGTTAAGGTTTAGGGACTTTGTCCCCGAAATCTTACGCTTTTTATTTTCATAACTAGCTCCATTCCCAAGCCATAAATAAGTTTGGATATAATGGTTAATATTAACTAAGGGCTTAGGCAACTGAGTTGGCTTCTCAGAATCATAGGCCCTTGAATCTGTGAGAAAGAAACTTCCAGAAAGTATGTACTGCACTGTACCACTTTCTGACTAGTATGGAAAGGGATGGGGGTTATGCTCAGTTATCTGCTTAGCAGACTGAAATATCTGAAGCTGCTTGGACAAAACTATAAATTGAGCCAAAGTAACTCTACAGCTTCTAAAGACAAAGACGAAAAAAGCACCACCAGTCACCTTTCCGCAAGTCTTAAAAACAACCTGGATCTTTTCAGAGAATCCCTAGGTAATAATTATGATGTTGTCATCAGAGAGTTCACGATTAATCTGCCAAAACAAGTCGATGCGGCATTGCTATATCTTACAGGGATGACAGATCCAAAAATAGTTAATGACAGTATCCTTAAGCCCTTAATGTTTGAATCACAGTTGGACAAGACCACACTTGCATCAAAACTTGATATTATCGAAATTATCAGAACCACCATGCTTTCAGTGGGAGAAGTAAGCAAATCCAATTCCATTAACGATCTCGTTGATAATTGTATGGCTGGTACAAGTATTCTATTAGTTGATGGGTGCCCTGAGGCCTTATTAATAATGACAGCCGACTGGAAAGCCCGCAGTGTGGACGAGCCAAAAACTGAATCTGTCGTTCGCGGACCCCGGGAGGGTTTTATTGAAAATATCTTAACGAACACTACCTTATTAAGGCGCAAAATAAAAAACCCGGATTTAATCCTAGAAACTATGAAGATAGGTCAACGAACCAAGACAAGTGTTTGTATTGCTTATATAAAAGGCCTTGCCAACCCCTCACTCATTGAAGAAATCAAGCGCAGACTTAACAACATTAAAACCGATTCGATCTTAGAGTCGGGTTATATTGAGCAATTCATTGAAGACGCTCCTTTCTCAATTTTTTCTACCGTGGGCAACACAGAAAAACCCGACTCTGTGGCGGCTAAAATTCTGGAAGGGAGAGCTGCAATTTTTGTAGATGGTACTCCTTTTGTGCTTACTGTTCCCTTGCTTTTATTTGAAAACTTTCAAAGCGCTGAAGATTATTACTCCAGACCTTATTTCGTCAGCTTCATTCGCTTAATTAGATTTATGGCTTATCTGATTAGTATCCTAGCACCGGCTACTTATGTAGCCTTAACTACCTATCATCAAGAGTTAATTCCAACCCCACTGCTATTTAGTATGGCCTCGGCTCAGGAAGGCGTACCTTTTCCGGCAATTGTGGAAGCCGTAGGTATGGGCGTTGTATTTGAGATTCTTAGAGAAGCAGGGGTTAGATTGCCTCGACCTGTGGGGCAAGCAGTAAGTATTGTCGGCGCTCTGGTTATTGGCCAGTCTGCGGTAACCGCAGGCTTAATCGGAGCACCTATGGTTATTGTAGTAGCCTTAACTGCCGTCGCTAGTTTTGTCGTGCCGGCTCAAACAGACTCCGGTGGAATATTGCGGATAGTCTTTGTCACCCTGGCTGGGTTTTCCGGTGGTTTTGGTATTATCATCGGTCTTATCGGGCTCTTCATTCATCTAACATCTTTGAGATCCTTTGGCACTCCATTTCTTTCCCCGATAGCTCCCCTTAGTGCTGCCGATTTAAAAGATTCCTTTATCAGAGCACCTTTATGGGCAATGATAACTCGTCCCAGCTTTATGGGCAGTGAAGATACTCAGCGCAAGGATTTTCGTCTAAAACCCAGTCCTCCCTCGGAAAAAGAAAGTCAATCTGAATAATTATAATTTAGGAGTAGTGATGAAAAGCGTAAAGAAAGCGGCAGCCCTACTGACAACAATCTTAATTCTTTCTTTAGGTACTACCGGCTGTTGGAATCGTCGTGAATTGCCCAATCTAGGAATTGTCATGGGGGCTGGGCTGGATAAGAACGAGGATTCCGGTAAATTAGAGGTCACGGCCCAACTGATCAAAACTTCCGAGCTCAATTCTGGGGGTACTGGGGAGGGGGGTGGCGGAGGAAGCGGAGACTCCAGAGCGTATTGGAATCTGCAAAACACGGGAGAAGGTATGTTTGCAACAATTAGAGGTTTTACCCATAAATCAAGCCGTAAATTATACTGGCCTCATAATCAGGTGATAATCTTTGGGCATTCTCTGGCCGAACAAGGCATCCAAGAATACCTGGATTTCTTTGTCCGGGATCAGGAAACTCGTCTGGAGGTGTATATGCTTGTCGCCCAAGACAAAGCAAGCGAAATCCTAGATTTTCAACCAAAGCTGGAAAAAATCCCTGCAGTGGGTATATCAGAATTAATGGAATCGCAGTCCGCAAACTCGCAAACATGTGTCACGCAACTTAACGAGTTTGTCACCCGTTTAATGAGCCCCACAACAGCTCCTATCGCACCTATTATAAAAATAGAGGGCCAAGGGGCTAACAGCGAGTTGTCTGTGGAAGGTACTGCTGTCTTTAAAAAGGACAAATTGATTGGTCAACTTACCAAGGAAGAAACTCGAGGACTGTTATGGGCAATAAATAAGGTAAAGAGTGGAATCATTAAGGTCAGGTGTCCCGACTGCCAAGGAATAGCGAGTTTAGAAATCATCCGCTCTAAAGGCAAAATCACCTCTCAAATAATTGACAGTAAGCCCTCGATCACAATTGAAATCGAAGAAGAAGGCAATATTGGCGATCAATCTTGCGATGCAAACTTAGTAGCCCCTGATGCCGCTGAAAAGTTGACCAAGCAAGCAGAAAAGGCTATCCTCGACGAAGTAGAATCAGCTTTGAAAAAGTCCCAAAAGCTTAAAGCAGATATCTTTGGATTTGGGGATATATTCCACCAAAGACACCTGAAGGAGTGGACACAGATGAAAGATGATTGGGATGAAATCTACTCCAATCTTGATGTAGAAATTACTGTCCAAGCCAAAATACGCAGATCCGGATTGATCGGGCGACCTGCAACACCAGAAAAGGAGCAATAGACCTTAATGAGACTTGAAAAAGGAGTAATATCCAGCCTTCAATTGTTCTTCTTGGTTAATTGTTTTATACAAGGGGCACTCTTGCCTTTGACCTTTGCTTACCCAATTTCTAAGCACGATACCTGGTTGGCAGTGATAGCGGCTATGATTATCGGTACCGTAATAGCTTTAGTCTATATTTCACTTGCCAATTTATTTCCCGGCAAGAACTTTGTCCAAATTAACGATCTTATTTACGGTTCCTATCTGGGTAAGTTTATCTCTTTACAATACAGCCTTTTCTTTCTAATAACCTTGTCCGGATATCTTTGGTTTATTGGCGATTTCGTCCTGACCTTTATTATGCCGGAAACTCCCATGAGCTTCATTATGATCATGTTTGCTTTCATCTGTGCTTGGGCAGTACGGCAAGGAATTGAAGTAATCGCCAGAATGTCTGTAGTGATTGCTTTTATCCCGGCAATAATTGTCTTCATAACCTTTGCCATGCTTTTAAAAGATATGAAGTTTACAAATTTCTTACCAATTTTGGAGATACCTATAGGAGATTTGATTCAGAGCACACATATAATCACCCATATTTCATTTTCTCAAGTATTTGTCTTTTTGATGATTCTTCCCTCAGTAGATGAAAAACGCAAGGCCAAGAAACCAATTCTCTTAGGAATGATTAGTGCGGGACTTATATTAGTATTAGGTACCATACGCAACATAGCAACACTCGGCCCTCTTAGTCCAGTAGTGACTTCTCCTTCAATGGAATCAGTACGCTTGATTAATATCGGTAAGATATTAACTAGGCTGGAAATATTCGTGGCAATGGCTCAAATCCTATTATTATTTGTATTATCGTGTATTTTTTATTATGCGACGGTTTTGAGTATAGCCCAGATGACAAAACTCCGCACCTATCAGCCTCTGGTTGTAATAATTGGTGTCCTGAGCATTGTTTTAGCTCTTATATCCTATCAATCAAAAATGCAATTAAGCTATTCAATCATGTATAATACACCCATCGTTAGCTTACATTTTTATCTTGTTCTTCCTTTTATGTCTTTAATTGTAGCGAAACTAAGAAAACTACCCCAAAATAACGGAAGGAATTAACTGCCATGCTTTTATTATTAATATCTGCTTTTTTAGGGGTTGTCCTCTATGAAGTCCCGAATTTAATTAGAAACAAATATTGGCGAGAATTAGTGGTATTTTCAGTCCTCTTCTCCTTAACTTTTATGCTGGCTCTGTTGCAAACATTAGGATTTCAAATTCCTAGCCCTGCCATAGGAGTTGATTATCTTGTTGAGGATATCCTGCACATAAACTATCGTTAGGATATCTCCTTTATCCATATATAATTTTGCCAACCCTACTAATATACGATAAACTATACATAATCAAATGCAGGGGGGTTAAGATCTGTATGTTAACGGATTTTATCCTGACTTTTTCTATTTATGCCTTTGCAGGCTGGGTTATGGAAACTCTATATCGTTCCTCCAACCAACGCAGGCTCGTAAATCCCGGATTTCTGAGCGGCCCTTTTCTCCCCATTTATGGATTCTTTTCTACTTTGGTAATTTGGACTTCTGAACTGATAAGCGGCGTCTCCTTACCTCTACAATTTCTATGGTTTGTCTTTTTATCGACCTTGCTGGAATATGTAGCCGGTTGGTTCTTCGAGCGTTTCTATCACTTGCAACTCTGGGATTATCACTCTATTCCTTTTAATTTACAGGGACGAATTGCCCTTCCTTTCAGTTTGATCTGGGGGGGATTAGGACTTGTGTTTTATCATATCATTAATCCGACGGTTCAACTGCAAATTCAACTCACCCCTTTTCCGGTTCGTACTGCTTTTGCTCTAATCATGTCTGTCTATGTGATTTGGGATTTAATTCACTCTTCTTTGTTATTACGCCGTTTAGAGCACTTTGTTACCGCCTTTCAAGAACGTTATGAACGATTGGAATTACCAACCTTCCATATTGCCTGCTCTCCCTTTTATCGACTACTGCATACCTATCCAAAAATGCGTCACACTTTACATGAGAAGATGGCCTTACTCTATGCTAAGCAAGAAGCCATGGAACACTTTCTAAAGCTTCAGCGCAATAAATTCTACAACCCAGATAGTGAAAACAATACTCACTCACTTGACTAGGAAGGTGAAGTCATTGAGTCTATCTAAGCAGGTGGAAGACATTTTAAACCATGAGGAATATCAACAGTTAGGGCAATTCACCCATCATAGGCCTTTTACTACTCTTGAACATTCTCTCCGGGTTGCCCAAATAGCCTATAATTGGTCTATCCGACTGGAAGACAAAGTAAATCTGGATACCTGTGCTGTCACTCGGGGAGCCCTCCTTCACGACTTCTTCTTGTACGATTGGCATAAACTCAGACCGGATGGATCCAGATGGCATGGTTTTCGTCATCCAAGAATTGCCTGTCAGAATGCAGAACGGTGTTTCGAACTCAGTGATAAGGAAAAGGACATCATTTTAAGTCATATGTGGCCCCTTACTCTCCGCCTACCCCGCAGTAAAGAAGCTTTTCTGGTTATGTTCGCTGATAAGATAGCCTCTATTCAAGAATTTCGCTGTAAATTCAAGAGGCAACTCCCCCCCTCTGAGAGATACACCTCTCTTCACCTTATCAAACATGGTAAGCTCCTTCGCCTGAAAACGTCACCTACGAGGCCCCATTAGCGTAGAGTGCAAAAAAATTGCCAACAGCATTTACTTAGTCCAATTATTATTAGTGGGTAGAAACTCGGCTGCTCCACGAAGACGCTGTCTTCGCACGAATTAGCCTTTTTGCAGTATGCACCGAAACGTTATGCTTTCAGATTAGTATAATTACGGCATGCCTTTGATAGCATGCCGTTTGGTTTAAGGAAGGTGAAGTCTTGACCAAGAAATTTTTTTCATTCTTTACTCTGGCAGTCTCCTTAACCTTTGTCGTTTTACTGTATCCTGAACTCCAGAATCCCTCTGCTTTTCAGATGCTTGTTACCCAATGGGGATGGGTTAGTATCTTTGTTGACCTATTCATCTTAATGCTTCTGGCCCTCTTTCCTATAACTCCCTTTGCCTTAATCGCGGGGGGGAACACCCTCATTTTTGGTTGGGTTAACGGTTTTCTCCTCTCTCTGGTCGGAAGTTTGCTGGGAGCCTCACTGGGTTTCTATTTATCCCGCAATCTAGGACAAGAATGGGCCCAGCCTAAAATTGCGAAGCTAGGGAAATGGGCTAACTTAATTGAAGGAAATAGCTTTTCCATTATCCTAATATCCCGACTAATTCCCATTCTACCCTCAGCTGCAGTCAACTATGCTGCAGGATTATCCTTAATGACTTTTCCAAGGTTTTTTCTTGCCTCGGTTCTCGGAAAAATTCCTATGATTGTTTGGGAATCATGGATTGGTCATGACTTTTGGCAGATATCTAAAAACCCCAGCCGTTTTTTGTTAGCCATATTGATTGGCGTTCTAATTTTTGGATTAGCCAGCCTCTATTTCTATTTCTCTGCTAATCGTTTTAAAGAAGATACTTCGGAATAATTAGTACCTTGCAAAGGCTTTAGCAATCATCTGATAACCTGCCGCATTGGGATGGGCATGATCTCTGCTAATAAATAACAGTTCCTTGCCCTTAATCTCACGATCTAAATTCACAACAATAAATCCATAACTTTTTGCCCACATCACAATCATAGCATTGGCAGTGTCGATGATTCCTTGGACAAGAGAGTAATAATTGGCATAGGGGCCTGCTGGCAAGGGATTATAGAGAGTCGCTACTTTTATAATTGCATATGGATTGAGACTCCGAAGTTCTTGTCCGATTTGCATAAGAGTTCTGCTCATAGTTCTCTGAATAATGGGCAGCTGAGATGTCTTTATAGGTTGATTGGGATTACCAATAAGCCGGAGCAGATCGTTAGAGCCGATAGTTAGTGTAATTAAGAAGGCATGCCTAATCGATGTTCTCAGGTTCTGATTAGTACGCAATTGGTTAAGCAAACCACTTGTTGTCAGACCATTTATGCCAAAATTAAGAAGTTTTAAGTTCGGATTATGCCTGCGCAGGAAACTAGCGTATACCATAGGGAAAGAAAAGGGACTTTCAACTCCATACCCAGCCGTTATTGAATCCCCTAAAGCCAGATATAACTTCAATAAGATCACCGCTTTCAATACTTAGAATCGAATTATTAATAGGGTATGTTCGCTTATTCTTCTCTGTCACGACTTTAAGAATAAACCTTTGAACTTTATGGGAAGATAATGCGAAAAGCAATGAATGGTGAGGATTATATGAAGAAGTTTTTGGAACTCATTAAAAAGGGAAACGCCTCCTCTCTATACGCTGTATTAGGCAACCTCTTCTTGGTAGTTTTCAAAGGAATAGCTGCCTTCTTAAGCGGCAGTGGGGCGATGTTTGCCGAAGCGATGCATACGGGGGCAGACGCAGTTAACCAATTATTTGTATTTATCGGCAGTATTTTAGCCGAGCGCAAGCCGACTACCCGCTTTCCATCCGGTTTCGGCCGGGTCATTAATGTATTTTGTATGGGTGCGGTAATTATCATTACTATCCTGGCCTACGAAACCATTCTTGAAGGAGTTCGTTTGATTCGTAACCCAGTGTCCATTGGGGGCCTATGGCTTATTGTTCTTAGTCTGGGAGTTTCAATCGCCATCGATGGATATGTCTTATTTAAAGCAATGCATGAGATTCTTAAAGAAACTCGAGCTGAAGGAAAGGGATTCGGCATAATCGCCAATGCCCTTAAAGGCGTCAATCGTGCCTCTCCTGCAACTCGTCTGGTTTTTTATGAAGACCTGGTCGCCACATCCGGGGCCATACTGGCCTTAGCGGCAATTCTTGTCTCCCACTTTACTCCAATTAAAGTCCTGGATGGTATTGCAGCCATTATCATTGGACTGATGATGGGGGGCGTGGCCTTCCGAGTTGGCTACGACAATATGGTCGGACTCATTGGAGTATCCGCTCCAAAAGAAGTAGAAGACAAAGTATCTCAGATTATCTTTTCTGTTCCGGAAGTAACGGATATTAATAAAATGCGCATCCTCCAGGAGGGACGTTTTTATCATGTCGAAAGCTACGTTGAATTAGTACCTGGCTTAACCCTGGCCCAAGCAGATGATATTAAGCTAAAAATACGAGATTTACTGTTAAGTTCCGAGGATGTTACAGATGTTACCTTAGGAATCATTGAGGACACTGGGGTTCGAGATTGGCAAAAGATATCGGCTAAATAAAATCAGATACCTCAGTTTGAGGTATCTGATTTCATTAGTTCTGCTTCCACTCCCAACAAACTGGCTGAAGGAGCGCAAACCATTAATGAAGTCTTACTTCATCACTATAATCATCTAAAAATTCATCCCTGGGATCAATGCTGCTCTGGGATAATTCACTTATTTGTCGTGTCTCCATTTGCTTTTTGCTGGCATGTGGGAAAACTGACTTATCTGTTAAAAAAACCATAGTTGCCGCAGAGGAAAAGCCATATACCAGGTTGTCAATTAATGTAGTCATGTGGGTTCTCGTAGAATAGGCCTTTGTTCTGAAAACTCTATACCTTAGCCCAAATGAATAGAGAAGTTCCCAAGTAAATGTACCATATATGGCACCTTTGAAAAGATAATTATCCTTTCCGGTTTTTTTCAGAACAGTAAATAAGGGAATACCCATAATTGAGCCTGTAATCAAGTGGAGGATCTGCCCTAAAATTCGATTTTCCTTAAATAATAGTCTAAAAGGACTTATCATGACAGATCCGGCATATTGAGCATAGGTCTTTTCGCTGACCCCGGATTTCTTAAAGATTATGTTGCTAAGATCCATAGCAAGTGTTCCCACCAGACCACTTAAGAAACCAACAGGGATAGAATCTTTCATATTTCTGCTAACATTCATATACCTTGCAACCCTATTAAGATTATCAAGTACTTTCATTTTACTTGCTCCTTTCAATACTTTACGCTTAGCTTTTGCTAAATAGCTGAAAACTATTTGAAAGGGATTAGTTAATATATTCCAACAACTTTGATGAAATTAACACAGCTAAATTGAGATTTGAGTCACACTTTCCACATCCAATTTCTGCTATTATCTCCTTAAAAGAGGAGGGGATGAAAATATCAAAAGATCTGAAGATTTTACTGGCGACTATTGAGGATCTGCGTAAAGAACTATGCTACACTGTGAGGCAAGGTAAAAGCATCTCCGATCCCTCCGTTATTAAGTTAAGTCAGGATCTCGATGAAGAACTAAATAAATACTATAGAATAGCTAGGGGAGAGGCAAAAACCGGATAATCTTAAACACAGCAAATCGGCCGTATTTTACGGCCGATTTGCATTATTTTTCGCTCTTTTCATAGAGTTGAAAGGTTAGGGTATTTTCAGCAACGATACTGCGAATCAGAATAGGAACCTTTCTATTGTTTCTAAACTTTAAATCAAGGATTGGATAACTAACAGTTGCATCATGACCAGGAGGAACATAATCGACGGGTAGAGAATGAGGGTGCCTTTCAATAATTTGCAAATTGGCTAGAGTAACAGCATTATATAGTGTCGAAGAAACTTGGCATACTCCGCCCCCAAGCCCTGGAACAAAAGCATCTCCCACGATAACCATAGCCTCTTTATAACCCGCTTGGACTGTCCGCTCACCGACACTTTCGTTAAAAGAAAAACGTTCTCCGGGAGCTAGTAGTTTACCATCAAGAGCCTTGGCAGCGAGGCGAAGGTTCTCTGTCCGATTTAGATGAGCGGCATCAAAATAAGTAGTGTATTGGGCTATTGGGATTGACACCGGTTCTTTGACCGTAAAATTAAGTTTAATGTTTTTACTATAACCATCAACAATTCCTTCATAGATTAGCAATCCTATTTTGCCAGTATCCACGAAGTTAGGATTCCACTGAACAGGCACCTCAATAACTTCACTGTTGTATAACCTTGCTTGAAGGGTAGTTGGCAAAGAATACTCTTCCTTTTGAGTAACGGCAGCAGAAATATCATCTATAGAATAGATACTCGTCTCTCTGGCAGCACCCCAAATCAAGTCTCTTGAACTTTTTATTATCTCATCCTTTACAACTCCGCTGCCGCCAAAAGAGACCAGCCTGGGGTTTTGGATATTTGCATAAAGTTTCGCAAAGTAACTCGCAGTTGATCTAGGCAGTGTGGGGACTGAAGGGTCGATAAATATAATAGGATTTCCCGACTTGGCTGCTACGATACTCCCAGCTAGAGCATCGGCAAACCCGTACCCAGTTGCTAGGTAGATGGTTGATGGATTTGGTGCGAAGGTTTCTGCAATAGCCACATTTGTATCAAACCTAGTTTCTCCCATCAATCGTTGGATACTCGCTTGGGGCAGGACACTTTCTATTTCCGATTTAACATTATCAGAGATCACCCCTGCTCCCCCAGCTATGTATACTTGCAAAGGTTTTTTTTCTTGCAGGAATGTCTTTATCTCTTGAGGCAGTTCACCATGGGGGGATAAGAGAATCGGCCATCCTTTATTTGCCGCAAAGCTAGATATACTTAAGGCATCGGCATATTGTTCGCCGGAGGTTATAACTACTGTGGACATTACCTTATTAAGAGAACAGGCAATCTGATAAGATGTATCATATCTGTCCAGTCCAGCAATTCTGATCACCTTCGTAAATCCAAGTTCGCTAAGTTTAGCTTCGAATTCTTCCCCTATAATTCCGGTACCACCAATAATATAAACCGTACCGCTTTTATCAAGATGTTCTGTGCAGAAATCAAAAGCATCTTTCGAGTTTTCCACTGCATAATCAACTAAGAGTATAGGGGCCTCCTTCTCGTGAGCTAAGACACTTGCAGATAATGCATCTGCAAAATCATTGCCCGTTGAGAGTATTACGTTCTTAGCTTTACCACTGCAATAATATTCAGAGATTATCTTAGCAGTCTCAAATTTTGTTAGCCCAGACAGCCTGTCCACTTCGGCTCTTTCTGATTCTTCAGCGCCTGAATCCTGCTCAATTGCAACTGCATATCCCGGTCTGCCAAACATAATACAGCTGCATAAAATAAGGATCAAGGCAACTATCTTTTTGCTCATTCAATACCTCCTTCAATTCTGGTCTCGCTAATTATCTCATGTTGAAGTAGTGAAGTGTGTCGAAAGGAGCACAGTATTATTAACTTTTAATTAATAACAGTGTCCAATTAGAACGAATTTCGAAACACGTGGTCAAACAATAGCTTCCGTATGAAATCTAGCCGAAACATTTTATATAAAAAAACAGAAGTGAAGTCGTCAGGCTCAGTTATGTGGAAGAAAGCAACTTATTTATTCATTATTAGTTATGTAAATTCATAATAAATATTGAATAACATATTGGAATTTGTTTACACCTTATGTATAATGTACTAGGAAAGAGACTTGTCAAAAAAAGAGGAGGTTATTTGATGAAACGGAAATCCCTTGGGTTAATGATTGTACTTATTCTCTCAATCTTTGCTTTTACAGGATGCTCCCCAACTGCCAGCAAGGTAGGCACGGCACCTGATGGAAGTGAAATCGCTATTGAAAAAGCTACTATGAAGTTCATGAAAGATACTCAAGCCGGCGGCTATAAACTTGTTTCTACTGAGGACTTGAACAAATGGGTTAATGAAAAGAAAGCTTTGATAATTATTGATACCATGCCTGCGGACAGCTTTGCGAAAGGACATATCCCCGGGGCCGTCAATGCCGAGCTTCCTAAGACCACACTTGCAGATGCAACCGATGAGCAAAAAGCAGCTTTTATCAAGCTGCTGGGAGAAGATAAGAGTAAAACCGTTGTTGTATACTGTGGATACGTTGCTTGTGCCAGAAGCGACGTAGGAGCAGTTCTCGCTAAACAACAGGGCTTTAACGAGGTATATAGACTACCCGGTGGCATCACTACCTGGCAAGAAGCTAAATATGACGTTGCCAAGTAAATAACAAATACCTCCCGTGGCTAAGCCTCGGGAGGTATTTCTTTCTGGTATAAATATTAAGTTATTTTTTCTTTTAATGGATGCAAGTTTTCCCACTCTTTAACGAGTATGGCAGTTGCACCTTCGGTGACACGGATGCATCCCTTTTTGCTGATTCGATCAAAAAACGATTGTTTTTTTCGCAATACAGCACAACAAGAAGACTTGTACTCTTGTTTAAAACTTGAGTGTAACCGTTTAGCCAGGTCTTCATCTTCTGGTAAGCCATATCTTTCTCGAATAACTCCCGAGGCCAGAACAATTCCCACAAGAGCCCCACAGGTACAGCCATTGCCCATTCCTTCTTTAAATAGTTTAGCTGCAAAAAACATGTCTGAGCTTAGATTAAGATTCCATACTTCATTAGCGGCGGTTAAAACGGATTCACAACAATTAAGACCTCGCTGCATGGCCTCTCTAGCTATATCCGGCCCGCTTAGTCCATGTACCCTGCTTTCCTGTGCTCTAGATTCTTGCAAAGACCTCTCCCCCATCATCTAATACTCACCATCATTAAAGTTTAAGGGTTTATTGCGATTGAGGACAAAAGCAACTAAAAGACTCCCTAAAGTTATGAGGCTAAAGATAATATTAGCAACTTGCAAGGATAAATCAGGCATTAAAAGCCCTTCCCTGATGGTATACCCAGCGAGGATCTTGAGGGCTGAAAGTTGAGCATCGGCGATAGCTAACGTAGAAATAAGCATAGCCAGCAGGGAAATACCTTCTACGACTAAAGGGTGTTTGACAGTTCTAAACAAGCCGATGCCTAAGCCGATCCCTACTCCTACCAGAATTGCTAAACCCGTGTTACACCTAAGCTCCAACCAAGTCCATTGAGCCAGGAGAAGTGCAGCAACAAACCCAAAATTAAATCCTACCAGTCCAGAGCCCAGGACATTTAACCATTTCCTTTGTTTAACATTCATAGTGTATTCTCACCTATTTAAGCTTAAAGGTCACAACTACAGGCGTTCCATCTGCCGGCAGAACCTCTTGGTTTCCTTTAAATTCAGCAATTTTGTTGTCGAAATCCTTAGTAGGATGAGCAGCATTACTGGTGATACCCACGGGACAACTATCTAAGCAGAGAATACAACCCGTGTTTTTCGCCTTAGCATTTTCTTGATTGCCACCAAAACGGAAATCAAAATCTTTTTTAGTTGAATCGATAATTGCATCTCCAAAAGGAATTTCTTTTCCGGCTCCGGCCCAGGTGATAGAAACATCCAGGGGCTGGCCTTCGACAGCTACTCCAACGGAATCAAGCTTTAAATTATTTCCCGGTTTGCCCCCGATATCGACTAAGCCGTTATAGAAGTCGTTTTGATTTCCCCAAGCTTTTAACACAGATTTTGAGCCGTTTGAACCATCTTTAAATACCACGCCATGACGGGTTGGTTCAACAAAGTATTTGCCATTCACTTCTGTGTATACCTTAACGGTTTTAGCTTCTTTATCAATAACAATCGGATTCGCTTGGCTTACTGTTAAGTTAGAGCTAGAGGAATCCACCGGGGGGGTAGCAGCATTTTTTGCAGATTCATTTGAACCACAGCCACTAAGGGAAGCGATAATACCGACTGAAAGAACCGCGGATAATAAAACCTTACTCATTTTTAGTGTTCTTTTTGACATGAATTTCATCTTGAAAATCTCTCCTCGTTATTAAATTTAATTTAGACTGTTGTGGATTCTGATTTATATAGTTGTTTCTTTTCTCTTGAGGTAAACCAGATCCAACCGCCCCAAAGGCTACAAGCGCTAACTAAGAAAGCAAATATAACTGAAGCACTAAAAGCTCCCGCTTTGGGCACTCCAAAAGGTGTTAAGAGCATAACATAGGCGCCCTCGCGCAGGCCATAGCCATTGATTCCTAAAGGCAGCATAGAGGCTACTGAGGTTGCCGGGATGACATAGACCGACTTAAACACATCGATCATGTTCAGAGAAAGACCTTGAAACAGGGCGTAGTTCGTGCCAACGATACAAAGTTGAAATATTACCGACCATCCTAACGCACTGACGAGGATAAGCGGATTCTTTTTAGCTTTCAGACCATGCTTGGTCATTCCGGCTAGGAATAGACAAAGCTTATTTTGGCTGGCCAAGATAAATTTCGGAGCCTTCCCGCCAATTACCAAAGCTAATAAGCCAGCAGTCAGGATAATCAACAGACAAAACAAGAAAATCAGCTTCTGATCGGGATTGTCAACAAACATACACCCCAGTAGTCCTAAAAGAGCCAGCCCTGTTGTCGCCAAAATTCTTTCGATTACTACGGAAGATGTGGCTCCGGGAGAGTCTCCACTCAATTTTGCTGCCCAAAGTATCCGCAGCGCATCTCCACCAATACTGGAGGGAAGGAAATTGTTAAAAAATATCCCTACCCAATAAATGCGCCACAACTCTCTATAACTGAGTTTAAGTCCTAGTGCTTTTGTTATGGCATGCCACTTGACTGTACTGACGACCATAGCCAAAACGATCCACCCTACAGCGGCGGCCAGCCAGCCCAGTTTAACTCCTGAGAGTACAAGAATAATCTCAGACCAATTAAAAGCTTTAATAAACCAACCTATAAGAGCTATGGAAAAGAGCACTTTAAGCAACAGCTTCAAGTTTTTATTAAGCATGATTATCTCCTGTGAGCTTTTGATCAAACCTTTTCTTAATGGCTAGACTAATAATTAAGAGTATCATAAACCCACAAAGAGCCCATAGTGAGTATTTGGCCGTGGGAGACATATTCTCTCCCAGCCAAGAATAAACGATAGTTGCCGGCAATTGACCCAAGCCTGTGGCCCAGAAAAACTCCCAAAACCCCATGGTTGTTAAGCCTGCTGCATAAGAGATAATATCAAATGGAACAATCGGTAATAAGCGGGCAATCATGACGGAATGCTTACCATACTTTTCAAAAAATTTATCCGTCGTTTCCAAACTCTTTTTGCCAACCATTCTCTCAATGACAGGTCGCCCAAAAGCTTTGGCGATGACATAACAAAGGGAGGCCCCGATCATTGCTCCAGTCCAGGAGTAAAGAGCACCCATAACCCAACCGAAAATCCAGGCATTAGCGAAAGTAATTACAAATGCCGGCAAGGGAGCGGCTAGGGCTTGAAACACCATTAGAGCCATGGAAACTATCGGTGCCCAGATACCAAAACCTCTTAAATAGTCTCTCATACCATTAATGTCGGCACGGGAAAGAAGACTTACTGACTTATTCAGTTGTTCTGACAGGGAAGGGATTAATAAATACAATCCAATGAAGATTAAGGATAAGACCGCAATCAGGAGAGCTGTGTATTTTTTCTTATTTATTGACAATTCTTCACCTCCCTTTAATCTTGTATTAACCACAACATCCATCATTATATAACCTGACCATAATATATTCAAATAATATTTTTGTTATGATTAATTGAGGGATCTTAGCAAAAAGTTATAATATTCTCTTTGCTTCCCTCAATCTTTGCAGAGCCGTAAAAGTCACAGCAAGAATGAACAAGCTTGTAAAGATATTGATCCTTCCGGGAAATAAAGTCATAAGAGAAAGAAATATAAATCCTTCTGTTCGCTCCGCCAGTCCTGCCTGATAGTAAAATGATTTAATACCCGTTTTTTCAACCAATGCCCCAACGGTTAAAAAAACCGTCATGGAAAAAATGATTCCCGCGGTTAACAGAAGCAGCAAAAACCGAACTCCGGGATAACACCAAGCCAGTCCTAAGATTACTGAAAGCTCGACAAGTCTATCAAAGGTAATATCCATTAAGGTCCCCCACGGACTGGCAGCGTTATGTTTCCGGGCAATCGAACCATCGACAGCATCTAAGAAGCCGGAAAACCAGAGCAAGGAAACTGCTAAAATCGGCTGCTCCAAGAGAATGGCAAATCCTGAAGCAATCCCCATCACAAAAGCTGCTATAGTCACCTGATTGGCCGTGATCTTTAAGCGATCAAGAAAATCTGCAGTCAGATCAATAATCGGCTGTATATATCTTCTAGCATGTGTATCAAGCATAATGATCTCCTTTAGGTCAGTATTCCGGGATAAAAACTAATGACTGTGGATCGTAGGTTAACTCAAGAGCTTCTCCTAAACCTGGCTTTGAACTCTGATCTGCCGGGAAGCTAAGGTTTACTGATTGTGATTCTATCTGAACCGTCACATGATAAGACCCTTGAGAAAAAACAGATTTTTCGACGCTGCCTCTCAGAATTAAATCCCTGTTTGTTGGACTGGATTTAGTGCTTGCCGGGACAGAGCATAATTTCAAGTTCTCGGGTCGAAGCACGATCCAACCCGACTGTTGGTAGAGTTCCTCTTTTCCCGGAACTGCTAATTTAAATGAACCTGCTCGGAATACCCCTTGGGATAGTTGCCCATAGATAACATTTCTAGCCCCTAAAAATAAAGCGATCTCCGGGCTATTGGGGTTTTCATAGAGTATCTGAGGTTGATCCATTTGCAATATTCGCCCCTGCTTCATAATTCCGATCTTATCAGCCAGAACAAAAGCTTCATTAACATCATGGGTTACCAACAAGGTGGTTAACTTATAGTCTTGTTGTAATCCTTTGAGCAAATCCCGCATCTCCTCCCGCAGTTCCGGATCAAGGGAACTAAAGGGTTCATCCAGTAAAAGCACCTGGGGGCAGCTCACCATTGCTCTGGCCAAAGATACACGCTGTTGCTGCCCTCCGCTTAACTCGGAAGGAAAGCGATCTCCAAAACCGGAAAGTCCAACTGCTTTAAGCATCAATCTGGCCTTTTCCAGTCGAACACCTTTAGGGATGCCTTTCATTTTCAAACCAAAAGCAACGTTCTCCTCCACCCTCATATGGGGGAAAAGCAAAGCTTGTTGGAAAACCATTCCCAAGCCCCTTTTTTCTGTCGGGATCTTACTGATAGTTTGATCACCAAGCAAGACCTCCCCCCTATCCGGTTCCAGCAAGCCGGCAACCACCTTGAGCAGAGTTGTCTTCCCGCAGCCGGAAGGGCCCAGCAAGGCTAAAAGCTCTCCTTCTTGGATGGTCAATTGGGGTATATTCAACTCAAAAGAATCTGAGTCGGAGTGGTAATAACCTTTTTCGACTCCCTTTAAACAAAGATGATTCATGTCTTGCTCCTTAAAGCTATCTATAAGCCTGCTCAGTGGATGGTTTTCCTACCATTCCAGTGCAACTGTTGTTGTTATTGTTGTTATTTCTGTTCTGCTTGAACTGATTGTGTGAATTCCTATTTAGATATGAAAATCCAGTCTTTTTCCGTAATAATGTTTAAGCACCCAACTCATTACATAAAGGGCCAGACCAGCCATCCCTGAAAAAAGGATGGCGTAAGCACTTCCGATAGCCAAGTCCCCCCCATTAATAAACGGAAACATGAGTAAGGGTAAGGTTACCACCTGACCACCTCCTATCAAGAAGGTAATCAGATATTGGCTTAGTGAGATAAGGATACTTAAGCTTGCTCCGGCGACCATGCCGGGAACAAGATGGGGTAAGCTGATCTGCCAAAAACACTGCCACCAACCGGCTCCTAAGGTTCTGGCCTGATCTTCCAGGGAAGGCTCCAGTGTCTGAAAGCTTATAATTAAGGCTCTGACCATATAGGGTAGGGTCGGCGCTAAATGCGCCAAGATAACACCTAAAACAGATTCGGTTAACCCTAGCCTGAGAAAAGTCAGCTGAATTCCCATAGTCGAAACAAAGGCGGGAACGATAATCGGCGCATAGACGATTCCCTCAACTAGCATTTTTCCTCTGAAGCTATAGCGAGCTAGTGCATAGGCACCCGGCATTCCCAGAATTAAGTTAATAATTGTAACTACTAAAGCAATTTCCAAGCTAAGTCCTATGGAAGCATAAGTTCCCGAAGTCGATGACAGAACATAACTCCAAGCCCTATTGGTTAAAGCTTGGGGAAATAGATCCGGCCAGCGCCAGCCAACGGAAAGACTATTGACCAGTAAGGCGATAATGGGAAGCGCCAGGGTAAAAGCCAGGAGCAAACCCATCAGAAACCCTAGGTAATGTCTAAGACCTTTAATGGTTAACTTCTCCATCAACTTCTCCCTCCCGGCATTCCCCACCGGCGGCTGAGTTTGTAAGCCATGATCCCTAATAATGCCGTGATAACAGTCAAAACTACGTTGATCGCCATAGCTTCGGGCATTCGTTCCCACCCTCCATTAGTATAGAGAGTATAAGATAATACCGGCAGCATCTGGGGGTAGGTGACCCCCAATAAATAGGGCACTTCAAAAGCTGAAAAGGTAAAGGCAAACACTATGAAACAACTTGAAGTCCAGGCCGGCAAGAGCAGGGGAACCACTACTTCTATAAAAAACTGCCAAGGTTTGGCACCATATACTTTAGCGACTTCCAGCCAATTAGAGTATATATTTTTTAATACCGGGTAGAGCATCAAGGCTATAAATGGGGCTTCTTTCCAGGTATAGGCTAAGATAATCCCCCACCCTCTGGGGTCATTGGTTAAGACAGGAAAAACTTCAAACTGCTGAATCAAACCTAAGGCATAAAGTAAGCGCGCCAGATAACCACTCTGCATGAACAAAAGCACAATAATATAGGCTCCCACAAAGTGCGGAATGACTAAAGGGAGATTTAACAAACCCTCTAGCCAGAGGCAAATCCTTGATTTTCTCTGCTGATTTCTCAAAAAGAAAAGGGAGATTCCCACACCAAGAATCCCCGAGAAAAGAGTGGCTAATAAGGAAATCCTTAGGGTGAGCCAAAGGGACAACCAGAAGTCCTTAGAGTTTAATAATTTATGATAGGCCCGAGTAGAAAAATCTAATTGACCCGCAGCCGGAAAATATCCCAAGCTGTGGGCCAACCCTTCCACAAGACCGCCAAAAAACAAGATCACAATCACGCTCACCGTAGGAAGAACCAGCCAATAGGGCTTACTATTTTGCCACATATTCCAGCCAACCATTGTCAAGAACATCTACATAGGCGCTGGGTAACTCAGGGAGGCGATGACTGGCCAATTCTCCTGCCGGTAAAGTAGCAATCCCTCGATCAATCTCGGAAACTAGTCTTTGGTCTTCCGGAGATAGTTTCTCGAGGTCCAAGGACATATCTTCCCCCCAATTAAGCGGGTCGAATTTGGCAATTTGGGCTTCAGGAGAAAGCATAAAATTGATGGCCACCATTGCCCCCGCTTGGTGGGTGGAGTTAAAAGGGATGGATAGATAATGGGTATTGGCCAGTGTACCTGCTTCAAGCACAAAGGTACGGGTGGACGCCGGGAAGGTTCCCTTCTTAATCTCATTAGATGCCCTAGCCGGATCATATCCCATGGTCATCCAGACCTCGCCATTGGCATAAAGCTGATCCAGTTTGGCTAAGCTTTCCGGATAAGTCTTTCCTTCTCTCCATAAAGAAGTCTCCATGGAGTTCAGGTAATTCCAGAGAGGGGAGAGTTTAGGGGTAAGGCTATCCGCGTCCAGGGGTTTCATGTATTGCTGATAACCACCTGTCGTTTCATATAAGGCCTGACGTATAAAGGCGCTCCCCGTAAAATCGGGAGGAGCAGGATAAGTAAACTTGCCTGGGTTTTGCTTAACCCAATCAGCGAGCTGAGCCAGGGAAGTTGGAGGAGTCTTTATTTTATTGGAATCATAAATAAAGACAAATTGAGCTTTACCCCAGGGTGCTTCTAAGCCCTCCGTAGGTAAGCCGAAATCATCTTTTATATCCGGGGCATTAGCATCAATATATTGATTAAAATTAGGCAGCTGCTTATCGAAAGAACCCCAGAGCAGATCCTGTTCCTTAGCATTTTTAAAATTCTCACCGTTGATCCAGATCAGATCCACACTGCCCTCTTTTTTGTTGACCTGCTTTTCGGCAAGCAGCTTATTGACAGTGTCGTTAATATCATTGACCGGTGCACGATGCAAGGTAACTTCGTAATCCTCTTTTAACCGGGGGGCAACCCATTCATCCATGTAACGGTTGATTGATTCACTTCCACCCCACATATACATGTTAACTGTTTGCCCTTTAGCCTGGCTTGCCACCTCATCCCAATTGGCCTTTAAGAGATCTGTTGAAGTGGCGGCAGCGGCAGGATCACTTTTATTCTGAGCCTGAGAACAGCCGGCCAAAAATAAACAAATGGCTATGACTATTATTGTTATTACAGGAGTGGTTACTTTTCGCATGGTTTCAACCTGCCCTTCGTTTATCTGTGTCCCTTACGAGAATTAGTTAGAAGCTCAATTCATCACTAATATGTTATCTTTAGTAATTAACACTTACTTATTATAATCGAAGGTTCTCCTAGTCTCAATATTTTTTTTGCTCAGTCCTCTTCAACACGCAAATGACAAACTAAAATAATTATGTCCATTGATCCGGCAATAAATAAAACTAGGCGTCCCTGTTTTTATAGACAGGAACGCCCTTATGACTACTATGATTATTACTAGGTCTTCTTTAATCTCATATTTTAATCGGATTCTCAACAGTTCTGTCGGAAATAATATCCCCCGTATTCAGTGTTGACTTAGGTTCAATCAAAACAACCTCTACTTCCTCTTCAGCCACAGGCAAATGTTCCACGCCTTTTGGAATTATCAGGAACTCACCTGCTTTAAGGAGCACATCTTTATCACGAAATTTGATTAATAGTGTACCTTTAACAATCCAAAACAGTTCATCTTCATTCTCGTGACTATGCCAGATAAATTCTCCTTTTAGCTTCGCAACCTTAACATAAGAATTATTGAGTTCTCCAACAATTTTAGGGCTCCAATACTCGTTAAACAAGCTCATTTTTTCACTTATATCCACTTTATCTATCATGACCGCGTCTCCTTATTAACAATAATATCTTTTATAGTTTGAACAACTTTGTCTATGTCCTCTATAGACACGCCATAATTAGTGACAAAGCGGTACTCACCATCCTCCTGACCGTTTATCTTGATTTTTTTATTATTCAAACCTGCAATAAGCGCTGACTCACTTATTATTACCTCCGGCAAGGTGAAGAAGACCATATTTATATCCAAACGATCGCGGAGAACATGACAGGACTCAATTTCTTCCAGCCGATTTGCCAGATAACGGGCATTTTTGTGATCTTCGCCTAGTCTTGAGGTCATTTCAGTTAGGGCAATGACTCCTGCCGCTGCCAAAATGCCAGCTTGGCGAAGCCCACCCCCCATCAGTTTTCTATTTTTCCGGGCTTTAACGATAAAGTCATTGCCGCCAACCAAAATCGATCCAACCGGTGCACATAGACCTTTGGATAGACAGACATTTATAGAATCTGCACAAGCTGCAATCTCCTTCACTTCTACTCCAAGGGCAGCCGCCGCATTGAAAATACGTGCTCCATCAATATGAACAGGAATATCCTTAGACTTAGCCAAATGGTAGACTGCCTTCATATTATCTAACGGGACAGCCGTTCCTGATGAATGAGCGTTTTCCAGGCAGATTAGCCCTGTATTGGGGAAATGTATATCCTGGCTACGTATCATTTTTTCCAGCTTCTTCAGATCTGCGCGCCCCTTATCTGTGGGAAAAGAACGAGTTTGTACTCCTGCCAATACTGCCGCAGCCCCTACTTCGTGCATAAGAATATGACATTCTTCCCCCACCAGTATCTCATCACCTCTTTGAGTATGAGACATGATTGCCAATTGATTACCGAAAGTCCCTGATGGAACAAAAAGCGCAGCTTCTTTTCCTAATAGCTCGCTTGCTAATAGTTCCAACTTATTTACTGTTGGGTCATCACCATAGACATCATCCCCTACCTCTGCCAGGGCCATTGCTTGACGCATCTCCTTTGTTGGCTGCGTCACCGTATCGCTTCTAAGGTCAATCCACATTGTCTCATTCTCCTTTTTGAACCATCACTTTAGTAAATCTCTGCAGACATTATACTACAAATGCTGCCTAAAATTAAAAACCTGGAATGCCCGGGGAAGCAGAGCGCTTGGCCTCCAACTTCAAATAAAAAACGACCCCATAGATTTATTTGGCTGATCAATCTATGGGGTAAGGTTATGGTAACTTATGTTTATCAATTCCATATACCACTTCTATATGGGTGTTCCAATTTCCCTGTTAGCTGCCAACCATATATAATTTTCAATTATATTTTTGCAGTGGTACACTTATCTACCAAGTAAACAATGGATTGATAGCTAAGACCGCTATGCAGTGACAAGCCAATCTCACAGGTACGACTGTTGGAATATCCTGAATGGCAGCTCTCCGGCAGCGCATCTTTGAGCGAGGCTAAGGCCGAGGTATTTAATTCCGGAACAGTGAATCCACGGTCCCCTGCAAAACCACAACAGTGAACATCACTGGGCATAATGACATTTTCTGCGCAAGCCTGGGCCACATTATAAAACTTGTCTTTTAAGTTCATTTTTACGGAGCTGCAAGTTACATGAATTGCAACTGTTTCCGGCAATTGTTGAAAGCTGAGGTGTTGCAGCAGAAAGTCGTGAATGAATTCTACCGGTTCATAAAGCTTTACGGAGTGCATAACCCGCTTCATTCTATATAGACAGGGACTGGTGTCACAAAGGACGGGATATTTGCCGCCTTCACTGACCGTAAACAAAACTTTCTCCAGTTCAGCACTCTTTTTATCCGCGGTTTCGAAAAAGCCCTTACTTTCCCAAGGCATACCGCAACAGAGGCAGTCAATTTTGGGCGGTATGATCACTTCATACCCGGCTTTTTTTAACACAGACAGGGTCGCTTCACTTAAACTTCTTTGATCCAAATCGTTTTTCGCTGCCCCCATGGAGCGGCTGATACAACTTGGGAAATAAACAACTTTCAAAGGAGCTGATGAGTTAGCAGCCCTCGAAGGTGCAGGAACTTTCCCCCCTTTGGGCATCCAGGGATTCCACAGAGGGATAGTATCTCCGGAGATTTTTCGGGCACCCAAGGCTAAATTCTTCATCACTTTAGTACCCAGAAGACCATGCACTCCATTCACTGCCCCCAAGCCCAAACGCATAACTCCGGTAACTCCGCCCATATGATTTGCCAGGCTGTCCGCAACCCAGCGTTTGACAGGGGTAACGGATTGTGAACGCAGGAATTTAACATAATCTCCCGTGTTTATCCCTAAAGGACAAGTGGTTGCACATAACCCATCTACGGCACAGGTGACATTGCCCGGATAGAGAAAATCTTTTTCCAGACGAGACAGCCGCTCCGGATCATCCCCGGTTCGTTTCAATTCTTGAATTTCCCGCTGAATGACAATCCTTTGCCGAGGGGTTAAGGTTAGATTTTTCGAGGTGCAAATATTTTGACAGAAACCACAGTTGGTACAGGTATCGACTATTTGATGAGCCTGAGGCATGTTCTTTAAGTTCTCTAAATAAGCTTGGGGATTGTCATTGATGATTACTCCCGGATTAAGCAAGCTTTCCGGATCAAAGATTGCCTTGAGGCGTTTCATTAAGACATAGGCCTTTTTACCCCATTCAAATTCTACAAAAGGCGCCATATTGCGGCCTGTTCCATGCTCAGCTTTCAGAGAGCCGCCAAAACGTGCTACCACCAGCTCGCTGACATCCTGCATTAGCCCTTCATACCGGGGCAGATCCTCGGCTCGGCCAAAATCTTGGGTAAAAACAAAATGAAGATTGCCATCTAAAGCATGGCCATAGATAATTCCATCTCCATAGGAGTATTTGTCCATAATCTCTCTGAGGGCTAAAGTTGCTTCTGCCAAATTTTCTTTAGGAAAGGCCACATCTTCGATGATAACCCCCGTTCCCAAAGCTCTGATCGCTCCAACTGCCGGAAAAATCCCTTTGCGAATATTCCAGAGGTTCTCATACTCCGATTTTACCGCTGTAAAGCTCAGGGGCAGTACCGTGGGTATTTCACGGAGGAGTTCTTCAACTTGGGCAATTTTTCCCTGGAGAGTTTCGGCATCCACTCCGCGAACTTCTACCAGCAGGGCTGTGGCTGTGGCCGAAAGGGTCTTCAAGTAAGGGGGCATTCCGGGCTTCTCTTCCATGGTTTGTAAGGAAATTCTGTCCATCAATTCAGCAGCCGCTACAGTTTCCCGATCTAATTTTTGCACTGCCAAGCAGGCTTGTTCCATATCCGGATAGATGATCAAGGCTGAAGCCTTATGGCTATGTTCTATCACAGTATGATAAGTGATTTCAGAGATAAAGCCCAAAGTTCCCTCAGAACCGATCATCAGATGTTTAATAATCTCCAGAGGGTCTTCAAAATCCACAAAAGCATTGAGGCTATAGCCTGTGGTATTCTTGATTTTATATTTGCGTCGAATTGATTCTGTCAACTGAGGGTCAGAGATGATTTCAGCCCGGATCTTCAGGATTTCTTGGATAAGCTCTCCGTGAGAAGCGGCAAAGTCAGAACATGAGGAGGAATCCCCGGTATCCAACAAGGTTCCGTCACCTAAAATGATTTTCAGGTCGGCAACGGTTTGATAGCTGTTATCGGCGGTGCCACAACACATTCCACTGGCATTATTGGCTGCAATACCCCCGATCATGGCGTGATCAATGGAGGCAGGATCAGGTCCGATCTTACGGGCATAGTTTTTTAAAAAGCGATTGGCCTCGGCACCGATAATTCCCGGTTCCAGGACGATCTTTTCTCCCCGCTCCAGGATAGCGTGCCCTTTCCAAGCCCCTTGCAAGACTACCAGAACCGAATCTGTGACAGCTTGACCGGAAAGACTAGTACCGGCTGTTCGAAAAGTTAGAGGGACTTTAAATTGGCGGGAGATCTTGATAATCTTGGTGATCTCTTCGGGAGAGCGAACTTTCAGCACAATTTTAGGGATCAAACGATAAAAACTGGCATCTATACCATATGCCAAAGTATGTAACGGGTCACAAAATCGCCGATTAGCCGGGATAAAGCAGGCTGCCTCTTCCCAGAAATCTTGATAGGATTTCGGTAATTTTTCCAGGTCTTTCTGAAGTTCTTGGCTCATCATTCTCTCCCCTTCCTCCGGAAAATAGGTTAGCGCCCCTTAATCAACAGGTTCAAAGTCTTCTTTCCCCACACTACAGGTTGGACAAACCCAGTCTTCCGGAATATCTTCAAAGGAAGTACCCGGTGCTATTCCAGAGTCCGGATCACCCACAACAGGATCATAGACATAACCGCAAACCGAACATTGATATTTTTTCATAACTTTTTCCTCCCCCAGTCTTATTTTCTTAATCTTGTGAGAATATTAATATGGGTATATTTTATAATTAATCTAATTATAAATCAAGAGTGTTTTCTTCTTTTTGTCGATTACTTTCGACTTTTATTTAGATATCTCTGATTAGTAACCGTCAGGGCGTCTTAGGGACTTTCACCTTTTTGACTATGCCTATGCAGGACGAACTACAAGAAGTCGCCATCATCGCCCAAAGCGAAGTTGTCCAACCTGGGTACTAATCCTGCCTGGAACAGAGACAATCAGGTTAATTTGTAAGACGAATACACTAACGAGTTTCTGATCTGGCTCGACAATCCAATATTCTTTAACACCAGCTTTTTCATATTTATTGAACTTTACCACTCTATCCATTTTTATCGATGAAGGAGAAATGACCTCAATGATCATATCTGGTGCTCCGTTGCATCCTTTATCATCAATTTTTGCTTTATCACAGATGAGGTCCGGCAACTATATACACTCAACTATCTGTGATTTCAAATACGCGGAGATTTCATCTTGCCAAGAAACAATCTGCTTAATAAACATTTCTTCAGTAAAATGGTTTTCAATAAAAATAGCACCACCTTCTGTAAGGGCGGTGTGTGTATACTTAACAGTGCATTCAGTAACATCGTTTAAGTGTAATGTTTTGATATTTATTACGGTCACAAAATATTCCGGAGTTGTTCTTACATATTCTACCTCCACACCTGGATTATAAATACTACATAGCCAAATGTCATCTGTCATATTGGCCTGATGTTTCGTTGTAAAGACGCAGTTTTTTTCTGCTATTCCTGATTCTGAATAGAGCATATTGCATTCCCAGCCTGGAACCCAGTCTTTTTCAGCAATGGGGCAAAACAATTTGAAAATAGTCATGTTATCTCCCCGGATATCAATTTTGTGGATGTACTCTTTTCTCAATGAATTCTTCATATTGATTCTCCTTTCAACTTGTATGCATTAAGTGTAAACTATAAAGTTATAGACAGGTCAACCTAATATGTGAAAGGAGTAATATCCCTATGTTCAAGATAAGTGAGCTATGTAAGAAATATAATTTATCTAGGAGTACGCTGCTCTATTATGATTCCATCGGACTTCTTAAATGTCGTATAAGGTCAGATGCAGATTATCGTCTTTATACAGATGAGGATTCATCACGACTTGAGAGAATATGTAATTTCAGAAGAGCAGGGATTTCATTGGAAGAAATCAAACAGTTACTGGATTTTGAAGAATCAAGCTACAACACGATATTAAGCCAAAGATTTAATCAAATTAACCAAGAAATACAGGACTTAAGGA
>NC_018515.1:1042500-1180000 GCF_000231385.2 Desulfosporosinus meridiei DSM 13257 | reverse complement strand
TCCATTCCATCATTACTAGATTTTAATGAATAATTTTTAGTATAGAAATAATTTTCCAATTGGCATAGAATTAAATCAGTTTATTTTTAGATATATAAATTTGTAGTATTTACAATGAATTGAGGTGTCAAAATATGAGTGCAGGGTTTAATACTGGTCAGTTAGAGAGCTTACCTTATATTTTATTAAGTGACAATATTATTATGGAGTCAGGAGAGAGATTTTTAGAACTTATAGAATACAGCAGGTCTAAAATTGTAAACAAGAGTATAGATTATCTTTACAACCTCTTACGGTTTAACCTAGATCTTACCGATGTAAGTAAAAACCAAAAGAGTTTTTTTATATTTACAAAGAACCTCGAACCAAGAAAGGTAAAGTTAACAATACATACCAACAGCACAGAGAAAATCTTTATTTTCGAGGAAGAACACCGTTCACGAATTGAACAAATGTTTCCCTATCTTGAGCATCAATTTAAATATAACCTTATCGGTACTGCTATATTTCAAGCTGAAGATTTTTTGCTACTAAAAGCCAATCAACTATTCTTGGATTTTCACAATGAACCGTTTAATATACCTGAAAAAAGCATTGGTAAGAGTTTTCATCAGATATGTACCGGTTGGACAGGTAGCAATTCTAATGAAGAATGGCAAAAAGTAGTCGATACAGGAATACCCCTGGTTGACAAGGAATTTGCTTATGCAGGACTTAATAAAGGCACTACCTATTGGGATGTCATCGTTATGCCTATATTAGAAGATGATAAAGTTAAATATCTAATTGAAACAGTTAGAGAAGTAACACAGGACGTTTTGAACCGTAAACAAATAGAAGACCAAAATGCAATAATCCAAAAGCAAAAAGAACAATTGGAAGCTATACTGAACAATATGCAAGAAGCGCTATTTGTCTTTGACAAGGAAAGCAAATACATAATTATGAATAAAATTGCCAAAGAACGCTTTTCAACTTCATTTGATAAAATTGGTGATAGTAATAATGTTACAGAATTTTATGATTTGGAAGGAAACAAAATTCCATTAGAAAATACACCAAATTATCGCGTAAAATGTGGTGAGGTAGTAAAAAATGAGATTTTGACCTTCAAATTAAATGGACAGGAATTTTACTCGATTATAAGCGGAACACCTGTCTTTGATAAGAACGGAGACTTTTTATATGGAGTAATCAGTAGCCGTAACATAACAGAATTAATAAAACGGAAAAAAGATGTAGAACTGCAGAAGGAGCAATTAGATAAGCTATATAAAGCAAGTAAGAAAACGGAACAGGAATTGAAAAATCAGAAAGAAGAATTGGAAGTTATCATTGATAACATGTCTGAAGGGTTAACAGTAGTTGATAAATACGGAAAATATATAAGAGTTAATAAGAAAGTTAAAGAGTATACACGAAAGGCAACTACTCTAAAAAACACAGTAAATAATATTGGCAAATCATTAGACATGGGTGAAAAATATTATAATGCTGCTGGCATCCCTCTTTCCCTTGAAGATTTTCCGGCTGCTAAAGTAATAAGAGGAGAAAAGGTTGAAAACCAAAGGGTAATTACAAAACGTGGGGATAATACCTCTTATTTTGATTTTAATGCAAATCCTATTTTTGATGACAAAGGTGAAGTTAGATTAGGCATTATTCACAACCGCGATGTAACGGAAAAGGTGAAAAATGAAAACATAATTAAAAAACAGAAAGAAATGCTTGAGGCTGTCCTTGAAAATATGAATGACGCCGTCGCAATTTATGATAATAAAGGTAATGGTATTCTAATAAATGCTGAAGCACGCAGGATGTACCCTGATGTAAGCACCGAGACTAAATACGAGCTTATTCACAATGGCTACGTGTGTTTTGATTTAGAAAATAACATTATACCTGTAGAAAACCTTCCGACAAGAAGAGTATTTAAAAATGAAAGGATAAGGAATGAAAGAATTATAGTAAAATACCCTTATAAGAGCATATTTGTAGAAATAAATGCTGTTCCTGTTTTTGATGATGCAAATAACTTGATATTAGCAGTAGTGACCCACCATGACATTTCACAAGTGGTGCAATACGAGGAAAAGATAAAAGAACAAAAAGAATTACTTGAAGTAGAATTATCAGACACCAAACTTCTTCAAAGTGTAAGCATCGAACTTCTCCGTGAAAATAATGTTTTGACACTCTATGAGAAGATTATTGATGCCGCAATGCAAATAATGCATTCACAATATGCGAGTTTGCAGATAGTACATACTGAACCGGGTAAAAGTGATAAACTTCAACTGTTGGCTTTCTGCGGATTTAAACCGGATGCGGCAAAGCTGTGGGAATGGTTAGACTCTAAATCTGCCTGTACTACCTGCTGTGAAGCTTTGCGTACAGGTCTACGTATCATAGCGCCAAATGTACAGGAATTCGGTTTCATGATTGGTACAAAAGACCAAGCCATGTACCTGCAAACAGGTATTAACGCCGTCCAGTCTACTCCCTTGCGCTCACGCAGCGGGAGACTGATAGGTATAATTTCCACTCACTGGAACGAAACTCATGAGCCAACAGAACGTGAATTGAGACATCTTGATGTATTGGCACGGCAGGTTGCTGACTTAATTGAGCAAAAGCAGGCTGAAGAAAAAATCAGATGGAATATTGAAAAAGCAGAAATCCTTTACGAAGTTACCGGAAAGCTTCTTGCGAGTGACCGGCCACAGGAGATAGTCGAGGAGCTTTGCCTTCGTATTATGAAGTTTCTTAAGTGTGATGCTTTTTTCAATTACCTAATTGATGAAGAAAAAATGTGTCTACATCTTAATGCCTGTGCCGGAATTCCAAAAGAGATCGCCCAGGAAATTGAGTCGCTGGATTACGGTGTTGCAGTCTGTGGCTGTGTAGCAAGAGATGGATGCAGGATAGTGGCGGAGAATATTCAGTCCTCACCTGACATTAGGACTGAACTTGTAAAGTCCTTTGGAATAAGAGCATATGCTTGTCATCCTCTTATGGACCAGCAAAAGATTATTGGTACGCTTTCATTTGGTACAAAATCTAAAGATAGCTTCGATGAAGATGAACTTGCTCTTATGAAGGCGGTTGTTGACCAGGTTGCTATTTCAATGAACAGAATAAAAACAGAGGAAGTATTAAGAAGCCAGCAGCAACTCATGATAAAGGTTGAAAGAGAGAAGAATGAAGCACTTGAAAAGGCAATTAAGATGAAGGATGAGTTTCTTGGAACTATCAGCCATGAGTTCAGGACTCCCTTAAATGTAATCAATGCTGCTTTACAAGTCATCGAAAATCTATATGGTGATCACTTACATGATAAGGTCAAAAAACACCTGCAAAAAATCAAAGTTAATACCTACCGACAAATGCGTTTAGTCAGTAATCTTCTGGACATCACGAGGTATAATGCCGGTCATTTAAAAATGGCTTTAGAGAACCGGGATATCATCTTTATTTCCAATGCGATTATTAAATCCGTGGAGAGTATAGCCAAGGAAAAAGGAATACAATTAATATTTTCTACAGACAACGACTGCTTAGAAATGGCTATAGATGAGGAAAAATATGAACGTATTCTCTTAAACCTTTTATCAAACGCTATTAAGTTTACACCTAAAGGGAAATCAATATGGGTTAATATCTCAAGCCAAAATGAAAAGGCCGTTATAATGGTTAAAGACGAGGGCGTGGGCATCCCGAAAAATAAACAGAAGCTAATATTTGAACGTTTCGGACAGGTAGATAATTCCCTTACAAGACAAGCCGAAGGCACAGGAATCGGCCTCTCGTTAGTCAAAACATTGGTTAAAGGCATGGGCGGTAAGATCAATGTTTTTAGTGAAATAGGCAAAGGCAGTACGTTTAAGGTTATATTGCCAATTAATCAAATAAACGACAAAGGACAAGGAAAGCTAATTATTGTACCCGATGATAGCCGGGTATTAAAAGCAATTGCAATAGAGTTCTCTGATTTATACTTAGACTAAAATACAAAATTTGTTTAAAATAAGTTGCTTTTCAACAATAATCAATAAATTGCTAGGAATATTAGGTTTTCAACAGAACAATCCTGTCATTTAAACCTCTTATGTAGAAAACCTTGTCTTAATCGAAAACTTGAGAATAGGTTGTCTAATATTTATAATTACTAATGGGCAATAAACCTACACAAAGGAGTATTTGTATTTATGAATATTAACAAAATCAATGTATTGATTGCAGACGATAATCGGGCTTTTAATGAATTGTTGTGTGAATACCTTGACTGTCAAAATGAAATTATTGTAGTAGGTACTGCATTCGATGGTCTTGATGCAGTTGACTTAATCATAAAGGAAGAACCTGACGTTGTTGTGCTTGATATAATTATGCCTAAACTTGACGGGGTTGGCGTTATTAATAAAATAAATTCTGCAAAAATAAATAGAAAGCCACAATTTATCATGCTATCAGCCATGGGAGATGAAAATATTACTCAACAAGCACTTGATTTAGGGGCAAAATATTTCATACAAAAACCTTTCGATATGGATACCCTGGTTAATAAAATTCGTGAACTATTATATGACAAGCAATTAGAAGTAAGCGCATAGCACTATTCCTAAATCGGACATTGAAAGAAAAAGAATGGATCTGCTCGCAAAGGCATGAACTGAATGCTCCCGAAAGATCCATTCTTCTTTATTGATTTGGCTCAATTATATCTGCTACCCGGCTGACAATTAATTAACAGCCGTATTCATCTCCTCGTTTTGCTCTACATGATCATTTATGTAACGTATAAAAACACGGCGACAAAAATTTGTAATTTACTTATAGTTTCTTAATGCAGCTTTAACCCTGGCGAGAATTTCATTTTTCAAATCAAGGGGTTCCAGTACTATTGCTGCTGAGCCAAAACCAAGAATCCAGACAGAAAACTCATTTTTTCCTATAATAGTATCCTCATACAATAGGCTTGCACCGCCATTTTCGACCGTTAATTGACATTGACGATGGGCGACATCCTTACGCACTTTGTTAAACGTTTGAGACCTGTTGAGGAATCGAACTTTAACTTTAAAGGGATCGCCAAATTCTATCCCCCAGCGAGGAGCTAACTCGTCTTTAAGAGAAAAATCCGCAGGATAAATGAAGGATTTAGAAAGTTCCTCGAGGTCGTTAATTTTACTCACATTAAAGGTCTTGATAAGGCTGTCATTGACCGCTGCAAGATACCACTGCCTTAAGCGGGAATAATACACTAAGCCCAAGGGGGTTGCTGTCATGGGAAGAGAATTATAAGTAAAGCCGATTTGCAGATGCTTAGAAATCGCCTGTTCAAGCAAAATTAACACCTCACTGTCGACCTCGGCAGCGGTCGTCATATTTCCTTTAACATAGCGGAATGTTCCCTGGCTATCTAAATCAAGGCTGTGGAGGATCTTTTGCCTTAAGGAGAGAAGTTTGGGACGCTTTTCCTCGCTGTTGACCGAGCTTAGAACCTGTAGGGCTTCACCTACCGTCAAATGAAGAGGACTATGTTTTCTGTTATAGGTATCCAGATAAAACTTGGTCTCCGGAGCAACTTCGCCGTCTATGTCATCCAGATAGTCAGCAGGCCCGCTGTTCTCGTCTTGATCTGTATAAAGCGGAATATGATTTGCCGCAGCCAGCATGATAGTTTCCAAATCGTTTTTAATCATTGACCAGGGCACTGCACAGGCCTCAGCAATTTTTTGTCCGGTAATACCGGGCTCCGCCTCGATCAAAGCAAGGATTCTTTCTGTGTGTAGATGGGGATCCATTTTAATCACCCTCCATAATTTTCAATCATCTGCTCCAGATCTTTGATCACTGCTTCACGCAATTCAAGTGGTTCGAGAACTTCTGCTCCTTGACCGAAGCTTCTCAACCAGACAGCCAATTCCCCCAGCCCGTCCACCATATCTTCCATAATCATTCCATCATCATCTTCTCGTAAAACACAGGTTTCCCGGAAACTGAGTTCTGCCTTCACTCGGATAATGGTTGAATAGTAATTATGAAAGCGGATGACTACTTTTGCTGGTTTTCCGCTTCGGTAAACTCCCCAAGAGTACTTGTACCACTCTCCTAAATCAAAACCCGTCGGTCTGGAAAAATTTCCGCCTAGTTCTTTGATCGTCAGAATCTTATCAACGGCGTAAGTTTTTATGTATCCTTCCTGGCCATTATCTTGGGCCGCTAAATACCAGTTATCTAACCCCCAGTGATACATAATACCGAGAGGATTTAGTTCCAACTCGGATACTTCGCCCTCATTTTTACGATAAAGTATCAAGATTCTTTTACAAGACCGGGCACATTCCTCTAACCGCTGACAGAAATGGCTGCGCCTTAAATCTTCGATGGGCCTGCGGCCATGAACAATAACCATATCCTGATCATTTTTCGGTATATTTAAAGAAATATGAAGCTTGGCTGTTAACGATTTAACCTCATCCTTAAGAGGAGACATCTCTTGCTGCACGGCCAAGTGTTCAAATAATAAGCTCTTCTCCGCAGTGTCTAATTGGATAGGCGGGATCACGAAGTTGGCGTTAAATGCATAGTTCCCTTGACTATTGCTTATAAGCTGTCGTTGAAGCAGTTCTTTTAGATCTCGACCTATAGTTTTCTCATTTTTATGGTCATTAAAGCGGGAGTAAATCTCCGTCACCTTTACCCCGTTTGGATAAGCGCTGATAAATCGCAGAATTTCCATTTGCCGGAGAGTTGCCTCTTTGATATTAAAACCATCCCAACCAGTTTGCTGCAAAAAGATGCGTCCTTGACTATCATAGGTAAAAATACAACCTCGTGTTTCCATCTCCGTTAAATTACGATTTAAAGTGATTTGACTAACCCCCAAGAAATCTGCCAAGGTTTTAACGGTATACTCCCACGGTGCAAAGGCCAGAGTCTTAATCAATTTATATTGAAGATCAGCCTTACCCATTTTGTCACCTCAATTTTTTGTTTAGTGTAATTGTTCTACCTCTGGTAGTCTTTTCCTGCATAACAAACTTTAAACTTACTTACAAACTGAATAAAGAAACCTCTGCTTAATGCCGAGTCTTGGCGAGAGTACACAGAGCTGGTGAACTCTTCAAGCGCCATGATACCCTTCCTCCGCTCCATCGTAAAACCCTTAAACTTATGTTTGCGAACTGTGTACTGCAGCTGTTACATAACCGCCATTACGATCGGGACTCCACCTGGGCATAATCCGTATCGTCAATACCCCATAATATTAAAAGTGTATAAGAAAATTGCGGTTAATGGCATCTTTTAGATAAATTTCATAGATAATAAAAAAAGAGAGGAGGAGTTTATTATGCTCGCTACTCTCTTCTTTGTTATTGCAGTTGTAATACGACTATTTTATCTTTCTGAAAGAAATAATTCTTCCTTCTGTTTATAAAAAATACATAAGTGTTATGAAATCCTCTAGGGTTTCGATTGTTACCCCTGAATATTATTACGTCAATCCCTATCTCTCTAGATATTTTGCGCTCATATTTTTTCCAAGATTTATCTTCCAAAACTTCACGATATAGTCTAGAGTGACTATATCATGAAATTTTAATTCAAGATAGATTTGATTCTAGATCCTTTCTCCCCTTTGAATAGGACTAGAGACCATAAATACCCGCCGAATACCTTTGCTACAAATTGGCCTAATACTATCCAAGGTATGAAACTGCCAAAGGCAATAGTCGGAAAGGCAATTGAATCTACAGCAGATGATATAATATTAGAACCATTGACTTTTAAGAAACGTGAGTGATTCTTTAATAGTTGATAAACTACTGTATCGGTAAAGCCTGTTAATAGGAAAGCAATCAAAGATGCAATAGCAATTCGGCCGGCTCCTTGATTTAATAAAAAAGAGATTACTGCACCAGTAGATATCAAAAGTGCCATCTTTAACCAAAGATTCTTATGATTCCACCGCTCGTGCAATGCGTCCCTAGAAACGAGATCAAAGGCGATTAATAAAAAGGCATTTATGGGGGTAGAGACAGGGCCAAAATAAGCAACCGATAAATTTGCTAAAACATTAGCTGTTAAATAAGCTAGAACCATAAACATATGTTAAACACACTCCCTCAAATCATTAATTGATTTGTTCAGCTTAGAAGTTCATAACTAGAAAAAGTCCCTTGTATGAATTCAGGGACTTTTTCCAGTTAAAGAACAAATTACTCAAAAAGCTTGTCCAATCCGTTTTCCGTTAATAAGTACCCTCTAAGTCTTTTTATTTCAATAAGTTACTTCATTCTAACACGAAATTCATTATGATAGAAATAGAGGGGTTACTAAACTTATATATGGCACACTAGCCTCCTCGATTAAATTTGGAAACTTGTTAAAACAACGTAAAAACCTCTAACAATCTACACTAGTTCAGTAGGTATAGATGAATCTGTTGCCACATTAATTTCGGGCACTTCATTTGCTGCGAATTATATTATGCATGTAAAATACTAGAAATTTCAAATCCTCCCGGCCTGATCTCTTCCTTCACTTCCTCGATTCAAAACATTATAAAATGCAATTCTGCAATAAAATAGATTAGATATAGTTGCTACCGATAAAAACTTACGCACACGTCATGCCAGAGGTAAAAGTCACAGTTGCAATAAATATGAATGGTTACTTGAGAAGATAAAAAAAATCCCCCCCAAAAGGGAGGAATCCAGTTAAAAAGCTAATTAAAAACAGTTGCAGTAGTTTAATGTTTTTGTCATATTTCCAAAAGGCTGAAAGCCTTGATATTACTGGTCGGAGCGACACGATTTGAACGTGCGACCTCTACCACCCCAAGGTAGCGCTCTACCAAGCTGAGCCACGCCCCGACTTACACCCCTCTTTCGAAGGCTTTTATAGGATACCATATTAGAACTAAAATCGCAACCCCTAAGTTTACCCCATATTGCCCGATGACTTAATTATTTTCTCTAATTATATAACCTCCCCTAACTTAGCCTCTGGAATGTTAGGTTGGTTCGTTAAAATTTGTTTTGCGTTTTCCCAATAAAAGCCGTCATACCTTCTCTTGGGTTCTGTTATTAAGCCTTGCGCCTGACTACTTCTCCTTTTCACCTCCGCCTACCACACATAAAGCGTTTATATTAAAGAGATATTTCGAATATACCGTTTGCAACATTCATGCAACTATAATATAACTGTGTCAGTTTGCAGCAACTCCAGAATTTTTTTTATTAAATAAAAAACATCCAGAATGAAGGATGTTTTTTACAAAATACTTATTACGAACTTCCATTATATCAAGGCTTAAGTTTTTAACTAATTATTAAGTTTCTTAAAGTTTACTTTGGGCTTGCTAATTATCGCAAAGTCTAGACTTTGCAAGGTTTTACGGTTAGTGTCTTAATAAATATGTGCATAAAAAAACAGCCTTTGACGTCAAAAACCGTGCACATAGAGTAAATCAAATGGTGCATCGATGCACCATTTGCCCTCTCGGTTTGGACAAAATGCGAATCCATCGGCCTCTGGTTGCAAGCCCTCCTAAATCTCCCTTTTTAAAGATGGCAATTCATTAGTTTTCTGAACACTGATAAACAACCCTTAAGTCTGCCCGATTACCTCAATTTTTCTTACTCCAACAATTTCCCCCAACCCAGCTAAAAGGTTTTCTGGAGTATCTGCCAAACCTGCAGTTTCTATAGAAATTGAGACATTGGCAACACCTTGCAGAGGAATTCCCTGATTAATCGTCAGGACATTACCCTTTACAGAGGCAATGAAGTTAAGTACATGAGAAAGCACTCCTGCTTTATCCTCCAGAATTAAGGAAATAGTAATAATTCTTTCGCGGCTAGCCTCATAAAAAGGGAATACGCCATCCTTATATTTATAGAAAGCACTTCGACTAAGCCCTACACGTTCAACAGCATCGTTAATAGTATCGGCATCTCCTTTTACAAGGAGTTCTTTCACCTGTGCAGTCTTTAAAATGGCTTCCGGCAAAATACTTTTACTGACAATAAGAAACTCATTTGTCTTGCCAGCCACCTAATCTCTCCTATCTATTCCCACAATCCTTTTTTGTTATGTCATAGATATTATATTCTAATTTGCGTGAGCTTTGCAATAATAAATGGACATTTAACTCGATGGGTTGATTTTCAAACTTGTGAGTCAAATAGCTACTGATCATTATACTAAATAGTAACCGTTCATTATACTATTACCACTAAAACCAATGCCGCAATAATCCCTACTATTAACCAATAGTCTAAGCGAGATAAGGCCAGCTCGTGCAGGTAGGTACGGTGACCAGGCTGATATCCTCGAGCTTCCATGGCATCCACTAACTCATCACAACGGCGGAAGACGTTGACCGCCAGAGGGATTGCTAGATAACCAATTGCCCTAATTTTTCCGCTTAATCGACGAGGGTTAAAATTAGCTCCTCGACTTAACTGAGCTTGACTAATACTGTTCATTTCATCCAGCAACGTTGGCATAAACCTTAAGGCAAGTGATATCAGCATGGCAATATCATGAGATGATATTCCTACAATTCTTACAGGTCTTAACAGTCGTTCCAAACCCATAGTAATCCCAGATTGGCTGGTAGTCATGGTCAAAATAGCTGCTGCCACAACTAACAAAAGAAACTTCCAAATCTGTAAAATTCCCAGGTTTAAACCCTCGTAACTTATCTGTAGTAGTCCTATAGGAAAAGGTGGTATGGGACGACCTGGAGTAAAGAAGATATACATCAAGAATAGCAGGATAAAGAAGGGGAGTACAGGATAAACAGTTTTTAGAACTGACCTAAGGGATAAACGGCCAAGTAACGAGATAACTAGGGTAATCATACTGACTACTAGGAGGCCAAAAAAATTCACTTTAAATATTATTATGCTTAATGCTATAACCGCTATGAGTTTAACCCGAGGATCTCGATCGTGCACAGGTGATTCCCGATATGCGTATCCTGGCCTAAGCATTTTCATCCCCCTCCAGGGTTAAAGATGCCTGGCTTGAGCCCCTAAGCTGTTCTAGTAAGGAAGTTATTTCTTCAATCGCAGCGTCAATTGTAAAGACACTTGAACTCACGTTTAAACCGTTTTCTTGGAGCCGCCACATCAACTCAGTAATAATAGGGGGAGCCAGGCCCAGGGACTTAAGCCAAGACACTCGGTTCAATATCTGATCAGGACTTCCATCGGCAACCAATTCACCCTTATCCATCACCAGCACTCGCTCGGCAAGAGCTGCCTCTTCCATGCTGTGGGTGACGTGAACGATACAAATCCCTCGGCTATTTAACTCCCGTAATAATTTTAAAACCATTGTTCTGGCTTCTGGATCCAGAGAAGCAGTGGGCTCATCGAGAACTATAACTTTAGGCTCCATAGCCAACAGACCTGCTAACGCCAGAAGATGTTTCTGTCCTCCAGAAAGACTATGGGGAGAGTGACTTCGCATTGCAGTCAGGCCTACTATCGCAAGTGCCTGATCAACTCGTCTGCGCACTTCTTGAGTTGGTAGACCGAGGTTACCCGGCCCGAAGGCAACGTCTTCCTCAACGCTCATTCCGACAATTTGATTATCAGCATTTTGAAAGGCCATACCTACACGGCGCCGTATTTCTAAAAGGCGTTTCGAGTCATTGGTAGGGAACTCATCAACTTGTACCTCGCCGGATGTTGGTATCAACAAGGCATTGAAATGCCTTATGAGAGTAGTCTTGCCACAGCCGTTGGGGCCGATAATAGCTATGTATTCACCTTGATCTATTAGTAGATTTATTTCTTTTAGAGCAGGTTGTCGACTTTTTTCATAAGCGTGGGTCAGGTTATGAACCCTAATCAAATTTTTCATGTCCTAACAATTCCCTATCGTTTGATAACTTTTCGTAATTTAGAGGCAATTAGAACTGTGGCAATTAACTTGAGCAAGTCACCAATAATAAAGGGTACTACTCCTACCATCAGGGCCTTGGCTATAGATAAGTGCGCCACTAACGCAAGCTGGGTAACCCCAAAAGCATAGATCACTAAATTGCCCACAACCAGAGAAAATCCCGTCCAGGCAATACCCGGTTCCTTTTTGAATTCTACAAGTTTGCCGATGATGAATGCGCCCACAATAAAGCCTATAAGATAACCACCTGAAGGCCCCAATAGTGTTCCAAGACCAGCTTTTCCACCGGCAAAGACAGGTAATCCGATAATACCCAAAAGTACGTAGACAATCTGGCTCAATGCACCTGTATATCCACCCAAAACTATCCCCGCCAAACCTGTAAAAAGAGTTTGCAGTGTAATGGGCAGAGGTTGCAAGGGAATGACTATTAATGCGCCGATTGCTGTCAAAGCTCCAAACATAGCAGCGTAAACCATTCGCCGAATAGGACTATTAGTTTTAACCATCTCTTTAATCCCTCTTTCTCGTTCTTTCTCGTTTCATTTTTTCTTTCGAATTAAGATTGAATTAATTCATAACGGCCCTAGAGGCCTTCCCATACGTGATAGAGGACTTACGACAGAAAACTTCCTGTCGCAAGTCCCCTATCACTTAGAAGCATATTTATTAGCAAGGTGATGTTGCAATAAGTATAATGTTATCAATTTCTATTGTCAACCACATTCATGCAATTAGGTTTACATATATTCTAACTCTTGATTTAGCTACTGTACCAGTGTTCTCACTCCTGATGGCTAGTGACAAGGGGTAGCCCGCACATATCCCCTTGTCACAGTGTGGAAAGAATTTACTCCCCCTAATTCTTTGCCAAGCTCGAACTTACCATCACTCCATCAAGATCTTAAAATTGACACTGCCCAAATTAATGCCTAAAATAATAGAGCCTATGGGATTTGATCTCCATACGCCCTTATTGAGCCCTTAAATGCTCCCAACCTTTACTTTTTAAAATCAATCCGAAAGTCAAAGTAACTCTAGAACACTTTTCTCGCCATCCGATTATTCTATTGCGCCTTTAAAAAAACTAAAATTGACTTTCCCTTTATATAAATAACACCGGTTCTTTTCTTGAGGCAAATTCAACCTCTAATTCGTATTTATGTCTTAAATAGTCTTCACTGTCATAATACTTCGCTTGAAAAGGACACTTTTTAATGCATGCTCCACATTTGATACAAATACCGTTCAATTTAGAGACATCCTCCTGATCAATCGAGCCCATCGGACATATTTGCACACAAAGCTTACAATTAGTGCAATCACTGTTAGTTTTCGGGGTAACCTTTCTTATATCTACAGGCCGCCCCTCTTTATCTTTTGGCATGTAATAGCTTTTATAGTCTGAGTTTCCTTTTACAACTAATGCTTGAAAATTATCTCCTGTGGTTATCTTGTTATATATTTGTCTGGCAAAATCCCTTACTATTATCAAATCTCTATCATCAGGTCGATCTTTGGCAAGGGTTCTTGAAAATGAGTGCTCCCCGATAAATGCCGCACCGGCAATGGGTTTAAAGCCGTTTAGTTCGAGAATATCTTTCAGTTCAATTAAGGCATCGTCATAATTTCTGTTTCCATAAACAACTACAGGAACCGCTAAGGCACCATTTCCTTTTATAGTGTTCAGATATTTTAAGAGTACATTGGGAACTCTTCCGGCATAGACCGGAACTCCTAAGACAACTACATCTTCTTGTGTAAAGGAGATTAATTGTTTCCTTAGTTTAGGTAAAGTAAAATCAATATAGTTAATTACTCTTCCATCATCAAGGTTTTCAGAGATTTTTTCTGCAATACCAGACACAATCTTTTTAGTAGTACCTGTGGGACTAAAGTACATTGCATTAATTTGCTTATTCAAAACATCTGCCCCCTTATTAAAAACATAACTAATTATACCTCTTTCCAAAGGTCATTGTTACATAATTCTAAATATTTTTTTATTAACTCTAAACTAAAAGAACGTTCGATTTGCAGTCTTATGAACCGCACTTCAAACGTTCTTTTAGTTTAAATACACTTAGATCCCGATAATTTTCGATCGTTTAAATAATAATACAAATCAGACCACCACTGCCATCGTTAACTATCCTTTGTAAAGTGTCTTGGAGCTTGTTCTGAGCATTTTCTGGCATTTTATAAAGTTTGTTCTGAATTCCCTCCCGAACTAAGTCGTGGAGAGACTTGCCGAAAATGTTGGATTGCCAAACCTTCTTAGGATCACTTTCAAATTCGTCCAGCATATACTTCACGAGTTCTTCAGCTTGTTTCTCTGTACCAATCAAAGGGGTAATTTCGGTAGTTACATCCGCTCTAATAATATGCAGTGACGGAGCACTTGCCTTAAGTTTAATACCATAATGTCCCCCTTGCTTTACCAGTTCCGGCTCATCAAGGAACATTTCTTCAAGTTGAGGCGTGACTACACCATAGCCGTTGACACGAACCTCTTCTATTGCTTCCGATAGTTTATCCCATTCTTTCTTGCCTTTACTATAGTCTAAGACCAAGCGCAGCAGAGAATGATCCCCTTCGATCTCAATTCCTGTAAGATCTTGCAGAACAGTCTTAAAGAGCCCATCAACAGCCGTAATTTCCACATTGGCGACTCCATTACCCAGGTTCATCTCTTTTAGTAGAACATCCTGAGCATATTGGCATTCCGTCAAGGCATCTAAAGCCTGATCAATATCACGTAGACGTCTTACACCGTCGATTGCTTTGCGAACAGAATCTTCGAAAGCTGCACGGACTCCGTGAGTGGGTTCAAGTTCTTCAACCCACTTTGGCAGGTCGATATTTACTTCTGCCACAGGGAATTCATAAAGTACTTCTTCTAAAATCTGAGTCAGATCTTCTTGGGTCATATCATGACAATTGACTGGAATAACAGGTAACCCATAGTTTTCCTCAAGTGAGCGGCACAATTCCAGGGTGGTTTCTGCATAGGGGCGAGTCGTATTTAGCACTACGACAAAAGGTTTCCCTAATTGACGAAGCTCAGAGATAACACGCTCTTCTGCATCCAGGTATGCTTCTCTGGGAATATCCGTTATGGATCCATCTGTTGTTATTACAACCCCTATTGTAGCATGATCAGAAATAACCTTTCGTGTGCCCATTTCAGCAGCATCTTGGAAGGACATTGGCTCATCGCTCCATGACGTTTTCATCATGCGAGGCTCTTCCCCATCTTCCGATTCGTAACCTAAAGCACCTTCCACACTATACCCTACACAGTCCACTAGGCGGACATTCATATGAATTGAATCTTTAACAATGATTTCCACCGATTCTGATGGAATAAACTTTGGTTCAGTTGTCGTAATCATTCTACCGGTCCCGCTTTGAGGCAGTTCATCCTTTGCTCGTTCCCGCTCGAAGGCATCTTGGATGTTGGGTAGAACTAGGAGGTCCATGAATCGTTTGATAAAGGTGGACTTTCCCGTACGTACTGGCCCAACAACACCGAGGTAGATATCGCCCCCAGTTCGCTCCGCGATATCTCTAAAAATGTCTAATTTTTCCATTAGTATTATTTCCCTCCCTTTTGAATGCTGTCCCAAAATTTGGGGAAGGGCCTCCACCTTATCTCCCCTTCCACCTCCCTGTAGCGCGTGGATTCCCATTACTGGACTAGCACATTAAGCAGTATAAGTATATTGGCCATTTTGAGTAAATATGACTACATAACAAAAAACGTAGAAAAGGCTTTTAAAACAACCTCTTCTACGTCTATGTTCCTAATCACGAAAATATGTATGCTATTTTAGCTTTAACTTAACCAATTCATCTCTAAAACTTCTTCAAGTTCATGACGTTTACCCCGCAGCATTAAGTCCGAAACTGCCACTTTGGCATCAGCATTTTCAAACAAGACTTTATAAGCCTGTTCTGTAATGGGCATGGGAATGTTATTTTCAATACCTAGGTTATGGGCAATTCGAGTTGCCCTAACTCCTTCAACAACCATCCCTACCTCTCTAAGAACAGTATCTAAAGCCTTGCCTTGACCCAGGGCGACACCCGCTCGACGATTACGACTATGCGGACTGGTACAGGTTACAATGAGATCTCCAACTCCTGACAATCCGGCGAAGGTCAGCGGATTTCCACCCAAGGCTACTCCTAAGCGGGCAATTTCTGCCAATCCCCGGGTCATCAGAGCTGCTTTAGTATTATCTCCAAAACCTAAACCCTCAGCAATCCCTGTGCATAAGGCAATGACGTTCTTTAAGGCCCCGCCAAGTTCAACTCCGATAACGTCAGGGTTAGTGTAAACTCTAAAGCTTGGGGTCATCATCATATCTTGAACTGCTTTAGCAGTCTCGACCTCTGAGGCCACTACCACTGTTGTCGGCATATCCCTGCCCACTTCTTCCGCATGACTTGGGCCTGACAAAACTGCAACCGGGTTATTAGGAAGCTCTTCAATTAACACTTGAGAAAGGCGAAGGTGAGTCCCTTCCTCCATCCCTTTGGCAGTATTGACCACAATACATCCCTCACTCAAGTAAGGTCTTACCAAGCAAGCAGCCTCCCGAACGCCATGAGAGGGCACGCTAAAAACAACCATTTCCGCCTTAAGCAATGTGAGATCCGTGGTCGGCAACAGCCCTGAAGGCAACGCAACACCAGGTAAATAACGCTTATTTTCGCGCTGCCTTTTCATTTCTTCCATTTCATCCGCATGACGACCAATAAGCGCAACCTCATGACCCGCTTTGGCTAATAAAACCGCTAAAGCACTCCCCCAACTTCCAGCCCCATAAACAGCAATTTTCGGCATCTAATCCCCCCTAATCGATGTTCGTGGTTCGATGTTCGTAGTTCGAATCGATTCGACCAAGTTCGTTTACCCTTGAACCCTGATCGAACATTCGAACTCTGACAAGAATCCCAATCATCGAGCATCGCGCCTTTAATGTTCAAACTGATACCTTAGACTTCAGTCTATCAAGCCTCGAACTTCGAGCCTCGCTATTTCTTTGTTCCAAATTTATGCTCGGTTCCTTGTAATACTCGCTTAAAATTACTCCGATGGAGAACTAAAACTGCAAAAACAGCAACAACCGCAAAAACCCGATAGGCAATGGGTTGGGGAAATACGAAGACCAGAATTAGAACCGTAAGTGCACCGGTGACCGAACCCATGGAAACATAGCGAGTGATCCAAACAACCAGGACAAAGACTGTAATTGCAATCAAAGTGACTTTTGGCATTAATACAGTAACAATCCCGAATCCGGCAGCAACCCCTTTTCCACTGGGTCGAAAGCCGAAAAGCGGATTCCAGCTATGCCCTGCCATTGCCAGCAACCCGCCAACAATTCCCCCCCAAGGTTCAAAGCCAAAAGCCCATAAACCCAAGTAGGCAGATAAAGCACCTTTCAAAAAATCACCAAGAAGCACCATGATGCCAAGTTTTGCTCCTAAGAGTCTGAAGGCGTTTGTTGTGCCAATATTTCCGCTACCATGCCGACGTACGTCAATTCCCTTATACGCGCCTGCTAAATACGCAAAGGGAATGGCACCTAAGCAATACGCCAAGATAAAAATAAGGTAACGTGACATCAAAAGACCTACTCCTTTTCTTCATCTTTTTGTCGAATTACAATTCGGATCGGAGTACCCTCAAATCCAAAGTGCTTCCGCATCTGATTCTCTAGATATCGTTTGTAGGAAAAATGCATTAGTTCCGGATCATTAACAAAGAAAACAAAGGTTGGCGGTTTAACCCCTACTTGAGTTATATATCTGATTTTCAGTCGTCTGCCTTTATCAGTTGGAGGAGGATTGAGGTGCACCCATTCTCTCAGTAAAGTATTCAAGGTTGCCGTAGTTACACGCGTTGAATTTTGCTCCACCACAAAATCTACCAGGTCTAAAATTTTGTTAACTCTTTGTCCTGTTTTCGCGGAGATAAACATTGTTGGTGCATACTGTAAAAATCCCAGTTCTTCGCGAATCGACTTTTCAAATTTATTAATGGTCTTTTCATCTTTTTCCACGAGATCCCACTTATTGACGACTAAAATTATGGCCTTACCAGCTTCTTCGGCATACCCGGCGATTTTTTTATCCTGCTCTGTAACCCCATCCACAGCATCAATAAGCATGAGAATCGCATCTGAACGATCAACAGCACGAAGTGATCGTACCACACTATATTGCTCTGTCAGCTCTTCTATGCGTGATTTGCGCCGCATTCCCGCAGTATCTATAAGGATATAATGCTTGCCCTCGTGTTCAAAGGGAGTGTCTATAGCATCCCGGGTAGTGCCGGGGATGTTACTGACAATTACTCGTTCTCTTCCTAACAGAGTGTTGACCAAAGAGGACTTGCCAACATTTGGTCGTCCAATAACTGAAATACGAATAACATCCGGGTCAAACTCATCATCATTATTCTCTGGAAGATGTGAAATGACTAAATCAAGCAAATCTCCTGTGTTCATGCCATGAACCGCGGAGATAGGAATTGCTTCTCCTAACCCGAAACTTAAAAACTCATATAATTGGCCCTCTATCTTTGTGAAATCTTCGACTTTATTCGCTGCCAATAATACAGGCTTACCCGAACGGCGTAATGTTCGAGCAATCAACTCATCCTCGGGGGTTGGAGAGATCTGAGCGTCCACTACAAATATTACGACATCTGCTTCCTCCATAGCAATTTCCGCCTGCCGCCTCATCTGAGATGAAATCGGTGTACCCTCATCTTTAAACTCAATTCCGCCGGTATCAATTAAGGCAAACTTTCTCCCTAGCCATTCAGCATCACGATAAAGGCGGTCTCGTGTTACTCCGGGCATATTTTCAACAATAGCTACCAGTCCGCCCGTTATTCGGTTAAATAATGTAGATTTACCCACATTCGGCCGCCCGACTATGGCTACAATAGGTTTACTCAATGCTTTCTACCTCCAATGAATATCCAATAACATTTTCCAAAAATGCAAAACCATCGTTTTCAACAATGCGCACCTTGCCATTGACCTGCTGTTCTAACCACTCGACACTTAAATCGTCAAGAAAGATGTCCTCATCAGCCTTGAGCATTGTACGAGGTATCAGAAATTCTTCTCCTTGCAGATCCCCCAACTGCTGAGCAATATCTCGGGCTGTCAGAAGTCCTGCAGCAGTGACGGACAACCCAAAAAATTCATTATCAATCTTATGTAACACGATTCGCAAGCCCCTAATTCGCTCCATCAAACGTTTTTGCCATGAGCGGAAGAACTCTTCTGCTGCTGCTCCCGTTATTAAATGCACATTGCGTTCAGCAACTTCAGTGGGCAATAATTCCCAGCCGGATTCAATCTCTGAGATGAACTTCCGGGCCATACCTACACCGTTTTCTAATTGGGGAAAATCATCATACACTGCGGACTCAGGAAACTCTCTGCCGGCCAGCACATAAAACTCATCGGAAAAATAGACTAGGCGGCGTCCGGTCTTGGCAAAGTATTCCTTTTGCCACTTGTCAGCCTGATCTAGCAGCTGACTTGCTTCTTCACCTGTAAAGCCACGCAAAGGGGTCAGCTTATCACGATAACGTGTCAACCCTACGGGAACTACAGCGATTGATTGGACAGAGGGATAGAGCTCTGCTAACCTCTCAACAGTTTCTCTCAAAACCTCTCCATCATTGTGTTCAGGAATTAATACTATCTGAGCATGTACCACTATTCCGGCATCTGCGAAGCGACGAATCTGCTCAGGCAATTTTCCCGCCTGGGGATTTTTCATAAGTTTAACACGCTCTTCCGGGTTCCACGCATGCACAGAAACATACATCGGAGTTAAATGTAAAGACGTGATTCGAGATACCTCTTCCTCACTTAGATTAGACAAGGTTATAAAACTACCTTGCGTAAGAGATAAGCGATAATCATCATCTTTATCGTAAAGAGACGGACGCATCCCCTCAGGCATTTGAGCTACGAAACAAAAGCTGCAATTATTAGAGCATTTCTTTAGACCCTTAGTGCTAACTGTCTCAACCTCTAAACCTAAGAACTCTCCTGATCCCTTCTCAATATCAAGCTCCCATAGTTCGCCATCAGGCTTTTCAATAAGTAGTAGGAATTCTTCTTCAGATACACCAAACTGAAAGTCAATGATATCATTGAGCTCTTGTTCATTTACCTCAAGAACACGATCCCCAACCTCAATTTCCATTTCTTCAGCGATGCTCCCTGGATGGACCGCTGCGACTACAAGCCCTTTAGGCAAAACATTTCATCCTCCCACCATATAATCGAAAGCCTACTCTCGGCCTTAATCTTTACAAGTATACTATAAATAACTATCAAACTGCTATATTCCCTAAAATTCAGCTTTCTGACTCTCCTAAAGCTCCTTCTCTTCTGAGGATTCACAGTTTACTAAGTTTTGAACCACTACAAGATCCTGAGTCATTCTTTTCGCTTTCTTCTCGGCATTTAACCTCCAGCCATAGGCCAGGGCTGTCCAAGTCGAGAATAAGCCAACGCCCAAATTCCAGGTGAAATCGTCGGGTAAGTTAGCAAACCTCATTATACCATCATAAGTAAAACGAACAAACACTTGGTTCAAGAGGGAACCTCCAGTTAAAGCAGCGGCGGTTCCCCAAAACGACTTAGCACTTAACCAAGCCACTAAGACCATGGCAATTGCAAAAAACCATTCTCCGAAGGGAAACACCCCAGGCTCGTTAACAAAAAACAAGGTTTGGACAAAGGCAACTAAACTAGCGAAGAACAGTGGTAAAAATCGACGTTCAGCTCTGCGGAACGCCCAAACCCAAAAAACCATCATAACTGCCAGGCGTGAAAGTTGCCAGCGCCAAGGCATATTGACAAGCAAATAAGTCTCTGCCCATTTTCCAAGGAGCCAGGCAATCGTCAACAGAGAAAAAAAGCACCTTGTAGTTCGTTTTTCCGCCCAAGCGATCAAGGTAAGGAACAGAATAACCCATTCCCCAAATGGAAAAGGCATAGTACCCCTCCTAAACGTTGCTTACCATATTATTCCCGTTTAGAGAGGGTTTACACAGAAATATCTGTGAGGACTTTAACATTTCTCTCCTTGGAGGCTGTTTTTCGATAGCGAGAAAGATTCAAGATCAACCCAATTTTAACTAAAGTTATCACAAGAGACGCCCCGCCATAAGAGATAAGGGGCAGAGTAATTCCTGTCACAGGTAAAACTCCGGTAACAACGGCCAGGTTAATCGTTGTCTGAATCGCTAAAGAAGAGGTTATGCCATACCCTAGCAACCTGCCGAAGCGATCAGGGCATTCTCTCAGAACCTGGTAAGCTCGAGCATATAAGGCAACAAAGAGACATAATAAAAGTGTTGTACCCAGCAGACCTAATTCTTCTCCAACAATAGCATAGATGGTATCTGTATGGTTTTCTGGCAAGAAGCCGTATTTTTGCAAGCTCCGTCCTAAACCAACTCCAAATAATCCCCCCGAGCCAAAGGCAATCTCCGCATTTGTTATCTGATATCCTTTACCCATTGCATATTTCCAGGGATCCATCCAAACCATAATCCGTTCCCATTGATACTCTGTAGCACGAATAAAATAGAAGAGAGGCAGCCCCAAAGTCGGCACAGCAGCAACAAACCAGATCGTTGGAATTTCCGTCTGTAAAAGCATTACTGCACAGGTTAAAGCAATAACCATCGTCGTCCCTAAATCCGGCTGCTTATAGACTAAGCCCAAAACAAGGACAGTGAAAGGAACAAGTATGCCCAAAGAAATACGCCAATCGCTGCCTCGTTGGATAGGATAACGATCTAGAATATGTGCATAAAAAAGTACCATAGCAAGCTTTGCAATTTCCGAAGGTTGGACTGTGACTCCTGCTATTGAAATCCATCGAGCCGATCCATTTGCTGCAATTCCGGCGTCAGTAAAAAGAATAGTAAAGAGTAACACTATGCTTACAAGAACTCCAATTCCTGCGAAACGGCGCAGAAATGTATAGGGAATCTTCATGGCTATAATAGCGAAAACAGAACCGATTAGTGTCCATTTTAATTGCTGAGAGAAATAGTAATAGGAGTTCTGAGTTGCATTGAAACCACGCACTGCCCCAGCACTTAAAACCATAATTAAGCCAAAGGCTAAGACGGCTAAGGCAATATATAATATTGGAAAATCAATCGGCAGCGTCGGTTTTCGTTTAGGCATTTGAATCTCCTTCCTTACTATGCTAAATCCAAAATCACCAACAACCCAAACACTTGCAACTGTATAGGTCAGTAAAATGACTTCCCGTATTTTAGAAACAGGAAGTCATTAGATTCTTACACTAAAGCTGAGCCAGAATTCAAGGATATCTTAGTTTTCAGTAGGGAATTCCTTCCCTACTGCATCACCAATTGTCACAGGTTTTATTTCAGACTGTGAGTCTAAGGCTTCTTGATCGCTGGCCTTAGCAGCATCTGCAATTCCCTCGCGTATGCTTAAACTGATTCGTTTCTCGTCGGGCTTACAGTCTATGATCTTTGCCGACACCATATCTCCAACTTTAACGACCTCTTCAACTTTATTGACACGATGGTCCGCCAATTGAGAAATATGAACTAAACCATCTACCCCATCGCCAAGTCCCACAAAGGCTCCAAAAGGAGTAATCCGCATTACTTTGCCATTAACAATAGCCCCAATCGGGAAGTTTTTTGCTGCTTGAGCCCAGGGGCTTTCCTTAAGCTGTTTTAAGCCTAGTGAAACTTTCCCAGTTTGTTGTTCAAGCTTTAATACTTGAACCTCCACTTCATCCCCAATCTTAAGCATGTCCGACGGATGCTTAATACGAGTATAGGCCATATCTGAAATATGCAGGAGTCCATCAATTCCACCAATATCTACAAACACACCGAAATCTGCCATTCTTTTGACCGTTCCAGTCACTACGTCACCCTCTTTAAGGGATTCTAGCAGCTGTGTGCGCTTAACTGCCCGCTCTTCTTCTAAAATTACTTTTTGCGAAAGAACAACCTTGCGCTTTGCAGGATCGTAATCAATCAAGCGCAAACGGAGAGTTTGACCTAGAAATTGATCTAAGTCATCCACATATCCCAATTGAATCTGGGATGCAGGAACAAAGCCTCGCAGCCCTACATCTACTACTAATCCACCTTTTACAACCTCAACAACCTCGGCCTGAATTTCTTCTTTACTCTCAACTAGCTTCTCTAAACGATCTTTAGCTCCTTCTTCATCAGCCTTTCGTTTAGAAAGAACAGTATGCCCTTCCTCGTTTTCCACTCGAACAACTACAGCGCTAATTTGATCTCCGATGGACACAGTATCCTCCGGGCGAGTTTTTCGGGATACCGATAACTCCCCTAAAGGAATAACTCCTTCACATTTCCAGCCAATATCAACAAAGATCTCTTCCCTGGTTATTTTCACTACGGTACCGGTTACTTTTGTGCCGTTATGTAGCTCCGGGCAACTGTCTAACCAACTCGCCATATCCATTTGTTGCTCATTCATTTCCGTCATTTTTTTAAAAACCTCCTCGATTATCCAATCTGGGGTAGAAGCACCTGCAGTTAAACCAGCAACTTCAGCTCCCTCAAACCAAACAGTTTCTAATTCATCCGCCGTTTCAATCAGATATGTTTTTGTGCGCTCAGCACAGATACTTGCTAATTTTTGGGTATTAGCACTATTTCGTCCGCCCACGACTACCATGACATCGACTACTTCTGCTAACTCACTGGCAACTTTTTGCCGCTCAGCTGTGGCATTGCAAATTGTATTGTGTACGATTAAATCATCGGTATGATTTTGTAATTCCTCGACTATCTTAGCAAAATTCTCTGCTAGTTGGGTCGTCTGTGCTAAAACAGCCAGATGAGGATAAAATGGAAGCTCTTTTGCTTCTTCAACCGTCTGGATAGGGACTGCCTCATTCCCAGCCCAGCCGAGAATTCCCTGTACCTCAGGATGAAGTTTATCCCCCATGACAATAACTTGCTGCCCCTTTTGGGCAGACATCGCCGCCAAACGTTGAGCTTTCTGGACAAAAGGGCAGGTAGCATCCACCACTTGAACTCCTATGCCTTCCGCCCCTTGATAAACACTCGGCGCTACACCATGAGACCTAATAATCAGGGCTTGTTGATTAGTGACCTCTTTTAAATCATCTACAACCTGGATGCCTTTTTCCGCTAAGCGTTTAACAACCTGCTGGTTGTGTATGAGCGGGCCAAGTGATACTGCATGAGATGTCTCCGATGTCCGTTCAGCCATTTCAAGGGCGCGCTTCACGCCAAAGCAAAACCCAGCCTTCGCTGCGCGTACGACTTTCAAAATTTAGAACCCCCCTAAAAATTGTAAAGAACTAATTCTCTATACTGTTCTAAAAATCCTGCCAATTTAATAGAGAAACATTTTACTTTGCTTCCGGAAGCTCAATCATCGCCTGCATTATACGATCAGCAATCCATTCACGACGGTTTTCGACACCTTCCGGAACTTTAAGCATCTGTGCGGTCAGAGGCTGACCAAGCACGATAGTAATTTTCCCCCAACCTTTAGTAAACATGTGTTTTGTCCCTCTTACCTTTACGGGAACAACCGAGGCTTGGCTTTTTTCCATTAGAAGAACCATTCCAGGCATACCCTTTTGAATTTCTCCAGTCTTCGATCTAGTTCCTTCGGGAAAAAGCCCTAAAACCCCTCCGCCTTTTAAGATTGCCAAAGATTGTCTAATTGCATTCATATCTCCATGCCCACGTTTAACTGGAAAAGCACCAAGTCTTGAGAAAATCTTTCCCAAAATCGGTAAGGAAAACAACTCTTCTTTCGCCATAAAAGAGACATGACGAGGAACACTACAAGCTGCTACAACAGGATCCCACATACTAACATGGTTAATCGCTAAAATAACCGGACCTTCACAAGGCATGTTCTCTACCCCTTGCACTTTCCATCCCATTAGCCGAAATTGCAGACGAAAGATTCCCTTAGCAAAACTATAAAACGTCATTGCTTAACCTCCCTGCACCAGCGTCAGAATCTTAGTTACAAGCTCGTCAATACCAATTCCTGTTGTATCCAGAATAATTGCATCTTCAGCAGGCTTCAGTGGAGAGACCTGGCGCTCTGTATCAAGACGATCGCGTTCAACCATGTCTTGAGTAACCTCTTGTAAGGGCACTTCTTTACCTATTTTCGCAAGTTCTAACCACCGACGCCTTGCTCGCTCCTCAGGTGTAGCCGTCAAAAAGAATTTAAAATCTGCTTCCGGCAAAACATAAGTACCAATATCCCGACCATCCATAACCACTCCGCCCCGGTTTGCCTCTAGGCGCTGAAGCTCGACTAAACGTTCTCTGACTCCAGGGTAGGAGGCCACCACGGAAACAGCACGGGATACCTCAGGAGAACGAATTTCCTCAGTAACCTCTTCTCCATCACACCAAACAATCCTCTTATCCGAATGATCTAGGACAACCTCAGTCTCTTTAGCAATCTGACTAACTCTGGTTTCATCGTCGATTGGTGCATTTATTTCAAGCACTTTATAAGCAATTGCTCGGTACATTGCCCCGGTATCAACATAAAAAAGCTTTAATTTCTCAGCTACAATCTTGGCAACTGTACTTTTCCCTGCACCTGCAGGGCCATCAAGGGCAATCTGTAAGGCGTGCTGTTGCCTTTTTATCATCATATTTGCTCCTTTTACTCAATCATTATTTTAGCCGCGATAAGTGTAGCAACTATATTATTCAAAGCATGCAGCCCAACGGAAGGATAAAGGGACTTATAGCGATCATAAAGATAAACAAGCACCATTCCTAAAACAAAGCGTGGGAAAAATCCATAGGCCTGGAAGTGAAGGGCGGAGAAAATAATCGCACTTATGACTGCTGCTGTCCATTTTCCAAAGTAGGCTTGCAGACCTCCAAAGATAACTCCTCTAAACAGGGTTTCTTCTACAAGGGGGGCTAAAATGCCTGCCAACAGCAAATTAAGAATCAATGTATACCCTGTAACATCTCCTAAAAGTTTGGAGTATACATCCGTCTCGGGAGGTGTAAACCCATAATTAAAAAGTGCAATAGCGTAACAAATATTAACCACCCAAGTTAAAGCGTATAATACCAAAACCTTGGAAAAGATCACTCGTAAAGGTACATCCCTCCAGCCAAAATCAGCCCACGTCCAGCGCCTGACACGTTTTAGAAAATAGATTAACAGGGCGAAAGATAACTGTGTCAAAAAAGCATTCAAATACATCAAAACCCGTTCGTGGGGCCAAAGATCCATCAACCAAAACGTTCCAAAAGCTAAGCCGACATAAATACCTATAACTCCACCTAATACCAAGGCTAAGTCGACCCAATTTAATTTTCGGTCGCAACGTGGACTTTCACCATCTGTTAGATTTAGTCCATTATTGTCCATTACTCACTCTCCTTCTTCTTAGCGGGCAAAACGTCGGAGCACATAATTCAATTAATTTTTTCCTAGACTAAACCCTAAAGGAGGAATTTTTATGGAGTCATCAGAGATAACCCTACAAGTTTATCATCATCATCTTAAAATTCCCATTGAAACCTATTTCAATACAGTCACAGATTTTCTGGATCCTTGGGATGAGCGGGCCTATCAATTTGTAGTTCATAAATACTTGGAAGAAGCTAAGGACAACGGTATCGTAGGAATGGTTCGTCAAGAAAGAGATGAAAACTACGTCTACCTAGATGCCGCCGTCCGGTATCCGCAGACCATGGATTAACTTAAAAGCAGCTTTCCTAAACTCTCAACATTTGGCGCAAAAAAGTCAGGCTTTGCTACTTGTAATTCCTCAGCAGTCCCATACCCATATCCAACAGCTATCACATCAATTTTGTTTTCCCGAGCACCATAAACATCATATTTCCGATCACCGATCATTACTGCTTTTGACAGTGAAGCCTTAGGAGCTTTTTTCAGAACTTCTTTAATGACTGTCTCCTTTTCCGCCAACTGACCGTTTAACTCACTTCCCATGATAACATCAAAGTACTCTGCTAGTAAAAAATGTTGAAGAATTTTTTCTGCAAAAATTCTTGGTTTGGATGTTGCTAAAAAATGTTTACACCCCTTTTCTCTTAACTGCAACAATAACTCTGGGATTCCAGAGTAAACTTCATTTTCGTAGAGTCCTATTTCTTGAAAACGCCTTCTATAGGTCAACACTGCTTCATTTAACAGTGCATCATTTTGAGTTTCTAGTAGTATTTTAAAACTCTCTTTTAACGACGGCCCAATGACCCATTCGAGATCATCTGCTTTAGGTATGGGATAACCTAACTGACTTAACGCGTATTGAACCGAGCGGGTAATCCCTTCTTTCGAATCTGTTAAAGTTCCATCTAAATCCCAGAGCAGAATATCGTAGCGCATATAAACCTCCAAATCAGAATATTATTTCCTTAAATTTCCGGGATGAATCTAAGCTATTGCGGCTATTCTAAAACTAAAGGAGGGATAACAAATGTTTCATCAAAAACACTATCATACCCATGGAATGTTATTTTTTGTTAGTCTTATTTTAGCTTTCATTCTGGGACGTAAATCAGAGAGGTATGGTTTAACCATAGTTTCGCGAGGGTGCGGTTGCTATGAAGATGACGAGGAAATGGAAATAATGAGTGATTCCACGCCTACTAATAGTTACCCCCAATAGATCAACTTGTTTCCTCATAAGTCTTTCTAACTTAAATCTATTATAGCACCTATGCTAGATTACCTAAATGAAACTCCGAGAGTATTCTCGGAGTTTCAAATTAATAACAACTAAATCTTATATACATTTCAGTGAGCAACTAATCACCTGAGACAGCAACTCCACCCAACTTGATGGTATGATAGGCCGGAAGATCCATTTATGTTTGAGCTCCGCACAATACGTAAGAATATATTTACTCACTATATATTATTGAGTATACTTTATTTAGTCAATATATAACCTAAGTTCTATAATATAGAGGTGTGTATGAAAAGGATATTGAAGCTTCTACTTAACAGGATCTTTTTAGTCGGCATACCTATTCTTATCCAAGTATTTGCTTTAGTCCTTGTCATTTGGAAATTCAGTAACTTCTTTGTTTATTTTTATGCAATTTGTACATTACTTAGTGTAGTAGCCCTGCTAAGGATATTAAGCGGCAAGGTAAATCCCGCCTATAAGATTGCCTGGATTGTTCCAATTATGCTCTTTCCCATCTTTGGTGGACTTTTTTATCTGTTATTTGGCGGTAAGAAATTAAGTAAGCGTTCAAGAAGAAAAATGAAGGCGATTCAGGAGAAGATGATCAAATTACTTGGTCATAACGAGATGCTTAGCCAGGAAATCAAAGCCAAAAGCTTAAGTGCAGCCAATCAGTCATACTATATAGAAAACTATTCCTTCTGTCCGGTCTATCAAAACACGACTTCTGAGTATCTTACACCTGGAGAGCGAATGTATGCACGCTTACTAGAGGAACTAACCAAGGCGGAAAAATATATTTTTCTGGAATACTTCATCATTGAAGAAGGAACCTTCTGGAATTCCGTACTGGATATTCTAATCGAAAAGGTAAGTCAAGGAGTGGATGTTCGTGTCATTTATGATGATGTCGGATGTCTTTTTACGTTACCATATGGCTATCATAAACAACTTGAACGAATGGGAATCAAGTGCTGTGCTTTTAACCCCTTTATCCCAGTTCTATCGACTCGAATGAACAATCGTGATCACCGAAAAATTGCAGTCATCGACGGTTATACTGCCTTTACAGGCGGTATCAATCTCGCAGATGAGTATATCAACGCTTATAATAAATATGGACACTGGAAAGATTCAGCTGTCCTTCTTCAAGGAGATGCTGTTTGGAGCTTTACTGTAATGTTTCTGTCGCTATGGAGTCATCAGCGAAATACAGATGAAGACTATGAACACTTCAAACCTATGACCAAGGATATAAAGAAATTCTTCTCGGATGGCTATGTTCAGCCTTTTGGCGACACTCCATTAGACGACGAGTCGTTAGGAGAAACCATTTATTTGAATCTCATCAACACAGCTGAGCAATATGTCTATATCTATTCCCCTTATCTCATTCTCGACAATGTGATGCTTACTGCCCTTTGCTCTGCAGCTAAGCGAAATGTAGATGTTCGAATCATAACCCCTCACATCTGGGATAAATGGTACGTTCATGCTGTGACCCGCGCAAACTATGATGCCCTTGTGGAAAACGGCGTAAAGATCTATGAGTACACCCCAGGCTTCATGCATGCTAAATCCCTGGTGATTGATGACAAGCTGGCTGTTGTCGGAACAATTAATTTAGATTACCGCAGTCTATTCTTACATTTCGAATGCGGGGTCTGGCTTTACCAAACACAAAGCGTTTTGGAAGTAACTAAGGATTTTCTTTCGACCGTAGAACGATGTAAACCTGTCACATTGGCGGACTGTCGGGCTGTCAAATGGTACAAGCGTCTAGGTCGTTCTGTTCTGCGTGTTTTCGCCCCGCTTATGTAATAAAATAATAACCGTGCAGTAAAGGTCTGCACGGTTATTATTTTTGAGAAGAATTTTTTAATTAAGTCGCGGCTATTCTTACACGAGTAATTTATCCAACCCCCAGAACACACTCATCCCAAAGAGGATTCCTAAAAATAAATTCGGTACGAATTTTGAAAAGAGAAATGTCAAAATTCCCGCCCAGAGAAAGGGGTTATTTACAATAACAATTGTTCCACTCGGTGTTACTAGCTCAGGAACAACCAAGGCAGCAAGTAAGGCAATGGGGACAAGTTCGATAAAATCTCGAGCAAACCCCTTAACATTCTTTCCTTTAAACAATAGAAAAGGCAGTACCCGCGAACCATATGTAACAATTGTCATTAATAAAACGGTTTCAAGCAATTGGATTGACATGAATCTCTTCCCTTCTCATTCTAAACCTCTTAAATACTCTCTTGGCTGTCATAGCCGACACTCTCAGACACTCTCTTCCCACGCCACCATGCCCCGATGCCTGCGGCAACAACCACACTAATAATTAAGTAAATTTTCCCGGGAATCAGTACCTTTAAGAAAACTGCCAGAACGGCAGCTGAGATATACGTCATATAATTCTTCTTAGACAGAGAGGATGTTGTTAGGATGATGAACAAAGCTAAGAGAGCAAATTGAAAACCCGAGAACTGAATCGGGAGCCATTTGCCAATTAATCCCCCTAGGATTGTAAAGCTTACCCAAGTAGAATAAGCTCCTAGGTTAATTCCTGCCATAACTCTACGACGATTTTCTTCCCCTTCAACATTCTGCAAAACCTTTGTATTAAGCACAAAGGTTTCGTCGGTAAGCCCTTGAGCCAAACCCAGTGACCAAGGAAGTGATCTCTCCGGGAAGTAAGGAACAACCGACAAGCTCATGATAAAATGTCGAATATTTACAATAAGGGTTGTAACCCCAATCATTAAAGGGGTTGCTCCTTGATGGATCATTTCAATTGCAATAAACTGAGAAGCCCCGGCATACACAAAGAGCGACATAAATCCGGCTTCCCAAAAGGTTAATCCGAACTGAGTTGCAAGTATACCAAAGGTTATAGCCACTGGTGCATATCCAATTGCAATGGTCAATGATTGCCTCAATCCGTAGGCAAATCCCTTTTCAATAGCTTTATTAGATTTATCACCTTTGTAAGACATTGAGTTATCCAGCTACTTTCTCTATAACAGATAAAAAGTCAGGGTATGAAACATCAGCCGCGGCCATGTCTTCCACACTAACTCCTTCCTTTGACAGCATCCCGGCGATGGCCCAGGCCATAGCCAGGCGATGATCACCCAAACTGCTCGCTTGTCCTCCGTTCAACGAAGTCTGACCATAGATACGCAGACCATCCGGAAGTTCTTCCACTTTAGCCCCCAGAGCACTTAACCCTTGCACAACAGTACTTATCCGATCCGTTTCTTTAACTCTCAGTTCTGCCGCATCCCGAATAACGGTTTCTCCTTCAGCCAAACTCGCTGCTACAGCCAGGATAGGGATCTCATCAATCAGACGAGGAATTATGTCTCCGGCTATCTCCACACCTTTAAGTTTAGCAGGACGTACACGTATAGTAGCTCTAGGTTCACCGCATAGTTCTTGAATATTGATTAATTCAATATCTGCACCCATGGCCATCAATACCTCTAAGATTCCGGTACGAGTTGGGTTGACACCAACATGGGGCAGAATAATCTCTCCTTGCCCTACCAAGCTTCCTAAGACTAAGAAGAAGGCTGCCGATGAAATATCCCCCGGTACAGAAACAGCTTGACTCTTGAGACTTCCACCACCTTGGATCTTCACAAGGGTCTTATGGCTCCGGACATCAACTCCGAACCCTCGGAGCATTCGTTCCGTATGATCTCTAGAAAGCGCAGGTTCCTGCACACTAGTTTCTCCGTGAGCTCTTAACCCTGCCAAAAGAATAGCGGATTTTATTTGAGCTGAAGCAACAGGGGTATTAAAGACACGGCCCTCTAACTGACCACCTTGCATTGTAAGGGGAGCAAAATTCCCATCCTTGCGCCCCATTATCTGAGCCCCCATCATTTTAAGAGGGTCGGTAACTCTGCGCATAGGTCGTGATCGCAGAGAGTGGTCACCGCTCATGGTAACAGTAAAAGGACTTCCCGCCAGAGCACCCAGCATCAGTCTCATGGTCGTTCCGGAATTACCCGCATCAAGAACATCGTCTGGTTCCTTCCATGCCTCAATGCCCTCACCTCTTATCCACACATCAGTACCCTGTCTTTCCCAAGATACTCCTAATTGTTTAAGGCATCGAAGGGTACTTAAACAGTCCTGGCCCAATAAAAAGTTTGATACATGTGTTTCTCCATGAGCCATCCCGCCAAAAAGTGCTGCCCTATGAGAAATAGACTTATCGCCAGGAACTCTGATTTCGCCTCTCAGTTTGGTGATCGGCTTTATATACACGCCTCCCATAAATGATTACCTCCCAGCGCATTCAATTACCATTGGTAGTCTCTATTATAACCTAAAAACTTATCAATCACATACGATATTACTTAATTAAGACTTTCCCTCGCCAGGTGAGCCTTACGAAAGGCTTCGGCAATCCCCTCTCCATCCCCTTGCAGAAGGGACTCCTTCAACTCCCGGACTCTTTGTTCCCATAAAGTAAGTCCGCCTAAAATTGCGTCAGCATTTTTAACCATTATTTCTTTCCACATTTCAGGAGAACTGTCTGCTATGCGTGTTATATCACGAAAACTACGACCGGCTAAAGCAAAAGGCTCTTTACCTTCTTTGGAAGCATCTTGAGTTGCTAAGGTTAAGGCTACGGCTAACAAATGGGGGATATGACTAACCATTGCCACTTCCACATCATGTTCAAGAGGTTCCCGAAATACTACTTTGGCGCCAAATCCTTTTAAAGTAGCGGCTAGTTTTTGATAGACATGAGGCGGACAATCCTTGTCAGGTGTTAGGACGTAAGGGTAACCCTGAAAAAGGTTAGGATCTGCCACTCTAAATCCCGACTGTTCGGAACCGGTCATGGGATGTCCGCCAATAAAATAGAATTCAGGAAAATCCGTCTGGTTGTCAACTCCTGATTTCCTGCAAATACCTCTCTTTAGGCTTCCCACATCCGTAACAACTGCTCCCTTAGGAATCCTTCCCGTCAATTGATCAAGCCCTTCCTCCAGTATCTGTAACGGAAGTGCTAATACTATCAAATCCACATCCAAAAACTCTGGCACAGATGTCCAACCATCCTGCAGCCAGCCCCGCTCAACTGCTTCCTTGATACTGGCCTTTTCAGAATCGATTGCTGAAACATCCCACCCCGCATTATGCAAAGCTCCCGCCCAAGATCCTCCAATGAGACCCAGACCGAAAATGCAAGCCCTCGGTATTCGAAGGCCTGACCATCCCGGTGCTAATTCTTTTACACTTTTGGTAAATATAGATTCGTCACTCAGCACGCTTACTCACTTCCCCTAACTCACGATCTAACACAGAAGTCAGTCTTGCCAAATCGTCCATCATGACTTTGAACTTTTCAGGTGTTAAAGATTGTTTGCCATCTGAAACTGCTTTTTCAGGGTGTGGATGAACTTCAACAATTAAGCCATCGGCTCCTGCTGCCAGAGCGGCTTTTGCCATAGGAGGGACTAAATGCCACTTTCCAGTTCCATGACTAGGGTCAATTATGACCGGCAAGTGGGAAAGTGTATGCAAGGCCGGAACCATACTCAAATCCAGAGTATTTCGAGTGTAGCTTTCGAAAGTTCGAATTCCACGCTCACAAAACATAACTTGGTAATTCCCGCCATCCATAAGATACTCTGCCGCCATCATCCACTCTTCCAAGGTTGCAGACGGTCCTCTTTTGAGAAGAACCGGCTTCCCACACTTGGCCGCTTCTTTAAGAAGAATGAAGTTCTGCATATTACGAGCCCCAATTTGAAGTACATCTGCATAATCCGCCACCAAAGAAACATCTCGAGCATCAATAACCTCAGTAATTACTAAAAGACCGGTTTTCTCCCGGGCTTCGGCTAGATAACGCAATCCTTCCTCTTCAAGTCCCTGAAAAGAATATGGTGAGGTTCTTGGCTTAAAGGCACCCCCACGTAGAAAGGTCGCCCCTGCTTCTCGCACCGCATGTGCTGTTTCTAGAATTTGTTCCCTGCTTTCAACCGCACAGGGCCCCGCCATGACATGAACCTTATTACCGCCAATTTCTTGATCGCCAATACGAATAATACTGTTTGCTGGATGAAATTCTCGACTCACCAATTTATAAGGGGCTAAAATAGGCACAACCTTTTCTACAAAAGGCAATGCTTCTAAATCGAGGGCTTCAAGGCGACTACGGTCTCCAATTGCCCCCATAATTGTCTTTTCTACCCCTTGGGAAAGATGGATCTTAAAGCCCTCCTCAGCTAATCGTGTAGAAACCTCTTCAATCTGTTCTGCCGTTGAACCCGTTTTCATTACTACAATCATCTTAATACCCCTTTCTACCATCCTACATTTATTTAATTTGGATGCAAAAAGACACCCTGAATAGAGGGTGCCTTGATTCCAATTGCTCCCATCCTACTATTCTAACAACTCATCGGCAAATCCGTTCGAACCGCTCACGCGATAACGGAAAACCATCCTACTTAAGCTTTGCCAAACAAAGCTTGCTTATACAAAGATTTGATCAAGTTCATCTTAGCTTCAGATAAAATTAAATTAGAGCTATCTTAACATAGAATGGGCTGTCCCTACAACCCCTTTGATCACTAAAATATTCTATCGTAATTATTACATAGGTTTTCCCACTAGTTCAAAACAAGGTGGACTCCTTAGAAAAAGAAGTCCACCTTGTTTTATTGCGATGTGAAGTTATATCAAATTCCCGAGAAAAACTTAAAGGCTCGTCAGTATTTCATCAATAACCTTTATATCTGTTTTTAGGTATCTCTTTAATAGAGAGACAATACCTCTGTAGAAGGAATGAGGCCTGGCAGCCTCCAAATCCGATGCAAACTGAGGAACCCAGACAAGTAAATGCTCCGTCAAAAAAGCCTTTTGATCCTTTAAAATCGCTCTAAACTTAACAATATCTTCTGCTTGGAAGGCGATTTCAGCAAGGTTGCTGAGATTATACATGAAATCTAATTCTAAAGCCAGGTGATCATCGGCCTCAAAACGATATTGAGCAGGGAGAAAGTTATATTTCAAATAACACTTGCGCACTTCTAAGGTGCTTTCCTGAAATATCAGCCTCTCTTTGCTTACATAAACAGATTCCCAAGGAGGAGCAGGCAATTTAGTTGGACCGAGAAACAACCGCGTATATTCAATGCGAACCTCGTCCAGAGCATCGTCCTCATTCTCTTCTAATTGCTCCGTAAAATCTCTGACAAGATCTAGGCTATCTTCTAAAGACAGTAAAGCTAGTGAGGTTTGAGTATGATCGCTGTTTAGAATCCGGATTGTCTCTAGGGCAGGTTCATTTCCAAATGAGTTTTGCAATAAACGATATAGATAGGTTCTGTTTGCCAAGAGTATTGCAATATCATCCTGCCTAGATTCGGTTTTCATAGATTTAAACCTCCCTTTATCCGTATTTTAAGTCAAACCAATGTGAGAGGTGATCATTGAAGCATAGAAAACATATCTGCCTATTATCTCACCGATTAACAAGATAGCCGCCGCCACATAAATCATTCCTGCAGCAGATTTAGACCCCGTCGTACCGCTTTTCTCAATGGCCGGCCACAGAAGAAGTCCGGCCCCTCCTAGAATAAGCAGCCATTTCAGAGCAATGACTACGCCCATATCACTAAGTGCCTTAGCACTCTCTTGAGCAGCCATCCCGTTCTGTCCTAAGCTAAAAGCATAGGGAACCGCTACAGCAGCTTGAATTACTACTGCAACTAAAACGATAAAAGGAAGAAGTCTATGATTAGCTTCGTTTAGCTCCTTAAAGCCGGACACTAAGAAGATCAGCGCACCTAAAGCTATGGCTGTTGTATAAAAATCCACAAAGGTGTTCATTCCATCCCAAGCCGGCACACTGGCCATGGTATATACTTTAGCCATGGAGAAGACGGTGACAAGACCGACGGCACATCCAGCCCATCTTAAGACTGTATTAAGACCTTGGCTCTCCGGCCTGTAGTATTGGACGAAAGCGTATAGCACAGCGATACCCATGAAGATTCCTGCCAGCAGAGCTTCCTTGCTTAACCAAGAACTCCCTAAGTTAGAGAGGGAATTTAAAGCCGAAAAGGGTTGCCCTAAATGCACAAAGGAAGCCAAAACTCCTGCAACACTTAAGCCCGCTGAGATTAGTGCGGCAACTTTAAACTGTTTGTCTTTATAAAGCTGTTTCCCTAAGGTAATAAAGATCATGCTGCCGATAGCAGCCTGCAGACAAAGGGTAAATATCAATAAAGCTGTTTCGTCCATTTTCTAAATCTCCTTTTTTCGGAAATCTTTTTGCCTGGCTATGGCTTTTGCTTTAATAAGCACCGATGGGTTGGTCGTAGAGGAAGGCGGGAGAATCGGCAGATCATTGGTGATGTCGCTGCCATGTTTGGCTTTTAATTCTTCCAGCTCTCCCCATTCCAGAGCACGCATCGGACAGGCCTCCACACAAACAGGGGTTGCTCCTTGATCCCGAAGATCCTTACATCCATCGCATTTGCTTACCTTGCCTAACTCTTCAATGAATTGAGGAACCCCGTAAGGACAAGCCCAAGTGCAATAACGACAGCCAATACACTTGGTTTTATCGTGCTGTACCGTACCATCGGCATCAACATGCATAGCACGGGTAGGGCAACCTTCTACGCATTTAGGATTAGCACAATGATTACAGGTTCCCGAATAATGGTACACACCAGGAGTCGGAAAAACACCCGTTTCAAAATTTCTTACTTGTCTAAAGATAGTACCTATCTTTAGATCGTTTTTATCTTTACAAGCAATTTGACAAGTTCGGCAGCCTATACAAGTCGTCATATTAAAATAGAATCCCATACGTCCCATTCTCGCCCACTCTCCTTTCTAGAAAATAATTCTTTGTGGTTTTTTAACGTCGGGAGTTAATGGCAGATCTGAATATTTTTCCATTTTAACCACGCAGCTATTCCAGCCTGATGCACCTTGCCCCGTCGACACCGGACCACAAAGAATATTGTCTGCGCCCCCAGTATCAATTCCTGTTTTCTCATCCATGTCAACCCATGAACCATGAGGCAAGCCAACGACCCCAGGCATAAAACGCTCAGTAACGCAAGCAGTACGCAAGGTCTTGCCATGCTGACTGGTCAATAAAACCGTATTCCCATCGCTGATGCCTAATTCTTTAGCATCCTTTTCGCTAATGAAGACGGGGTTGGGCCAGGTCTCTCTGAGCCACTGAACATTGTCGAAAACAGAATGTGAACGGCGTAGATAATGGGGATTGATGACCTGGTAAGGATAATCCCCTTTCACTTTACCTTTCCAATCACTAAAGGTGGCCTCATATCCTTCAACCGGCGGAGTGTAGGTGGGAATAGGTCTAATTTTGCTATAACCCATATTGTTAATTCTATCAGCCAAGGCCTGAGAATAGATCTCCATTTTGCCGCTGGTGGTTTTGCGTGGATTAGCTGCCGGATCATCCCGGAATTCCTTTAAAGCAATAAAGCCGTAGTTATCGCCGGGTTTTCTTTCAACTTGATAAATCCCTTTTTCTTGAAATTCTTTCAGGCTAATTCTGCCTTGTTGCGGTTTTCCTTTTACCTTGCGCTCAGCAATATCCGCTTCAGTAATGGTAACCAAAGGCTCTTTGGTTACTCCATCCTCGGCAATGACAGTGGCACCGGCGATTTGATTGAAAAGCTGTTGTTTAGAATCAATAGGAAATGCCTTGTTAGGATCTACTCCCAGACGTTTGCCTAATTCCATAGCTATCCACTCATCACTTTGACATTCATACATCGGCTCGGTGATTTGAGAGTACATAATCAGAATTTCCCGATTGCCTGTAACGAACCCGCCGAGTTTTTCCCATTCAGTGGTCAAGGGAAGCACGAAGTCGGAATACTTAGCGTTAGTGGTCAAGAATTGGGCATGGCTAACGACTAAATCGACTTTACGATGAGCTTCGATCCCTTTCGTCATGCCATCAGCGGTTTGCAGCCTGGCACTCGTGTCATGATAAATCATGTGAATGTCAATATCCCGCATTTCGCCTTTAAGCCATTGCATATTGCCCGTAAAATTGTATTTGCCCTCAAGAATAGCTCTCCACATTTCCGTATGATTCATACTATCTGTGACAGGATTTTTTACAGTGGGCAAACCATTGCCGCCAGGGCTTACTAAGGAAGGCCCGCCATTGCTGGAGCCGGTATGACAACTTACTCCGCACATATGGCCTGATTTTCCGATATGCCCAGTCATCGCTCCGATAGTCATCACCATATGAGGAAGACTATCCGCATTTTGGGTTCGGGCAGAGGCCCAGCCAAAGATGATAGCAACCTTCTTATTTTTATTCATAGCTCTAGCCAGGTAACGGATTTGATCAGGCTCTACACCGCAAATCTCAGAAGCCCACTCTGCACTTTTAGGCACACCGTCATAGGTCCCTAAGACATAGTCCTTAAAATTCTCCTTTGGATCAGCACCTTCCGGCATACTATCGGCATCAAAGCCGATGGTATTATTTTTTAAGAACTCCCAGTCAATTAAAGGGTTGGTCATGGGATTGTCTTCAACAATTAAAGTATGAGCGGCTCCTAACAGCAGAGTCGTATCCGTTGACGGACGAGTAGGAATCCAGTCCGCCTCTAATAAAGCATAGGTATCATTATAATAGGGGTCAACTCCAATAAACTCAGCACCGGCCTTTTTCACTTGGAGAAAATTATAGGAAGGATTCCCTCCGGCACTCCAAGCCGGGTTCATGCTGAACATAATCACTGTTTCACAATTGCGCATATCTAAGCGGTCATTGATACCCTCAACTGCCGAGGGGGTAAAGCCAATGGGGCCATTGGTACCGTGCCAAGTACCTCGGGATGTAGTGCCCCAATTACCTACATAACCACCATATAAACTTAAAATCTTTGATACGCTGCCACCATCGGCAAAGAAGGCCCGATTATCGTGTTCTTCTTTGATCCGTTTCATTTCACCCGCAATGGAATCTAAAGCTTCTTTCCAAGAAATTCTGACCCATTCATCTTTACCCCGCAGCTCCTTCTGACCGCCACCTGGAGCCCAGTTTTTCCGTCTCATGGGGTACTTTAGTCGATCAGCACCAAAAACCTGCTGCCGTTGAGAACGTCCGCGCAGACAAGCCCTTTGTTGCGGGAAGTCCGGAGTATCCGGATGGGTATCATCGGTTTTTTGGCGAATAACCACACCATCAATCACAAATGCTTTATTCAAGCATCTGCTGCCACAATTATGCCAACAAGCAGCAGTTATCCACTTGCCTTCCTGACTTGCAGCTTGATCAACACCCGCTGTCTTTAATGTATTGCCACAACCCACTAAGGATAAACTGGCAGCTGCAGCCGTGCTGGCCTTAATAAAACTTCTTCGACTAAGGTTCAGACTGTTAACTTTATCCATAAAATTAGCCATTTGTTGTAATAACCTCCTTATAAAACAAGTAGAAAGCTAAATAATTCACATAAAAGAATCTAATTTGCCCCCCTTTATTAATAATAGCTACATTTAAAACTTTATAAGCAGTACTAATTTCTAGCTTAACACAAAGATATTAATGATCTTATTGTTAAATATTAATAGATTATTAATATAATATTATTTTTTTAATTAGTTAAATTGGATACTAAAGACAAATTTCCTAAAAATAAAAAATTACAAAACGCCGAGAATATGATAGACTTTTTAATAATCGTAATTACTTTTTTCTATAACAATAAATACCAACTAAACCCTTACTTGAAGTAACAGGTAACCCGAACAGGGGATAATAATACAAGGCAAAGTGGGGTAAGCTATGCAAAATAGCAAATTTTTCGGGGGAGTAAGGGATAATTTAACGTTTCGTTTCATGTTGGCTACAGTTATCATAATTATTACTGTGATGGGAATTAAGTTTTCCTGGGATTATTCTGAAGAGAAAAAACAGACTGAGCGAGAGCTAATAGAAAAAGCTCAGATTATCTCTGAGCAGCAAAAAGCTTTGATGGAATTCGTAGCTATCAATCAGAATAAGATCAATTACGATTCTAAAGGCAACTTTGAGTTCAAGCATTTAAGCTGTTCCACGGTGGCTATGGGAGTAGGGATGATGCTGGCCAGCGAAACGGAATACAGGATAAACCCAACCAATCTACAATATAGGAACGTCTTAAATGCCCCAGATGAATTTGAAATTGAGGGTCTGACCAGGCTTAAGGAAAATCCCTCCACAACGGAATATTTTGCTATCAAAGAAGAGAAGGGGGAAATGGTTTTTCGCTATATGTCCCCTTTAAGTATCGACGAAAATTGCTTAAACTGTCATGGACAGCCTCAAGGAGAACTCGACATCTCCGGATTCGCCAAGGAAGGTCTGGCTATCGGGGATTTTGCCGGAGCCGTTAGTCTGACAATGCCCATGGATATCTATATGGACAATACTAAGAGAAGTTTATTTAGCAATGGCTTCTTTTCCGTCATTCTGATTTTAGTGTGTGTCACTGGTATCTATTCTTTAGTAACCAAAATGGTGACAAGCTCTCTGGGTGAATTGGAGCAGGCTGTTGCTCAAGTAGGAGCAGGCAAATGGGATGTAAATCTAACTAATCTGAAGGCTAAGGGAGAAATAAAAAGGCTGACCAAACATTTTCAGACTATGATTGAACAGCTGAAGGATTTATATACGAACCTGGAATTAAAAGTAGAACAGCGAACGGATGAATTAGAAAAAGGCAATTTGCTTTTACAAAGGCATAAACAGGAGCTTGAACAGGTAAATCTCAGATTAAAAGAAAGCAATCTTTATAAATCAGAATTTCTAGCAGTTATGAGCCACGAGTTAAGAACTCCTCTTACATCGATCATGGCCTTCGCCGAACTTATCTCTGTTGGGATTCCTCCAAAAGATACAAAACAGCAATACTATCTGAAGGAAGTACTCCAGAACAGCCAAATCCTGCTAAGGCTGATCAATAACATTCTGGATCTGGCCAAAATTGAAGCAGGGAAAGATCAGCTCGTGTTAGAAGTTCTAGATATGACCGACATAGTAGCTTCTGTGGAGAGTGTCATTGCCCCTTTAGCTCAAAGCAAAGAATTGGCATTTCAGGTTCAAGTCGCTCCCGATGTACCCTTAACTAAAGCCGATCCGGAGAAGATACGCAGAGTTGTGGAAAATCTGGCTGGAAATGCTGTCAAGTTCACGGAAAAAGGGGGCAAGGTTGGAATTCAAGTTCAATTTGATGATCTAAGAAAAGAGATCATTATTAAAGTGACCGACAATGGCATAGGAATCAGAGAAGAATATCAAGCCTATATTTTTGAAAAGTTTACCCAGGCCGATAGTTCTTCTTCGCGTAAATACGGAGGAACCGGCTTGGGTCTAGCCTTAGCCAAAGAATTAGTAGAACTCCATCAAGGCTGGATTAAGGTAGAAAGTAGATCTGGCGGAGGTAGTACTTTCATTGTCGGTCTTCCTGTCTGGGATATTGAATAAAGTGAAAAAGAGGGTGAAAATGCTGGAGCGTTTAAAAGTAATGTTGGTGGATGACGATGAAAGAATTCATACCATAGTAGAGCATCTTGTTCAAAAAGAGGGGTATGACTTTTCTTATGCTGCCGACGGAGAAAAAGCTTTGCAAATGTTTGCCCTCGAAAAGCCAGATCTGATTATTCTTGATGTCATGCTCCCCGAAATTGATGGCTTCGAAGTTTGTCGAAGAATTCGTCAAATCAGTAATGTTCCAATCATCTTGCTTTCGGCCAAAGGGGATATTGTCGATAAGAGTGTGGGGTTCAACATGGGGGCTGATGACTATATTACTAAACCCTTTAGTCCCATAGAACTGACTTTACGCATAAAAGCTATCTTTCGCAGAGCCTCTTTAAAAGAGAAATCCACCAGCTCCTCTAAAAATGAGGATAGTATTGTGATTAAGGATTTAGAAATTAACAATAAGAGTTTTGAAGTACAAGTACGAGGGGAAAAAGTTGACTTCACCTCCAAAGAATTTGAACTCCTATGGTTTATGGCGGAACATCCCGGCCAAGTGTTTACGCGAGAGCAGCTTTTTGATAATCTGTGGGGAGAAAAATATTTGGGAAGTCCCGGAACCATTACAGTTTTTGTCAGGAAAATCCGGGAGAAAATCGAGCTTGACCCTGCCCATCCGGAGTATCTTTTGACAGTATGGGGAGTAGGCTATAAATTTTGTGATTAGTCCATCAACATAGAAGAGACCGGATTGCCGCACTTACCAGCAATCCGGTCTCTTCTTATTCTTGAAAAGCAGCTAAATAATTTGATCTAAATAACTTCTCGTCCTACAGCCTGCGCAACAGGTCTAAGTCTATCCATGAATTCTTCAAAATTATGAAAATTGAGGGATTGATCTCCATCACTTAACGCAAGCTCTGGTTGAGGATGGACTTCGATCATTAATCCATCTGCACCCGCGGCAACTCCAGCCAAACCAACAGGGTTAACCAACGACCTTTTTCCTGTACCATGACTCGGGTCTAAAAAAACAGGCAGATGAGTTAACTCCTTTAACGCAGGTATAGCTGTTATGTCCACTGTGTTACGGGTATAGGTCTCAAAGGTTCGAATCCCTCGTTCACATAATACTACCTGATCGTTACCCTCTGCCATGATATACTCTGCAGCATAAATCCATTCTTCTAAAGTAGAAGCTAAACCCCTTTTAAGAAAGACAGGATGCTTAGTTTTCCCTATCTCAGTTAAGAGAGTATAGTTTTGCATATTTCGAGAACCAATCTGAAACATATCCGCAACTAGCCCAACTCGTTCAATATCTCGTGCATCCATTACTTCAGTCACCACCGGCAGACCGGTTAATGCTTTGATTTGAGCTAACATTTCCAAGCCTCCTATACCTTTACCTCGAAAGGAATAGGGAGAAGTTCTTGGTTTATAAGCACCACCTCTTAACATTGTAGCGCCAAGACGTTGAACCTCCAGTGCTGTGCTGAGCAGCTGGTCATAACTTTCGATAGCACAGGGACCGGCAATGACGACCAACTGAGGGCCCCCGATGATAACATCTCCCACTCGAACCGTAGTGGTTTCTTGTTGTTCTTCCTTCCGTCGAGCGATTAGCTTCATCGCGCTCTCCTTCTTCCTACTATAGCTTGGTGTCTAATCTTTTTCGGGATCACCCTCGAGAAGATCTTTACGTAATTTTACCGCATTTCGCAAAAAAATGTGGCGAATCTCCTTTTGACTGCGTTCAGTATTAACGTGCAGCAGAACGCGGATACAATAGGGAAGTGCACCGGGAACTGGTATTTCTGTGGAACATAGAAGCGGTACCAGCTGCCAGCCAATCGCCCTGGCACTTGATGCCGGAAAATCAGCATCTAAGTCTGAGGTTACCGTGAATATAGCACTCACCAAATCCTCGGTGCAAAGTGAATTCTCAGAGAGAATCATTTGCAATAATTCCTGGGTTGCTTCTCGAATCTCCGCAGCATCATTGTGCTCAACCGTGGTCGCACCCCTTATACCTCGCACCATCGTTCTTCCCCCCTTATTCCTTGGGAGCAACTCGATGTCCCAGACCAACAGCCACCTCATCTAAATGTAAGAGTCCAATTCCAAAAAAAACTGCCACACTTAAATGATCATTTTGACGTGCAATACCAATTTTTCCGCCAATATTCAAACCTATAGCCTTGTTCATTATTTGACTTAAGGCTTCACGCGTGGCTCCAGCAACAGCCCCCTCATCTCCATGGGTCTCACGGATCGCCCCTTCGCGTTTGGCAGCTACTATAGCACGTTCTACAATTTTGCGAACAGAAGCGATATACTCACCACCATAATCAACCGCAGCTGTTTTGACCCCCATTTTGAGATAAGATTCTTTCAAAAGGGTTTCTTCTTCCCGACTTTCAGTCATAGCCATTTTTAACGCAGCAAGTGCGATTTTTTTGCTTTGTGTCATCTAAGCATTCTTCCTCTCCAAACTAATTAACAACCACAATGGTAGAAAAAGACACTTCTCAGTGCCTTTGATTTTTGTAAAAACCATCCCACCATTCTTCAATTATTCGCTTATCATACTATACCTATACCATCCTACCATACTACCCTCCTTTTCTCATCTATACTCTATGAGAAAAACCCCCAACAATTATTACCAATAATTATAGTACCACCGAGAGCGCTTTGCAACATTACTGCTTTATGACCATGTTCTGAATATTGCCCTGGATTATAAAAATTTGATTTTGACGAGGCTCTAGCAATTGATTATCTCTTTTTATAACCTGTACCTTTACGGTCTGATTAATACCTATTCCGTCAAGTTGAATCTGACCTGATTGAATGGCTATTTGCTGTTCTCCTTTGGCTAAATTTGCGATAACTGTTCCATTTTGAACCACCCTAATTGGAGCAGCAGGAGTTGCCTTTAAGGTAATCATCCAGGTTTTTGCCGACTGTTGAGGATCTGCGGGAGCAAGTGCCGGCAACTCTAAAGGAGGCGCTTCTACCTTAGACGCTACAGAAACGTAGAATTCAAGAGGGTCCCTTACAGCGCTTAATTGCATTACTAAAAGCAATACTGAAGCTAAAACCATAACTCTAATGATTCGTCGTTCTCCTCGCTGGATCATATTCCATAACAACTCAATTAAACTCCCTCTTCGACGCACGTACATCACCTCGAAAAGAGTTTATGCAAGAAGCTAATTAATCAGACCTCATATCCATGAACTATCCTATAACATTTCCTGCCGCCCGGCCAGCTCTATAACCCATGGCAAAAGCAGCCTGGAGGTTATACCCGCCTGTTATCCCATCAACATCCACAACTTCACCGGCCCAAAAGAGTCCTTCAACACATTTCGAAGCCATGGTTTTGGGATTAATTTCTTTGACATTAATTCCCCCGGCAGTTACTATAGCAGTTTCCATAGAAAGGGTGTCTGTAATAGTAATCGATAATTCCTGCAACAATTTAACCAAAGCCTTGCGTTCTTCCCGGCTAATTTGATGAACTACCCCATCTGGGTTTATCCCACTCAGGCGGATTAAGACAGGTATCAAACTTTGCGGCATAAGATCATCAAAGGCATTTTTACTCTGTTTATTGCTATACTTTTGAAAATCCCGCTGAACTCGAAGATCTAATTGCTCATTAGTTAAGGCTGGTTTAAGATTAATTTTTAATTGGACTTTCTTCCCCTCACGAAGGGCATCCCCGGCTTGTCGGCTCAAGGTCAAAATAATGGGGCCAGACACTCCAAAATGGGTGAACAACATTTCCCCGAATTCCGAATGCTGTTTCTTTCCTCCAATCCATAAGGAAGCCTCCACATTGCGCAAAGAAAGCCCTTGCAGTTCTTTAACCCAACCCTCTGCCGCTTTAAGCGGAACCAACGCCGGTCTGGGGGTAATAACTGAATGTCCTAGTTTTCGAGCGAATCGGAATCCATCCCCATTTGAACCGGTTGCTGGATATGAAGCCCCACCCGTACAAATAACCACATGGGGAGCTGAGTACTTTTGTCCATTTCCTGTTACTCCAACCACATGCCCATCTTCAACCAGAACCTCTTCTACACTAATACCGGATTTAATAATAACCCCCATTTTCTTAAGAAAGATAATAAATGCTTCAACAATCTTTTCCGCATCATCCGAGACGGGAAAAACTCTTCCTCCTCGCTCAACCTTGGTCTCAACGCCATAATTAGCAAGAAACTCTCTCAAGGCCACATTATCAAAATCTCTCAAAATTCCATGCAAAAAGCGGCCATTTCCAGGGTAATGGCTTATAAAATCGGACACATTTTCAACATTGGTTATATTGCAGCGTCCTTTACCTGAAATCGCAATTTTTCGCCCTAAACGTTCCTTCTTTTCTAAAAGCAGAACTCTTGCGCCTTCGCTGGCTGCTTGTCCGGCAGCCATCATACCGGCAGCGCCACCGCCAACTACAATAACATCATACTCGTTCATTATTAATTCCTTTCTCTGACACAAGGATTCTCATTAGCATTTGATATGTAACGTGCATTTTGCCCCATAAACTATTATGTGCTAAGATTGAGGAAAGCTAATACTAATAATCATTTGGGAGGAATTCATTATGAGTCTTGATCAACGCACAACAATTGTTTCGCAAATTTCTGCGGCAGTTGCTTGCAATGCCCTGGCAGCACTACGCCTATCAATAACCGAAGGATTAAACATCGGTTTAACCAAAGAAGAGATCCAGGAAGTTATCAGCTTGGCTAAAGAGGTTCAACAGCAGCCAATATCTCATGTGACTCATATGACGGGCCAAATCCTTCGTGAAGGCAAGAAAAAACCACATGAGCACAGCGCCCACTGTGGATGCGGCGGGCACCATGCCTAGTATTATTCTCCTAAGTTGTTCTTTAAGCTTCTAAATTTAGCGAGTAAAAAAACCTCCACCTTCAGGACCACTTGTAGCGCAAACCAAACACAAGTCTCCATTATCGAAAATGCGTTTACCGCATTGGTTACAATACTTGGGGCTGCCTTCGTGGACTAGTATTTTACCGGTTATTAGTTTATGAGACAATGGTTGATAATTAAAGGTTAAGGCCTGAGAACGACAGGTCTCTACACAGCGATGGCATTGAACACACTTCATAGGTTCAAAAATCAGCCGCAGGGATGTGATTCTATCTTCTTTGGTCAAATCTTCCTCATTAGAGGCTGAGTTCATTTCTTCCCGCTTCTGTAAAGCTCCCTGAGGACATATTGCTGCACAGACTCCGCAGCTTGTACAGGAATCCGCAATTGAAATAGCCTGAAAGGGAATCTTCTCTTCTGAGGAAGCCTCGAAGGCTTCAATGAGCCACTGACGAGATTTTGGGATATGATAAGTCTCATCTGCCGTTAGGCTCGGCAGCCATTCCTCGATCTTTTCCCGACTTTTCTCCCTCCATCCCAAGGTTCTGTCCTTTTGAACGCCTGACCCGGGCGCCTTATTAATACTAGCCTCATGCCCCTCCCCAGACCCTTGATCCGGTCGAACCTTGATATGAATCACAGGATGTGTCGGCCAGTCCGCATGAACCCCTTTAAAGGCCTCAACGCTAATTGCACATGCCTGGCGATCAGGACAGTCTGCACATGATCCTGTGCTAATTGTTGCCGATTTTTCCTTGGCTAACAGCATTAGGGTCATCCAGCTATCCCTATCCAGCATTCCCAAACAAGGTATTTCAAAACCACCGGGGACTGCTTTTGGACAATTCAATACAATTTCTTCAGCCTCTTGGAGATATTGATAGAATTTGTCGATGGAATGATCTACAAAGCCGCCACTTGGGCAGACAGCCATACAAACTCCGCATTCTGTACAACTCTTAGTATCAAGCTCACGATAGTTTGAGATAGCTTGATGGGGACAACTCTCAATACATAGCTTACAGGAACGAGCATAGGGTCTTTTTGTGTTAAGACAATTACCGTTGTGATAAACCATTTGACATGTCATAGTTTTGTCCTCACTATTATTTACTTCTTGTCCATCACAATTCTTTCTTGCTTTCTTAATTCATTTTCACATAATTAGGATTGCCGTAGGCTAACTCTCTCATTCTTATTATCCCGTTTGTTCTGGAGAGCAGTGCCAAAAGAGGCTAGAAACTGTTTTTTGTTTCTGCCTCTTTAATTTTTAATCCTCAATCATATACTTAGCGAGATGGTTCTCAACTCCAACTAGATGATCCAACATCATTTTTTTAGCTTTCTCAGAATCATGATTTTTAATAGCCTCGTATATTAAAAAATGCTCATTAAACAACTTTTCAGGGGTGTCTTCGTGTTCATAAAGCTTACTGCGGCTGGTTTTAAGGGCCTTTTTCATTGTATCCGAAAGGGTATTCATTAAGCGAAAGAGGATTTTATTATGGGTCGCTCTAGCAATTGCATAATGAAAGTAATGGTCAGCCTCTTCACCTAGATGATGTAATTCGAGATCCTTCCGCATAATTTCTAACGCTGCAAACATCTCATTTATTTCATCTTCATCCGCTCTCGCAGCCGCTAATCCGGCAGCCTGAACTTCTAAAATCTTTCTTGCCTCATAAAGTTCCAGGTCAGTGTCTTTTTCTATAAAGAGCATCCAGGCCAAAGGGGTTACAACAGATTCAATATTAACCTGCCTAATATAAGTTCCCTCGCCGGAACGCACTTCTATTAAGCCCATCATCTCTAGGGCACTGATCGCTTCCCGAATAGACGCACGACTTACCTGAAACCGTTCAACTAATTCCCGCTCTGAGGGTAGCCGGTCACCAGGCTTTAGTTGTCCCTCGGCAATGAGTTGACCGATCTGATCAACAATCTGTTCGTAGATCTTTCGGGTTCTAATGGGTTTTAGAATCACCCTTTTTTCACTCCTCGCACATCGGTTGTAAAACCATAACCGTACTTAGTTTACCATAGCTATCCACTATATGAAACATGGGAACACTTTATTCTTAAAGTGTTCCCATGTTTTCACCACCCTGATTTACTTCTTTTTGCCAGCTCGGTATGATTCAGCCAAAATTTGGACAGTATGCACAACTTCTTCATTTATTCCGGCATTTTCCACTCCGCTTTTTAGCTGTAACCTACATGCTGGACAGCCTGTTGCCACCGTATCAGTGTGGGTCAACTCAATATCCGCTGTCTTACGATCAGATATCTGTACAGAGAGATCAGGGTGCACAAGGCTGAAAGATCCAGCCATCCCGCAACAACGCCCCGGTTCTTTCATTTCAATCAATTCCACACCCGGAATACTCTTTAAGATTTCTCGCGGCTCCTTATTAATCCCTTGTCCACGATTCAAGTGACAGGGATCATGATAAGTCACTTTACGATTTACTCGTCCTAAACCTTCCTTTTTGAAAGGTACTTTGTGAATCAGGAATTCGGAAATATCGTAGGACTTGCCAGCCCATTTATCGGCTAAGGCCTTAAACTGCGGATCATTGTCCAAAAGTTCACCAAAGACATGCTTCCAAGCAGTTCCTCCGGAAGAACATGCCACTACCAAAGCGTCCGCGCCCAGCTTCTCAAAGGCTCTTAAATTCCGTTTTGCTAAAGCACTGGCCGAGGCAACATCTCCATTTACTGAGGCGGGAATTCCACAGCATCCCTGACCCTTAGGAATTACAACTTCAATGTCATTTTCTTTGAGAACTTCTACAACTGCTTTCCCAATATCAGTGTAGAAGTAATTAATCATACATCCCGTGAAAAAGGCCACTCTCATCTTCGGTTTTTCGACTTTAACAACTTCCGGAAACTCCGAACGCAGTGTCCTACTGGCTAACATTGGGAATACTTTATCCGTTCCAATGCCAATATCAAAACGCATTCTGGCAATACGATCACTTTTATGAGGTACGTGTTTTAAGGCCACGCCTTGGAACATGCTGCCTGTTTTCATACCAAAATCAAACATCCGCTGCATCTTAAGCGCCGTAAAGGCAATCTTTTTGACAGGGTGCAGACCCTTTTTACGAACGGCTTCAGCCCGAGCAGCTAAAATAATTTTATCAAATCTAACTCCACAGGGACAGTTATTATTACATGCCATACAGGTTGTACACAGAGAAAAACGCTCTGCCAGCCCTTGAGTCATTTCAGCTTCTCCTGAAAGGAGGAATTCGACAAGGCTGATCTTTCCTCTTGCTACGGCAACTTCTTGGCGAGTTTCCTTGTAAATAGGACAAACTGCCATACAGTTTCCGCATTTCATGCATTTATGGAGTTCTTCGGTAATCGAATCCAGAGAATTATATACGGACACGATTAGTCCCTCCTCACTATTTTCCCCGGGTTCAACACATAGTTGGGATCCAGGGCTTCTTTCATACTTCGCAGTAATGCAACTCCAGCTTCACCAAATTCCCAATCTAGGTATTTCATTTTAGCAACTCCAATTCCGTGTTCCCCGGAAAGAGTTCCTCCTAAAGAAATCGCTGTTTGGAATATTTCATCGACAGCTAAGTGAACTCGCTTCATTTCGTCTAGATCTCTCTCATCCGTTAAGATCGTTGGATGCAGGTTGCCATCTCCGGCATGACCAAAGGTAGCAATGTTGAGCTTATGCTTGTCAGCGATTTTCCGAATGGCTTTGATCATATCGGGGATTTTACTTCTGGGCACAGTAGCATCCTCTAGAACCGTGGTAGGCCTTTTTTGAGCTAAGGCCGGAAGGGCACTTCGACGTGCTAACCATAATAGATCCCGTTCTTTATCATCCTTAGCAATTTTGACATCGGCAGCCTGTTCTTCTTTTAAAATCTGCTCAACCAAAACGGCTTCCCGCTCAACAACTTCTTTATACCCGTCTACTTCAATTAGCAGAACTGCTTCAGCATTTAAGGGCAGTCCAGCATGAACAAAGTGTTCAACAGTTTGGATCGTAACATTGTCCATAATCTCAAGGGTAGCAGGGATAATCTTATTTCTGATAATTGACGCAATAGCTTTTCCAGCCTTGTCAACATCATCAAAAACAGCCATAATACTCTTACGAGCCTCAGGTGCCGGGATTAACTTCACAAGAATTTCCGTGATAATTCCTAAGGTACCTTCTGCTCCGGTAAAGAGAGCTACTAAATCATAGCCAGTAACATTTTTGACGGTTTTTCCACCCCAGCGAATAACTTCCCCGTTCGCTAAGACTACTTGCAAACCCATAATATAATGCTTGGTAACACCATACTTGAGTCCACGCAATCCTCCAGAACATTCTGAAACTGAACCGCCCATAGTAGCGGTTGTAACTGTTCCCGGATCTGGCGGATAAATCAAGCCAAACTGCTGTACAGCGTTATTCAGATCTTGAATAATTACTCCAGGTTGAACGGTTGCCGTTAGATTATCCTGATCCACTTCAAGGATTTTATTCAGGTTAAGCATTGATAGAACGATACTGTCCTCAGAAGGAATAGTACCTCCACTTAAGTTCGTACCCGAACCACGTGGATAGACCGGAATCTTATAGCGATTAGCTATCTTTACAACTTCTGCAACTTGCTCGGTATTAAGGGGTGAAACCACGACACCCGGCTTATGATGTTTCATCGCAGCCGTCGCGTCATAAGCATAGGTCAGTAAGTCTTCCTGCTCCGTGAGGACGTTTTCCTTACCCAATACTTTAATTAGATCTTCTATAACTTCACGAGCTAGCATTCATCTACCCCCCATAGTATTTTTAAACTATAAATTTCGTCTGATAGTCAGACCACCTAACCATATATTAATTCAATTGTTAATGTATTTCAATATGTAAAACGCATTTTATTTCAAATAAAGGGGAAAGGTTAAAAATATCCTTTCCCCATTTTAGGTTTATTTATTTATTTTTTACATTTATTTGATTTTATTGAATAACTGGAATCATTCCCGGTAAGACATACGCCTGTAGATAGGTCATAATGCAAATTAGCAGTAAGAGAAAGATCGAATGTTTGAGTGTAAATCTGAATAGATCAGATTCTTTACCAACTAAACCCGTCGCGGCCGTCGCAACTGCTATAGATTGAGGAGAAATCATCTTTCCTACAACTCCACCCGAACTGTTCGAGGCAATGGTCAGAACAGGGTTTACTCCAACCTGTTGAGCCGTTACATTTTGCAGTTGTCCGAACAAGGCGTTTGCCGAGGTGTCAGACCCTGTCAAGAATACACCGAGCCAACCGAGAACCGGAGCGAAGAAGGGAAACAAATGACCGGTTCCTGCAAAAAGAATCCCCAGTGTATAAGATAATCCAGAATAGTTAGCAATGTAGGCAAAGCCAAGTACTGAGCTTACTGTAATGGTAGGATAGATTAGAGTTTTCAAGGTTGCCCGTGCTACTTTTGCTCCCCTGGCTGGACTAACACCAAGAATTAACATTGTGATTATTGAAGAGATTAAAATCGCGGTTCCAGCAGCAGCGAAGAAATCCCATTTGTAACTAGCAGAGTAAACCGCCGGTTTTGTAACAATTGGCATGGTTTTATAGACTAGGCCGTCAAGCCCAGGCCAATGGGGAATATTAACAAACCATTCCAGCTGTTTGGTGACAAAATTTTTAAAGCTTGTTGTGCCCCAAATTCCCACCATAACCGTAAGCACTAAGAAAGGAGACCATGCTTTAAGTATTTGACCGCCGGAGTATTTCTTGTATTGTTCGATCTTTTCACTCTTCTCATTTGGAAAACGCCAGATATTCTTGGGTTTCCAAACTTTGAGTAGAATTGCTGTGGTAATAAGTGAAAACAGTGAAGAAATTATATCCGGCAACATTGGTCCCAGGTAGTTAGAAGACCACCACTGAGCTATAGCAAAGGAACAACCTGAAACCGCAATAGCAGGCAGAACCTCTTTGGCGCCTTTCCAGCCGGCCATTAGAATAATTAAATATAATGGTATAAAAACGGAAAGGAATGGAAGTTGACGACCCACTGCAGCAGAAATTATATCTGCATTGACGCCGGTTACTGCACCAGCGGCTATGATCGGAGCGCCAATTCCTCCGAAGGCTACCGGAGCGGTATTAGCGATCAGGCAAAGGCCTGCCGCATAGAGGGGTTCAAAGCCCAAACCGATTAAAATTGCACCAGTAATTGCTACAGGAGTACCAAATCCAGCAGCACCCTCTAAAAAAGCGCCAAAGGAAAAAGCAATTAGAAGTGCTTGGAGACGACGGTCGTTGGACAAAGAAGCGATTGAACTCTTAATGATATCGAATTGACCTGCTTCAACAGTTAAGTTATACAAGAAAACTGCAGTTACAATAATCCAGGCAATTGGAAATAATCCATTTAGTATTCCAAGGGCACTTGCTGAAAGCGCAACTCCTATTGGCATCTTGTATACTAGAATTACAATAATATTCGTAAAGATCAGCGTGGTTACTCCAGCTATATGCCCTTTCATGCGTTTTACCGCTAAGGCCCATAGTAAATAGAAGATAGGCAAAGATACCACTAATGCGGTAAGTCCAATACTACCTCCAAGCGCGGAATAGTTTTGTGTCCATTGCATTTATAACTTCCACCTTTCATTTTGTTTTGACTCGCTGTGTTCGAAATGCCAACTATTATGGAATTGTTTACGCTTCTCAGTTTAAATATTCATTTTTTGTTAATTAAAATTAAAAATTAAAAAGCTGAGGGCTAAGCCTCAGCTTTTTAATTTTTAATGCTGCAATCTCATCTATTCCAGTTGGTTATATCAATACTTTACTTACACTAAATTAACAGGGATGACCTAAATAAATAGGCCAGCCCTGTTGGATTTTTTTATTTCATTACTGGGATCATCCAGGTGAATACGTAGGCTTGCAGCCACACTAAAACACCCATTAACATTGCTAACACAACGCTGTGCCAGAATACTTTCCGGAAAATAACTCCGATATTTCTGACCCCCTCGTCAGCGTCAGCATAGCAAGCAGCCGTCGCAACCGTAATACTCTGAGCATCGATCATTTTACCCATAACTCCACCTGTACTGTTAGCAGTAACCATGAGGAGAGGATCAAGATGCAACTGCTGAGCGGTTACTAACTGAAGGTTACCGAAGAGCGAGTTTGACGCTGTGTCACTACCGGTAAGGAAAACCCCCAGCCATCCAATCATAACAGCAAAGAAGGGATAGAATGTCCCTGTTTTCGCAAAGGCTAAAGCAAGGATAACGTCAGTTCCTGCATATTTTGTCATGTAACTTAAGCCAATAACTAAAGAGATAACAGAAAGAGGAATTTTCAAACGGACAATTGTCGTAACAAGAATTTCTTTCCACTGAGCTGCAGTGACTCTGAGGAATAAGATTCCGGTAATAAACGCTGCGATTAGAATCCCTGTTCCTGCCATTGTAAATATATTGAAGCTAAATACAGCAGCCTCTCCGGTTTTTGCCACAGCTCCAGCAGTTACCGGTGCTGTTTTAAACACTAAGCCATGAAGATAGGGAATGTTAAAACTAGGATTAAAGAGAGAGGTCAACCAAGCCTTGATACTGGGGACACCCCACATGGCTACAAAGATAGCCAAGAATACCCAAGGCATCCAAGCCTGAAGAAGAACGGGTAGAGGATGTTTTGGGATAACTTTCGGTTTGCCTGGATCTCTTCCCTCTAGTTTTGCATAAGCCATTTCATTGGTAATAACATTTTTAGGTTTCCATATTTTCAAGAAGATTGAGGTGATAACAATACTCATAATTCCCGATCCGATATCTACAAGCATCGTCATTCCAGCCTCGGCCATCATGAACTGGGTAACAGCAAAGGAAGCTCCAGTAACGAGAATTGCAGGCCATACTTCAAAGACTTCCTTAAGTTTGCCTTTTTCCATTATTACCAGTGTTGCGACTAACCAGAAGGGAATGAGGATTGAGAAAAACGGTAATTGTCTGCCTGCCATCATAGTAATCATGCCGTCCGGGATACCAGTGACTTTTGCAAGAGTGAGTACTGGTGTTCCGATAGCTCCCCACGCAACCGGTGCTGTATTGGCAATCAAGCAGACAACTGCAGCTGTCAAGGGGCGGAAACCTAAACCAACCATGATAGCACCAGCCACTGCTACGGGAGTACCAAAACCCGAAGCCCCTTCGATAAAGGCACCGAAGCTAAAGGAAACGAGCAGGGCCTGTAAACGTCGATCCGGCGTGATTCCGGCAATTGAGTCTTTAACTATTTCGAACCTACCGGTAACAACTGTCATTGTGTATAAGAAAATTGCCCCGAAAACAATCCAGCCAATAGGGAACAATCCGCTTATCACACCATACCCAAAGGCCGCGGCAGTTGAGGTGGCAGGCATTTTCATAACAAAAACACATATGAAAAAAGTAACAACAACTGCAATAGCAGCTGCATAGGGGGCATAAATTCCTAAGATTCTTTCACCGTTTTTAGCTTTATGAGGGTGGAGGGCTAAAAAGTAGAGTAAAGTCAGAATAGGTACAGCTGCTAAGAATACAGAGAACCAAAAGTTACCTGTCGGGTTATAATTCTGTAGATAGGTCAATGATAAATCCTCCTTCCAAAATATGACGTGCTTAATGAGAGTTACAAGTCCGAGTAAACTGAGTCTTTTCCAAGCATTCCTCCTTACAAATTACCCATAGACCTACTTAAATTCCTAGGTATTGTGAATTTATACCAGGAATTACTTTTGGTTATTGTAAAATTTTTTTAATGTTGTTGACTCCTTATTTGCTGTCATTGACTATGTATTTTCTAAGATTATTCTCTACCCCTAGTAGATGATCCAACATCAGTTTTTGAGCACTTTCAACGTCACGATTCTTTATAGCCTCATATATGTTAAAATGCTCATTTAATAACTTCAGAGGAGAATCTTCATGTTCAAAAATCTTACTTCGATTGCTTTTTAAGCTCTTTTTAAGAGTATCTGAAAGAGTAGTCATCAAACGAAAGAGAATTTTATTATGGGCTGATTTGGCAATTGCATAATGAAAGTTATGATCTGCTTCTTCGCTCAACTGATGCAATTTTAAATCTTTTCGCATAATTTCCAACGCTTCGGACATGTCCTTCAAATCATCAATATTTGCTCTCTCTGCCGCCAAACCGGCAGTCTGTACCTCTATAATTTTTCGTGCCTCATAAAGTTCCAAATCTGTATTCTTTTCGATCACCAACATCCATGCTAAAGGGGTTACTACGGATTCTGCATTTACTCGCCTGATATAAGTTCCTTCCCCAGAACGTACTTCTACCAGTCCCATCATCACAAGAGCACTAAGAGCTTCTCTTATTGAGGCACGGCTTACCTTAAACCGCTCTACTAATTCCCTTTCTGAAGGCAGGCGATCTCCTGGTTTTAGATGACTTTGGGCAATTTGTTGGCTGATCTGATCAACAATCTGTTCATAAACTTTTGGGGTTTTGATGGGTTTAAGTATCACCCTATTTCTCTCCTCGCATATCGGGTTGTATCAAAATAAACTCCTTGGTTTTAAGCCGAAGGCCGTTACTACTTCTTTGTTTTAAAGAGTAAAACGCTGTATTAAATCCAGCAAATAACAAGTTCCTTCATGAACCGATCGGTATCCCAGGCAATCCTTCCCGACTCTTTATTCTTAGATAAAAAGTGAAGCAGGTCTTGACCTGATTCACTTGATTTGTTGTATGTTGCCGCAGCAGGTCGGTACTCCTGCTGCAGCTGCTGTTCCTTTGATGGTCGGACTCGACTTCCCAGCTATAGCTGCCGTCAATGCTGGAAGAGAATGGATGGTCATCAGACCATTGAACCCGACCATTTAAGTAATAAACAAAGAATATAATATTGTGCGAAAATTCTCTAGATTATTTGCACCAAACACATAAAATTTGACATGAGATTATGAATTTACGTAATGTTTTGCATATTCATTATATTACACAAAAAAAAAGTGTTCTTCTTTGAACACTCAAACATCAAGCCGTTCTTTTAGTTTTTTGATATAAGTTCGACTAACCGGAATTTCAGTTGCTTTCTCGCCATCGATAATAATCTTATAGGTTGAGTTAAACCAAGGAATTACTTCTTTAATACGATCTAGGTTAACAATGTAAGCTCTGTGAGTTTGCAAGAACTGGGCAGGATCCAGTCTCTCTTCAATTTCGTGCAAACTGAACGTCGTGGGCCACATTTTGTGTTCAGTTACCAAACTGGCATAGCGACCTTCAGCGACTACATAAAGCAATTCCTGCGGGTCAATCAAGACAACTCGTCCCTTAGAGGTAGCTGCAAGTTTGCGCGGTCGTTGTTTAACCCCTATTTCTTGAATTAAACGTGATATTTTTTGCGTCAATTCCTGGTCATGTGACTGTATACGTTGTTGGATACGATCAATTGTAACTTTCAAACGTTCCTGAGAAAAGGGTTTAAGAATATAATCCACGGCATTAAGTTCAAAAGCGCGTATAGCATGAACATCATAAGCAGTAGCAAAAACAACGGATGCCCGCATATCCAACTGTTGAAGAGCTCGAACAACATCAATACCATCCATATCTTGCAGATGGACATCCATAAAGATAACCTCCGGTTGCAGGTTGGGAATTCCTTCAATAGTCTGCACTCCACTTGAAAACTCACCGATGATTTCCATTTCAGAATTTTTCTCCAACAAAAATCTTAGTTCTTCACGCGCCGGTTGTTCATCGTCTACTAATACTATTTTGATCATAATGTCACTCCTCTAAGTACACTTCTTGAAATGGGTACTCGAAAGGAAATAATCGTTCCCACACCAAGGATACTTTCAATCAGTAGTCCCTGTCCGTATAGTCTTAATAAACGTCGATGTACGTTCTTTAGACCGATTCCTATCTCAGCATCTTCCTCTTCAACTCCTTCAAAAATGTCGCGCAGCTTAAAACTAGATATGCCTATTCCATCATCTCGAACTATAATTTGTATGCTATCACCATCTTTGTGGACATGGATTGAAACTGTACCCCCGCTATCCTTAGGTAACAGTCCGTGTCTAACTGCATTTTCAACCAGTGGCTGCAAGACTAGCGGTGGCAATATAATATTCTCAGTTCCTGTCTCAATGTTCATATCTACCTTTAACTTGTTGGAAAATCTAGCCTCTTCGATAGCCATATAGGCTTCGACATGTTTACATTCTTCCCGTACAGTGTGGAATGAAACCCCTTGACGCATATTGCGGCGTAAGAATTCACCCAAAAAAATAAGAACCTCCCGCGCTTTTTCCGGCTGACTCCTGATTAAACTTACTACAGTATTTAAGGTATTAAATAGGAAATGAGGCTGGATTTGAGCTTGAAGTGCTCGTATTTCAGATGCAACGCTTAACTCTTTCTGGTGTTCAAGATCGGCTAACTCAAGTTGAGTGGAAAAAAGTTTCCCCAGTCCCTCTGCTAAAGTTACGTCGATAATTGATTTCCCTCGCCGAGCACGATATAAAATTAAAGCTCCGATTGTCTTTTCACCAGGGCGCAGAGGGACAGCAATAGCTGAGCGTAAAGGACAATTTGGATACTTGCACTCAGTTTCAACTTCAGAAATCTGGATAGATTTACCATCCCGTAAGGCTTTATGCCCTGCCTCTGTCATAAATGGTTGTCCTATAAAATGGTGATCCGATCCTAAACCGACATAAGCGATTATTTGCTGCTTATTGGTTATTGCCACCGCTGCCACCTTGGAAATTTTTTGAATAATTTCAGCAGCTTTTTGAGCACTTTCTAAATTTAAACCCTTTCGAAAATAAGGCAAAGTTATATCAGCTATTTGCAAGACATTCTGGGCTTGTAGGGCGGCAATCTGTTCTTCCTCATGATAAACTGTCTTAATAATATATAAAAAAAGACCCACTCCAAGCCCATTGAATAGAACCATTGGCATAGCAATGACCATGATTAGGTTCCATGCTTCCTCAAAAGGACGGGCAATTATAAGAATAATAGCCATCTCCATTATTTGGGCTATTATTCCCAGCCCCACGCCGACCTTCCAATCATCGTTTTTATCCCTTGCCAGCCAATAAATGAGCCCTCCCAGCAAACCCTGCAATATTGGAGATATTGCACAAGCTAAACCAGTAAACCCTCCATAGAATATGTAAAAGTGCAAGCCTGTAATTGCGCCAACTACTAAACCAACCAGCGGCCCGCCAAGCATACCTGCACTTACCGTTCCGATAGCACTCGTATTAGCCGCATTAGCACCATTAATAGAAACTCCCGAATAGGTTCCTGCCATGGAGAATACGCCAAAAATCAGCATTAAGGTTAACGTCTGACGCTTGTTTAGTTGAGAATTCAAATATCGGCGAAAGACCTGACTCTTCGTCATTAGTAACGCTATGGTCACAATAATACTGAGCCTTTCAGCTAATATCTTTATTAAATCCATAGATTCACCCTCATTTTCGTAGCCAAAGAGAAAATCATTTAACTTTTACTAATTCGATACTATTCAACGGGAATACTTTTGTTCAAGCAATCTCAACTCTTGTTGAAAGGACTGACTAAGCCGAAATAGTAATCTCTCCATATCTAGCCGGTGTAAAGAAATATTTTCAGGGCTTAAGAATTCAATCTTGCGGAATTCTGGTTTAACTAGAAAGGGAAGCAAGTCGTCAATATTTTCAACCCGTAAGGTTAAAATAATTGGTGCATAGGCAACTTCGTCGTGATGACGGCGTCCATTTTCTTCAGCGACGGTATAGATATCTAAACTTAGATCGATATCTTCGATGATGATTCCTTGTAGTGGAACATTGCGCAATAAGGCTACCTGTTGCTCGCGCATCGTTTCAGCCACTAATTCCTTGCTCTTTCCTCCAAAGAAAAAGCGCCCAGTTTTCGATTCACCGCGAAAATCCACTCGAATCCGTACGCGAATGTGTTCTGTTAGGAGTTCATCTCCAATCCGAATCTTCATCACTGGTTCTCTCCGTTCCCCATCATAATCGTTCAACTTAAATTTGAGGCCCAGCTTTTTCACCAAACCCCAATATTTAAATGAATCCTATAAAATATTCTCCATGGGTTTAATTTTATCCTGCAGGCCTTGCTTTAGGCGTAGAATTTATGGACATACTAAGAAAACTTCAACAGATAGTATAGTTACAAGGAGGATAAAATTACATGCTTAAAACTGCAATTGCAATTTTCAAGGGACAACAACAAACTAAAGAAGCTATCGAAGAAATACAAGGGGAATCCTTAGCAAATTCTAAAGTATCAGTCGTAATCCGCAGTGAATACTTCCATCAAGGTCAATACCGTGAAGAAATCGCCAACGAGTTGGCCTATTACCCGAGTGAAACCAATCACGACAAATATCACACCTGGCTTGTCCAAGCACCACCGTTTTTTGTTCCAAATTTAGGGGAGGTAATTGTAGCAGGGCCACTGGCCAGCGAGCTTATGCATCAACCTCCCAGCCGTGGACTAGCAGAAGTCCTTTTAAGCTACGGACTTTCGGAAATACGGGCACGACATTACGAGAATGAAGTTCGTACCGGACATTGGTTGGTTCTAATCCAAACAGAGCACGAAAAAATCAATGCTGTTGCGAACACCTTACAGTCTTATGGCGGTAGGGATATAGAAAAATGGAATAAGGAGCTTGATCATCCTGTCTACCCTAAATCATAATCCTACTTGAGATCGCAATTCTTTGATTTCCTCTTTTGTTAGAGCTCTGTACGCACCCGGAGGAAGAGTGTTTCCCTGACTGAGAGATCCAAATCGAATCCTCTCCAATTTAAAGACCGGATAACCAACAGCGGAAAACATACGACGAATTTGACGATTTCGCCCTTCATGAATTGTCACTTCTAAAATTTCAATATGATTAGGTCTAAGCTCTTCGTTGCTTCTCTTCGAAACACCGCATACTCGCTGGACTTTAGCAGGTGCGGTGTTTCCATCTTCAAGTAAAACACCTTGTCTAAGGCTTTCTATGGCATTAATCCCCATTGGGCCTTTAATCCAAACGCGATAGGTTTTCTCTACTCCATAGGAAGGATGCATCAGACGATGTGCCAACTCTCCATCATTAGTAAGCAGTAATGCTCCGGAGGTATCGTAGTCCAATCTGCCAACCGGATATACTCGCGCCGGAACTTCTTTTAATAAATCAATAACCGTAGGGCGACCTTGGGGATCTTGAGCACTAGTAATTACACCAACTGGTTTGTTGAGAAGATAATAGTCCAGCTTTTCTGTATGTTTGATAGGCCTTCCATCAACTTCAACGGAATCATCCATCCCAACTTTATATCCTAAAACAGAAATCTTTGCCCCATTTACTTTTACTCTACCTTCAAGAATAAGCTGTTCTGCATGTCGGCGAGATGCAATGCCTGCTTTAGCAATTACTTTTTGAAGGCGTTCTCCATCCTCTTTCTCTTGGCTCATTGTTCTTCCTTTCTATTTATCGCTGCTAGCGTTTTAATTTATAGTAGGTAATTACTCTATCGGGTTCCAAGAACATCTGTATCCTGAAGCAAGGGAGAAGTCTCAGTAATCTTGAGATCAAAGATACCCGGCCCAATTTCAGAATACCGTTCTTGAACATTTCTCCAAAACTTCTCATTCTGTGCGCTGTGAGGAAGACGAACTAGGTAATCCCCCGGAAACTGCTGCAAAAGATTAAAGGAGGCTTGGTCATCGACAGTATTCAACCTAAATCCAACTCTTCTAGCGTAATAAAATGTCATTGGCGGAGGATCGCTTAATACTAACACACTTGAGTTTTCTGTATGGTCTACTATCCACTGGGCTTGACTTAGGTATTCTTGGTTCCATTGATACTTAGGGGTTAAATCACTAAAGGTACCCTTATTAATCAAGGCCAAAAGCACAATCCCAATAACAGTCCCAGGTAAATTAGCAATACAGTCTATAGCGTAAGCACTTAATAGGGCAACTAAAGGCAAAACAGGCACTAAGTAATAATCTAAGGGAATACGGGCACAAACTATGCCTATATACAAAATGCTGATTCCCCCCCAAACCCAAAAGGCTAAACGTGCCGGTGAACGAAAAAAACAGAGACGCAGCAGCCCCAGGCCAGAAAGAAATACGACAATATCTGTAAACCCACGCTCGACATTTTTCTCCAATAGTTCCCAATTGATATTTGCTGAGCCGGCAACTTGCTCAGTTAATATTCCCGAAACAAATTGACTAGAAGAATCAACATTAAAATGTACCCATACATAATAAACTATTGGTGGAATAAGCACAATCAAACTATAGCGGATTATTTGCCTTACCCGTTCTTGCAATGGCCAAAAACCTAATAGGAGGGCGACGGGAAACAGCATAAGCTGGGGAAGCTTAGCTAAGATTGCCCCAGCCATTAATAAGCCTGCTCGCCAACTCCCAGTCTCTTTTGGCGAAGTTCTCCATCTCCAAACCATAGCCAGGGCCCAGATACTCCATGCTTGAGCCATAGGTTCAGGCATGACAACTCTTCCATAATAAATTGACAAAGGCATTATAGCGTAAATCGCGGCGGCAAAAAGTCCAACTCGCTCACTAAATATCCTTCGCCCCAGGTCATAAATTCCTATCACCGTAAGCAACGATAAAGAGACTGACCAGATCCGCCCCCATAAGTCCGTCCAACCGAAAATTGTCCAAGTCCATGCTAATACATATGGTAAAAAGGGAAACTCCAACTCAACATGTTGAGGCATAACCCCATCATAATTAAGCTGAGGTAAGAAAACCTTTGGGAAATTCAATAAATTTCCCAGCATATGAGTAGCCATGCTAGCTGTATCTGCCTGTCTCCATGCCTGGTCATCAAGCAATGGATTCGTGATTCCACGCAGACGAAGTCCTAAAGTCATTAGCAAAATTCCTGCTAAAAGTAAACGATTTATTCCTCGGCCCATTCTACTGTACTCCACTTATTACGTTTTAATTGGTAAATAAGTTGAAAGTAGCCCCAAATTGTAGCCCAAATTCGCATTTTACTGGCACCTTTTTTAAGTTCATAGTGAAGTTTTAAGGGGACTTCCGTTATCCGTTCTGCGAATGGAGCAATCTTCAAGAGCAATTCAACCATCCCCGAAAAATTTCGACTTACAATTATATCCGGCCCATATTGGCGGGTTCCCTCAGCCAGAAGCTTAAGACGATAAGCCCGATATCCACATGAATAATCACGGACACCTTTGATAGGAGCAAATAATTGCATGACTTTCCCAGCCCCCCAAGATAATCCCCGACGCCCTAATGAAAGCCCATGTTGTTCTCCTCCTTGGACATACCGCGAAGCAATAACCAGGTCTGAGCCTGAACAGATTTCCTCATAAAGTAAGGGAATACAATTTGCCGGTTGAGTATTATCTGCATCCATTGTGATGACAATATCTGGACAAATTTTATTCTCGCAATTTTTTTTGTCATGATCTTTAATGAGATAAGAGTGATTCAAAACATATTGGAAGCCACTGTTAATAGCAGCCCCCAATCCCTTATTTTGCTCATGATTTACTCCGTGTATATTATTGTAGTCTTGAGTATATTGCTGAACAATATCAAAAGTACGATCTGTACTTCCATCGTTAACTATAACGATCTGGTGAGGAATCTGTGCACAGTTTGTTCTGATATCTTCTAATAGTTCAGCAAGTGCTTGATCCTCATTATACGCTGGCAAAACAATATATAGCATACTAAACAATGCCCCCTTTTTAGGTTCATTGTTAGTATGCACAAAGTACGTATCAATAAAACACTTTAGTAACTATCCAAACTGAGACGATCAAACCAATAAGATCCGCAAGTAAACCTAATTTTAGGGCGTATCGATATTTTTTTATACCCACTGAACCAAAATATACCGTTAACACAAAGAAAGTTGTATCCGTACTTCCCTGCAATGTTGAGGCTAAACGACCAATGTAGGAATCGGGACCGTATTCATTAATTAACTGTGTTGCTACTCCCAAGGCACCTGAACCACTTAACGGACGCATAATTGCTAACGGGATAATCGCAGCAAAATCAGGGTCTAATCCTAGTATGTTGATGAGTGGCCGAAGCCATTGCGATAGAATACTAAGTGCACCGGAATCAACAAACACCCGAATTGCTACAAGCATCCCGATTAAGAATGGCAAAATTCGCACACCTGTTTTGAATCCTTCTTCCGCACCCTCTACAAACGATTCGTAAACAGGAACTCCTCGAATGTAGGCCACTATAGGTACAAGTAAAAGGAGCAGCGGTATGGCCCATCTGGATATCTCCGCGATTATGTTCATAGCTTCCTCCTGCGACGAATTAAGAAATCTACAAAGATGGCCATGAACATAGCACATCCTGTCGCAACTATAGTAGTTCCAATAATCTCAGTAGGATTAACAGAGTTAGCTTTTAAGCGAACACCAATAATCGTTGCCGGGATTAGAGTAATACAAGAGGTATTCAAGGCCAGAAAAGTGATCATCGCAGGACTTGCCACATCAGGTGTCGGGTTTTCTTTTTGAAGTTCTTGCATGGCCTTAAGTCCAAAAGGAGTTGCGGCATTACCTAAACCTAATATATTCGCACTCAGATTCATAATTATGGCACCTAGAGCTTTGCTATCTGGTCTAAGAGATGGAAATAGACGACGAATTGCCGGCCCAAAAATCCGCGCAATTCCTTTAACTAAACCTGCTTCCTCAGCCAAACGCATTAGACCTAACCATAAACTCATTACTCCGATTAGTTCAATAGCAACCTCTACTCCCAGTTCTGCAGCCTTCATTGCAGATGTGGTGACAGATTCTATGTGTCCGTTCAAAGCAGCGACGACTATACCTATTGCCAACATTAAAAGCCAGATGAGATTAACCATTTCTCACCCCCTGCCTAAATGTATGAAAAGGACAAACAAAAAAGAACGAGATATCCCGTTCTTTCTGCTAATCTTATTCTAATGGCGATTTATTCTAGTCGCGAGCGATAATAATATCGTCCGTGGTTCTCTTTTTCTTTTGAAACATTCCGCCAAGCTTCTCTAATAAATCCGGAACAGTATCAATCAGTCGATCTACTACTACATTGCTATCGACTGGGAGAAGTCGGATGTTGCCGTTGCCTACTACTAAAAACCCTACCGGTTGAACGGATACTCCGGCCCCGGCACCTCCACCAAATGGCAACGCTGGTCCTTGCCCAGGCGTTCCACCCCCATTATGTCCGGAATCTTTGTCATCCGGCGGAGCAAATTCACTTCCGCCTGCCGCAAAGCCGCAAGAAACTTTTGAAATTGGAATTATCACAGAGCCGTCATGGGCCTCGACCGGGTCGCCGACGATCGTATTCACGTCAACGATTTGTTGGATGCTTTCCATAGCAGTTTTCATTAATGATTCAATCGGATGATTCCCCATGTGTTGTCTACCCCCTTATACCCCGCTTGAACGTTCGTAATAACCTCAGTCCTACAAAAATAATATGACCTATTCTTAGGTGGAATATGCATTGAATGTCACAAAAGAAGCCTTCTTTTTTAAACTGAGGAACAACTACTATATTTGGAGACTTTACTTCTATAGTCACTTGTCGATAAAGATAGGAGAGTGCAAACCCAAACATAGCCCAAAAAGACCCAGCTGCAATTGCCGTATGACAAGCATCTTTGTATCCAATTTCCACTCGCCAATTGATAGACTTACAATGGATCCCTCTATAGAATTGGCTTTTGAGGTGCTTTAAATGCTTGGTAATCAATGGAATATTTTGCCACAACCTACTAAGAAAGCCTCGCCGTATATACCGGACACGAGCCTCGGTTGTACTCTTGCGAACCCCACCTTTTGACTCTGCCACCTGCTCAAATTCAACTTGAGGTCCTTTTTCCCATTCCAATTGAAGGGTTGGAATTTGATAATTTGCTCGCCAAATCCCATTAAAGGCCCTGAAATCTATATCTATATGATCTTCTTCTGCAATGCGTCTATAACGAAAATCCACTCGTATTTTTAAGGCAAAGCTGATTAGAAGTAATATAAGCATCGCGAGCAAAAAAGCTAAAACCCGCACTCCAACCCCTCCGTACATCATACATCGTCCTGGAGACTAACCCTAAAAGGGTAAGATTCCCCAAATAGGGCTTAATTATTCAATAAGCAAATAATAATATCTATCTAGAAAGTATTTCCTTCCTGACACCTGTATTTTAACCCGAATACTACAAAAACTAACCTGTCGCAAATTAGGAGAAATGGAGGTTTCAACTATGATGAAATTAAGAAAAGTTGATCCTGGCACATTTAGTTTTCTGGAGCCGGGCTGGTTTATCTTTCATGTGTTTGCTGTAGTTGGTATGATAATGTTAGGCATGGCAATTGAAAGAAAATATTAGCTGAATCAACGTGGAATCTACAAGCAAGAAAGATGAGCGGTGTAACATTTTAACAGGTTACACTCTCATCTTTCTGGCATTTCTATTGAATTACTTGTTTACGGCGATCAAGTGACTCTTAGCTTCAGATGGAGTTTTCCTAAGAGGAATACTTACTCCAGCTGAAGCTTAGAGGAACTCATCCAGGGACGTAGCAGTCGTTATCTCATCCTCACCGCTAAAGTTGTTCTGTTTAGTTTGCGGTTCGGCGAAAGCAACCTGCGCCGTTATACTTTTCTTTGGAGCAGGCGGCTTGGGCGAAACCCTCACCCGGGTTTTGTCACTGGATGCTTTCGTACTTATAGAAGATGGGAGTCTTACGGCTGGTAGTCATCGGATAAAGACTTCTCAAAAGAACCCTGATAATGAATCCCTTAAGCATAATAATCAACAAATTTGACAATTTCATGCACCTTAGTAGGCCTAGCGCCAATAATATGTACTAAGGGGGGATAGGTATGTCCATTCAAATAAAAAATGACAATTCCGGCTTTATAGCTAAGGGAATGACGAACTCAGAATTAGATAAAGTTGTTGAAATAGCAGGATACGATTATGACTCAGTGCAAGATATTTTCTATTCAACGATGAATCCATGGCAGAGAAAGATTGGATACTGTCGCCTTTTTGATGAAGCGGCAGCTCCTTTAGGAATGATCATCGATTGTGAACCTATTCATTTCGAATATAACAACAAAAAATGGATGATTGGTTTGTGGAAAGGACAATATGATTTAGTTTCCGGAGGAGAAATTGGAGTTTACACCGAAGCATTTGATTTAAAAATACCAGGATTTTTTACAGGTACTTTTTACAACTGTGCAAGCGATTCTGATCTTCTACAAATGTCGTTTGTATTAAGGAAAAACGGAAAAGTTCTTTTTAGACGAGAAGGGGAGCATTGGTGGTTAACCGGCTTTAAACTTGGTGAGTTCTCCGAACCTTCAGAATTAACTATGGATATAAACATTAATTTGAAAAACAGGCTTATGCGTGATGCCTTTATTTCCGGCCTTTATAATGCAGGGTACTCAAAGGCGGACTTAACGATAAACGGAAACTCCGTTAGCTTTTTATATGCTACTCCTCACTCCGAGCAACCAGTAACTCGTACGTCCACCACTGACCGGATTATACAAAGAAAAAACGAATTATTCTGTGCTAAATACCAAGAAATCACCCAAGGTCTTGATAATTTGCAAGATAAAGTAAACGCCATTGAAGAACAGGCCCCGGAGCTTTATCAAAAAATAATTAAAATGGGCAAGGCAAAACCCTTGTTTGGGATTTACGAAACCGTATTACTAGTTTTTCTGGTTGCAGTGGCAACCTACCTCGCCTCTCGAGTACTCAGTGAAGATAACTAGTATTTCCTGTCCCATAGAAAACCCCTACAACTTATTCTATATATGAAAAAGCAATCTCCTCTTAGAAAATCTAATTGGAGATTGCTCTTTTAGAATCGAGGATTTATTCTTCTTGTGTGCTTGCCACCTCATCATTGCTTAAATACTCTGTTTCTAACTCGGGCAAATCATTTAAGGAACGCAACCCAAAATGCAGGAGAAACTGCTCTGTTGTAGCATAAAGGATAGGTCTCCCGGGGCCATCTTTACGTCCCACATCTTTAACAAGACCTTTTTCCACTAAGGTTGCTAGGGCCCGATCCGATTGGACGCCTCTGATGAAGTCTACTTCACCTCTTGTTACAGGTTGTTTGTAAGCGATTATAGAAAGTACTTCCAGGGCTGCATTAGACAAAGCCTGGGCGGGCTGCTTGTATAGGATTTCTATATAACGGGCCACTTCTGGCTTAGTTCCTAATTTGAAGCCTCCATTCATTTCCAGCAAGGCTAATCCGCAGGAGTCAATACCATATCGCGTTCGTAATTCATAAAGAAGCTCTTCAATTTTAGCTATGTCTAACTCCAGAATCTCACTGAGCTGTACAAGAGTAAGGGGATCCTTGGCAACAAATAAAAGAGCCTCTAAGGCAGCTGTTTCCGGCTCCCTAAACAGCAAATTCCATCTACTCCTCTTCTGTAAATTCCCAAGCCTTTTCTGTTGGATAAAGCATTATTTCGCTGAGCAGCGTTGCTTGCTCAGCACGCACCTTTCCTGACTTTAAAAGTTCTAAAAGCGCAAGGAAGGATACAATTATTTCCATGCGCGTTCCAATTCTCATAAGCTGATTGAAGCGAAGCCCTTTAGGATGAAGCAGAACACGGCGCAATACATCCGCGAGCATCAGGTCAATGGCAATTTCGTCCGGTTCAACATAGGTGATTTCTTCCCCTTTTTCAGCCCGTTCGATAACTCGACAAAATGCTTGCCAAAGATCGTCAAAGCTTATCCCCTTTAAGGGATCTTCCGGCTTGACATCTGCTAATAACCCCTCAATATTAACTTCTCGATAGTAAGATCGTCCCGATGAGGTTTCTATACTTTCAAAAACCTTAGCCGCTTGTTTGAATGCTCGATAAGCAATCAAGCGCTCAACCAGTTCCTGGCGTAAATCTTCTTCTTCTCTGGGAGTCTCTTCACTTTTAGGGGGTTTTGGCAAGAGTTCTCTTGATTTGATATAAAGTAATTGGGCTGCAAGAACCAGAAATTCAGTAGTTACTTCCATGTCCATAGATTCCATCCGACGCACGACATCTACGAACTGGTCAGCAATTCGGGCAATAGGGATATCATAAATATCCACTTTTTCTTGTTGTATGAGAGTTAATAATAAATCAAGGGGGCCTTGGTAGGCCGGAAGTTCAAATTGAGGACTGTTATTCTCACGTTCCATTTATAACCCCATAAGGTGGCGAACTTCTTTCATTGTCTGTGAGGTTGTTTCCCGGGCGCGTATAGCACCCTCTTCTAAAACTTTTTCAACTCGGCCGGGTTCTTCCCAATAGGAACGCCTTTCCCTAAACGGACTAATTAACTTCTCTAGATTTTCTGCCAGATTCCGTTTACAAGCGACACAGCCTACTTTTCCAGCTCGACATTTTTCTTCGATGTCTGCTACTTCAGGAGTGTAGATTTTATGAAATTTATGAACAACGCACACTTCGGGATGTCCGGGGTCATCTTTACGCAGCCGAGCCGGATCGGTTACCATTTGTTGTACCCGGGTCTTAATCTCCTCAGGAGAAGCCGTCAAGGATATTGCATTATGATAGCTCTTACTCATTTTCCGTCCATCTACCCCCGGCAGGAGAGGGACTTTGCCTATTAAAGCCTTCGGTTCAGGAAAGGCTGTTCCATAAAGATGATTAAAACGACGAGCAATTTCTCGACAAAGTTCAACATGGGGAATTTGATCTTCACCCACAGGTACAACATCTGCTTTATAGACCAAAATATCTGCTGCCATCAAAAGAGGGTACCCCAAGAAACCATATGTACCCAGTTCCTTACCCTGTTGACTTAATTGTTGAATCTGATCCTTGTAGGTGGGTACTCTTTCAAGCCAAGACAGAGGAGTGAACATTGAAAAAAGCAAATGAAGTTCCGCGTGCTCTTTGACATCAGATTGAAGAAAGATAGCACTCTTTTGAGGATCAATTCCGACACTGAGCCAATCTAAAGCTATTTCTCTACGTAAACTTGGAAAGTCCAATTTATCTTCGTATCCCGTCGTCAAAGCATGTAGATCAACGATCGAAAAATAACTCTCATACTGGTCCTGAAGGGTCACCCAATTTTGAATGACACTCAAGTGCCCAATATGCAAAGCCCCAGTTGGGCGCATTCCGCTAAATATTCTACCTTTCATATTAACAATCCCTTCTGTTTCTTAGGTCTATTGTAATTTATATTGCTATCACTTTACACTAAAAATGGGGTTAGTATCAGTGAAATAATTTTCTGGTAAACATCAAATATCCCAATTACTGTCGGAGACAGTACGTTGCCTAGCACATCTGTAAAGAGAAGAACAATTAAGATTACAAATCCATACTGTTCAATCATTTGCAATTGCGGAGCAAATCGTTCAGGCAGCAAACTACTAAGCACACCAAATCCATCCAACGGCGGGATCGGCAAAAGATTAAATACTCCTAGTCCCAGGTTCATCAGTACAGTGGATTGAAACACCAGCGAAAGTATACCGCTCCACTCAGAAGCTTCTAACCAAAGCATTGTTAAGAACCATAATAACATAACCACAAAAGCCGTAATCAAATTCATAATAGAACCGGCTAAGGAAACCAACATCTGTCCCCGCCTCTTATCTCCACGATAATAATGGGGATTGGTCATGACAGGCTTAGCCCAACCAAAGCGGTATAAGAGTGCCATTAAAGTCCCAAACAGATCTAAGTGGACAAAGGGGTTCAAGGTTAAACGTCCCTGACTTCGCGGTGTCGGATCTCCTAAACGATCGGCAACCCAGGCATGAGCAAACTCATGAAAGGCAAACCCGATCATCAAAGCAGGAATGTTTGCGATAATAGTCGCTAACTTGATATCGAACAAATCTCTACCTCCTTTTAACCTGGGCATTAACCAATTGTCGAGCAATTCCCTGCTCTTCTTCTGCAGTACTTATTCTGCCCTCAAGCCATGCCATACGTACTTGAGCTAGAATTTCTCCAATTTCAGGACCTTGTTTTAAGCCCATCTGAATAAGAGTCTTGCCATCAAGCGCCATATTAATTCTCTGCCCGGCTTCCAAACACTCGGTTATTCGTTTATTATATCTGCCATCCCGGGCTAAAGTGGTCACGACTCTTTTAGGTGCCTTGTTTAGAAGATGATCCATTTCACTGATGGTTAACGGCTTTTGTAAGGATTCCCGCAATTGCACATAGGCGATTGTTTCATCACGCAGAGATTTATTCAAAATGACTCGCTCAAGAACAATATCGATTTCTAAAGAGTCCATCTTGGCAAGAGAAATCAGCCAGCGCAAATTCAATGACCATTCCGCACTCCCTACAGCATCCTCCAAGTTAAAATTCCAAGCCAGATCCTTACCGAACCAAGCCTTAAATAAGCCGCTGTTCACTAAAAGCTGCCCCATGGTCAAGTAATTTGCCTCTTTATAGATAAGTAGAATCTCCTCAGTAAACCGTTCCACACTCAGCTTAGAAAGAACCCCGGTCTCTATTGCAGTATGTAAAGCATCGAGAGTCTCTTTAGCAAAATCAAATTGATATCGTTCGGCAAAACGTATTGCCCGGAGCATTCGGGTAGGGTCATCAATAAAACTGATATTATGCAGGAATCGTATTTTCCTCTGTTGTAAATCTTGTTTACCGCCATAATAATCAACAAGTTCTCCGTAACGATCTGTGTTGAGACAAATCGCCATAGAATTGATGGTGAAATCACGTCGGAACAAATCATCACGAAGACATGATTCTTCTACCTGAGGAAGTGCTCCCGGAAAAGAATAATGTTCCCATCTGGTACTTGCTATATCAACATGACTTCCATCAGGAAACACAATTTGAGCTGTTCCAAACTTTATATGCTGAGTCAGCTTTCCATTCGGTATGCGCCGCATTAAGGCCTGGGCAAATTGGCCACCGCTGCCTTCCACCACAAAGTCTAGATCTTGGGTTGGGACAGAAAGGAGTAAATCCCTAACAAATCCTCCTACAACATAGACTGAACACTCTTCTTCCTCTGCCGTATCTTTTACTGCTTCTAGAAGATTCTGGGTTTCTTTTGGCAAACATTCTAGCAAATCTAAAATATCTTGGCGCATAGCTGCGCTTCTCTCTCGAGCGAGTTGAGTTTCGATAGGAATTGACGTGCCGTGAACAAGACGCAAAACATCTGAACGTGAAACAATACCAACAAGATTGCCGTCTTCCACAACGGGTAAACGCCCGATATCATGCTGAACCATTAATCTATGAACTTCATCCCAAGGAACATCTGCTTCTATTGTAGATACCTTAGTAGTCATAAAGCCTTTGACAGGTGCATGCTTTAAGCCATGCTTAATAGCCTTATCCACATCACGCCTGGAAATAATCCCCACTAAGTTCTTGTCTTCTGTGACCGGCACCCCGGTATGACCGTAGCGCAATAAGATTTGTTCTACTTCACCTAGTTTTGTCTCGGGTGATACAGTCTTAACCGGATAGCTCATAATATCTCTGACTAGATGGGGGCGTTTTGCCCGGCTCTTAATCGCTGAACGCAGTTGCTTTAATATATCAGACAGCTTTGCATCTTTAATAGTTGCGGAAGCTGCTCTTTCGTGGCCTGCTCCTCCAAATAATTGAACCAAACCGTTAACCGGCAAACCCCGGCCTCTTGAGCGGCCCACTATATACACCCGATTTTCCATCCTTACCAAAAGAAACCAGGTATCTGCCCCTTCTAACTCTCCTACTCGATGGGCTAATAGAGCCAAGCCACCAACATAATCCTTAATCTCAGCATAGGAAATATAGACTGGTAATCCATCAAAGAATTCTGTTTGTCCAGAATCTAAGAGCTGTTGCAGAAGATCTTTTTGTTCCTCAGTAAGAGGGCGACGCAAGTTATTAGAAATCACCCCTAAGTTCGCACCTTGTTCTAATAAATAAGCCACAGCGTGAACATCACGTACTGTGGTACTATCAAACAACAGACTTCCAGTATCATCATAAATCCCTATAGCAATTAATGTTGCTTCAAAACTACTAAGCGGCAACCCCATTCCTGCTATCTTTTCCACAAGAAGGGTCGCACAGGCACCAACCGGTTCGATAACCATACCTTCTTTAAGTGTACCTGCATAGGGATGGTGATCATAGATCTCTACCTCTATACCAGGGAGTCTAGCCACCTTCTCCCCTAAAAACCCTACTCGACGAAGCTCATGGGTATCTACTAAAATTACCCGAGAAACCTCCTCCAAATCAATATCCTGAGCCCTGCGGAACCGCAATAGATCTCGAGACAATGCTAGAAAATCTTGAACAAAAACATTCGGTTTTCCATCCATGACCAAAACACTGTTCGGATAAATCTTCTGAGCTGCTACCATCGAAGCCAACGCATCGAAATCGATTTGGCGGTGAGCCAAAATGATGTCCATTCTACATCCTAATCTCCTATCCTTGTAATTATCTTTAAATTATATCATCGATGGCCTCTTCACAGCAACTTGATTGCCTTCAGCCTACATACGATAATGATACATTCCCTGAAAGTTATTAAAAATTCTCTCCGGGACAAGCTTATCTCCAACAATTATTGAATATCCAACCATGCTCAAAAGAAAAATCAGGAAAATGGCAGCAAGTGGTATTCTGCGGTTAAACAGCAATCCAATTCCCGCCAAAATTAAAATTAGTGGCCACAAGTCTATGACATGAGCCCATAATCTCCAAGATAGGAAACCATAATTGAGTAAGAAAAAGATAACTCCTAAAGTGATTAGAAGCAGCCCTCGGCTTACGTTATCAAAGACTCTGTTCATCTTTTCCCACCCCGCGCAATAATAAATATCCCGATAATAATAAGAAATATAGGCCACATTTTACTCATATCAAACCAATACGGAAACCAGCGTTGCAGCAAAAAAACGACTCCTAAAACAACCAAAACTCCCCCTGCAACTATTGAGCGATTTTCACGTGGGTTATTCTCTGGCTTTCCATAATCTCTAGCCTCTTCTTTTAGATCAGAAATAATCTCCTTCCCTCCATCTCCAACATCATGCTTATAGTTACCGAAGTTATCATGCTCAGCAGGATTAACCGGGATAATTATCCAGGCGGCTATATAGGCTAAGAACCCTACTCCTCCGGCAAATAAAGCAATAAGAGCAATGAGCCTGACTAATGTAACATCGACTCTGAAATAGTCTGCCAGACCTCCACAGACCCCTCCAATCATTTTATCTCGTACCGACCGGTAAACTCTTTCTGGCATTTTTCTGTTCCCCCTATTATTTATTGAATAGTGTTCACAATTGTATTACGCAGCAAAGAGTAGAAATGTTTCACTTAAAATGAAGGAAATAAAAAAATAGAAGAAGGACTAAGCCTGTGGCTTAAGCTTCTTCTATCATTAACGTTAGAAAAAATTAAATATTGGTATTAATCTCTTCGGTAGCTTGCTCAATCTCTTCAAGAGACATCCCATCTTTGCCCAAATTAAACTTAATTGCGTCTGACCAGAAAGCACATTTAGCACTAATCTTTTTATAAGCCTTGGCATTGGCTTTACTTTCTTTGGCCCTTGCTTCAGCATTTGACTGTACAATTGAGCAAATATAAAGAGCTTTTACGCGAGCATCCTTATCAAGATCACCAAATGTCTGGTTCAATTCAGCAATTAGAGTCCGATAGTACTCAGAAAACTCCTCAAAAGGAATTTCCGTATCCATGTGTAAGTATTCCTTCAACTTTTCAAGCAGCTTATCCAATGTTCACCCTCCAAAAAAACCTAAATTAATCTTATATAGTATATAACCCTTTAAATAAAATAACAAGCGTTTAAATTACTGTGTTAAAATCACTGAAAAAATACAGAGGTTGTTTTACCTTCCTCTAAAAGGCGTCTGATGATAGCATGGGATTTCAAAGGGTCAACCTTCCAATAACTAATTTCATCCTCAATGAGAAAATTCCCCGGTAATGTTTGGGAAATGACTTCTGGATTTTTAAAGTGGCTAAGAATATTGGCTAGCGACCATAGTTGACCGGTTGAAAGATTTGTTTCCATGGATTTTGTCATTTGAGTAATCAAGGCAGGTAATTTTGGCAGAGTTTTAACTTGTTTCAATTCCTTTACCATTGCTTTAAGAACTACCTGCTGACGAGAAGTTCTTGAGATGTCGGCCAAGGCGTCTTGGCGAAACCTGGCATATTGCAAAGCCTGTGTACCATTTAAGCGCTGAGTTCCTTTTTTAAGGTTGATCGTTCCATCTTCTTTGTCCCCAGTAACATAATACATATCTTTCTCTACGGTAACGGTGATTCCTCCCAAAGTATCAATCATTTTCTTAAAACCATTGAAATTTGTCAAAACATACCCATCGATGGGCTGACCTGTGATTTCTTCAACTAAGGATTGAGTGGTTATTAGTCCCTTCCCTAAACGAGCTGCTGCATTAATTTTTTCCTTACCATAGCCAGGAATATTAACTTGAGTGTCTCTGGGAATAGAAAGCAAGGAGATTTGGCCTTTTACCGTGTTGATACTGGCTACCAGAAGAGTATCAGTGTTACTATATGATTTCTCACCAGGTCTTTGATCAACCCCAACTAAAAGTACCGTGAACTGCTTCTGATTAATGGTAGGGATAGATTCTTCGATAATTACATCAAGATCATTACCGATATGATCTTGATTTGGAACATCAGAATCGGTAACCTCACTAACAGGATCCGGATTATCCGATTCATTTTCACGAACCCTATTCTCACCTTTGTTATTAGACTCTAATAACGCTTCATTTTTCTTTTTTAAACTATTATATTCCGGTATTGTTTTTTCGTCCCTTCGCAATTCCAACTCTGTTTTAGCCAAAGTAAGAGGAGGTCTTCCAAATCCAAAAAACTGTTGAATTGCAAAAAAATCACCCACTACTAGAAGTATGCCCAGTAGAAATCCGAGAAGTAGTGAGTTTTTGTAGGCCCCGATGACCCGGAAAAGTGTTTTCAAACCATGCTTTTTTTCTTTCATCCGAGTCCACTCCAATCTAATCACTTTATCCTTAGCATCAAACAATCTCCTCGGAAATATTCTAGATAATCTCAAAAAAAACAAAAAAAATCCCTTACCGGGACTTTTTCGTTAAGCTAAATCCATTTTCTTTTATCAAATCCCTTTATTCCATATATAGGGTACACTCTCTGTATTTTATTTACATATAATACCAATAACCAAGGCACGCCCCATGTAAATTAACGCAATCTCAAGCTAAATCTTTTTAGCGAAAGGGGGAGACTAACATTGAATTACGTATACTCTCATGGTCTTACACCCGCATTAAGAAATCCTTGCCTCTTTCAACAAAACATGATTCGTCCGACTCCCACTTATTACCCCACTCCAAAACCAGCTTCTGCAACAATTAATAGATATAATCCCTATTCTAACCTATATCCCCGTTCTAACCTTTATCCCCGTTCCCAATCCCCTTCACCCTACTTTCATTATTCTAACCCTTATAATAATAATAATTTAACTAGTTATCCCTTCTCTTCAGCGCTTCCATTCTCTTCTTATTCTGTTCCCACTTATTCTTATGCTCCGACGGTTTCATCTAAAGGATTAGTGATTGTTATGATCGCAACCCTCGTATTAGTTGCTCTTGACTTAGTAATCGTTCGTCCCCAAAAACACAGGTCTGAAGCCTATCAAACGAAATCCAACATCTAAGGTGAGCTATCCTCAAATTTCAGCGCTAATACCAGACAAGGCCAGAGTAAAGTCTTATCTCTTCAAGTGATCAGGTAAAACATCATTTCTTAATAAATCAGAGTAGGTTTCTTGCCTTACTATTATATCCGCCTGCCCATCCTTAACAAGGATTACCGCCGGTCGTGGAAGCCGATTGTAATTTGAAGACATGGAATAATTATAGGCACCTGTGGCGGATACTGCCAATAAGTCACCGGCAGTTATTTTAGGTAAATCAATATCCCAAATAAGCATATCCCCTGATTCACAGCACTTTCCCGCAACTGAAACAGACTCTGACACAGCTTCTTGGGGACGATTAGCCAAAATAGCCTCATAGCGCGCTTGGTAGAGAGAAGGCCTTGGATTATCTGTCATCCCTCCGTCTACTGCAACATATTTTCGAACTCCGGGAATTTCTTTAATAGAACCGATAGTATACAGGGTTATTCCAGCAGTCCCCACAATCGACCGTCCCGGCTCGATAATAATTTTGGGGCGCGGGAAATTATGGCTTTTGAAGCATAAAGATGACCCTGCCGATTTACAACTTGTGTTCCATGCAGCCTCAAGCTTTTTCCTCCTCTATCTATCCACTTATGTAAGCAAAATAAAAACGGTAACAGAAGGAGGTCTTCTGTTACCTATTCACATCTCTACCACACCTCTAGGAGAATGAGGCATATAAAATTTGATTAATAATATCAGACTTATTAGACAGTGTCAATTTGATTAGGCACCTCGCTGCTCTTCTTTAGTTTCTGCTCCTCTAGTGCCCGGACTAGGAACTCCTACAACAGACCACTTGCCGCATCGGTCTCCCCATCTGGCTAAGCTCTTTCCATCTTGGGTAATCTCAACGACTTCACAGCGGTTTGCACACCCTTTACAATCAAAGCTTGTTGCTTGAAACTGTGTATCACCTAAGTTCAAGCCACGAAATTGAGTCTGGATGTTCTGCCGCAGTCCTACTTTTTCCTGAGCCAGGTATGCTGCACCTAGGGCACCCATCACATTGTAATTTTCAGGCACTATGATGGATTGCCCCAGCTCTTCTTCAAAAGCTTTGCAGATACCAGGGTTAGCAGCCACACCCCCTTGAAAAAAAATAGGACCGCGGATTTCTTTGTTTTTGCCGACATTGTTTAGATAGTTTCTAACCATGGCCTGACAGAGACCAGCCAGGATATCAGACAAGGAGTGCCCCAACTGCTGTTTATGAATCATATCTGATTCTGCAAAAACAGAACAGCGCCCGGCAATACGAACAGGATTTTTTGCTTCAAGGGCCAAATGTCCAAACTCTTCAATCTTAATACCCAAGCGTGATGCTTGCTGATCCAGAAAGGAACCGGTACCTGCTGCACAAACCGTGTTCATCGCAAAATCAGAAACCACACCATCTCTGAGAATAATTATCTTCGAATCCTGTCCGCCGATTTCAAGAATTGTTTGAACTTGGGGATTAACTCGGGAAGCAGCAACGGCATGGGCAGTGATTTCGTTCTTAATAACATCGGCACCTAATAATGTCGCTGCAAGCTGCCGGGCACTACCCGTTGTTCCTACTCCAATAATTTCTGCTGACTCTCCTATTTTTGATCTTAGAAGTCTAATCCCCTCTTGAATGATTTGCATAGGACGCCCTTGTGTTCTTAGATAAAGTGATTCTTTCACGGTATTGTCCTGCCCCAGTAATACCATATTTGTACTGACCGATCCAACGTCAACACCAAGAAAGTATTTATCATCACCCAACACTTAACACTCCTTCTCTTGTTTGAATGCTTTCCTGAAGTAGCCGGGCCCTTTCGAGCATGTCTACATACGCTTCCAAGCGAGTTTGTATGCCAGCATGCCCAGTATGCTCATCTACAATCAGAGTCATAATCGGTATTTTATAAGCATCTTGTACTTTGGGCAGTACGCTGGCGGCAACGATTTCAGGCATGCACGATAGCGGAAAAACTTGAATAATTCCATCATACCCTTCTCGAGCAAATTTAACTGCTGCCCCTACTGTTTCAATACCATGCCCCCCGACAAAATGCGGTAAAAATGGTTTAGCATGTTTAGGATAAGATTTAATTGATCGATAACCCGGTGCTAATCCTCGAAAAATATGGTTTCCTACCCATCCTGAAAGATAAATTGAACGGTCTACTTCCACCCCTAAACGCCCTAATTCTTCTTCAATACCCACTGAACTGAAAGGATCAAGTATTGTATAGATTTCACCAATAATGCCTATTCGCAGGGGTTTATTAAGCTCTTTATCCGTCTTGTCCAGCTCCTCTTGACGTTCCCGGATACACTGTTGTACCCAAGACACAGTATCTCGAATGCCCTTTTCCGTCATAGCCTGGACAAGGTTCTCTTTAGCTTTTTCGTATAACTTTTCTGTAAGTGCAGGATCAGGAAGCCTCGGTCGGGCCGCATGAATCAAATCTTCAACTCTGTCTAACGCAACACTCTTTAAATAAGCAAATCGCATAGCCATTAAGATTTTAGCCCAAGAATTTTTCGTCCCAGCCAGAAAACGAATCCGCTTAGCCAACCCTAGCAAACTTCCATCAGGTGGTTCCAGAGTGACTACTTCGTAGTTATACCCAGAATCAATAAGGATTTGGCGTTCAACTTCCCCATAGTAGCCAAACCTGCACGGTCCAATTCCACCGGTTATTACAATCGTATCAGCCCCTTTATTAGCTGCTTCTATATAGTTTCCCAGATTTAATTTCAAAGGCAAGCATGCAGATTCCGGGGATAATTTAGTTCCTAAATTCAGAGTCTGTTTGCTGTTAAATGGCGGAACCACTACTTCTACATTCAGTGATTCAAAGAGCGTTTGAATCACTATCCAAGCGTTCCCCATATGCGGAAACGTAACCTTCATGGACCCTCCTCCTTTCGACCATATCCAAAAAGGCTTCCAGCCGAGTAACCAAGCCAGCCTCGCCACTGTGCTCATCCAGGGTAATTAACATATAGGGCTTATGTTTCTCTCGTGCTTTTCGTGAAACTAATTCTTGGATTATTGAGTCGGTTCCACAACCAAAACATGTAAGATAAATAATTCCATCGACCCTCTGATCCTCTACATATTTATTACCCGCTCCATAAATTTGCTTAGAGTGACTCCAAAATATTTTCTTTCTTAACCCGGTTAGATGACCTTCGATATCTGCTTGTCGAAGGTTTTGGACTAATTCCACATCTACTTTTTCATGAAGTTTTCTAAGTAGGTTTAAGTTGGCATAGGATTCGTGAGTCAAATAGGAATGCCCGACTAAGGCAATTCTCAAACGGTCTGATTTCTCTCCGACTGCTAAATGCCCCTTTTCAGCTTTATCGAAGCTCAATGGAATTTTCGAGATCATCCGTTCTTTCCAGCCAAGAGGAGCAAAAGACATACCACTTTCAGTAGAATCCCACGAAGCAGACTCAATTTTATTAAGGCTGTCTTCAAAATCCCACTCTGCCCCCATAGAGTTTTGATATTTTTTTTGCCACTCTATTCCTTTATTAAAAGCCTGTCGAATCTCAGCTTTGCTTTTGCCCAATTGTTCGGTCAAGACCTCCAGATCCTTTAAAACCTGACGTTTACTATTACGCCAATTCAATGTAACGGTTAAAACTGACTGGCCCTCAGGAACTGCCGAAAGCACGCTTTCCGGAATACCCAGAAATTTTGGACAAGTGTAAGTATCTGCTTCAACACTAACCATTCGAGGCAGGAAAATATAGTCAACATCTTCTAAAGCTTGAATATGTCCAGCTAAAAGTTTAAGCGGCAAACAAGTTTCATCACTTGCTTTCTTTAGACCTTGATCCATAATCTTGCGATGAGTGGGCGGTGATATCACTAGCTCAATGTCTAAACTATGGAAAAAGCCAGACCAAAAAGGGAAGTAATCAAAATAATACAAGGCACGAGGAAAACCAATTCTCACTAAACTTGCATCCTTTCATATTTCCATCCAGTTTAATTTTTTTAAAAACATACTGCTTATTATTTAGATCCCGGACTCCTGATACATTGATTCAGCATCATGGCTGACGATCTTTATCTTGTGGCTTCAGAATACTTGGGCGTTGATTTTTAAGTGTAACAGGCGATCGCACTAAAATCCCCTTCATTGCTTTTGCATCAAAAGGCAGGAGAGGCCAAAGGTAAGGCACGCCAAAGGATTTTGTCCGCCATAAAAGGAAAAATACCGCGGCGGCTCCAACCCCAAAGCCAATATAGCTGAAAAACCCGGTGGTGATAATCATAAACAATCGCGATAAGCGATTTGCAAGACCTAGTTCATAGCTGGGCGTAGCAAATGTTCCCACAGACACTATAGCTATATACATCACAACTTCCGGTGAAAACAGCCCGACTTTAACCGCAATATCGCCAAGCATAAACGCAGCAATCAAACCCAAAGCCGTTCCCAGCGGACCCGGAGTATGTATTGTACCTAAGCGGAGTAGATCTACGCCAAGCTCTGCCAGTAAGACTTGAACGAATAAGGAAACCTTCGCTTGCTCTGTTACACCTATAAACTGAAGCCCTTCAGGCAGTAACTGTGGATTCATAGCTGCAGCTAGCCAAAGAGGCAAAAGAAAAAGGGCTGCAAAGATTCCCGCAAATCGTACCCAGCGAAGATATGCCCCTACTATGGGTTCTTGCCGATATTCTTCGGCATGCTGAACATGGCTCCAAAAAGTCGACGGTGCAATAATCACTGAAGGAGAAGTATCAACTATAATGACAACATATCCTTCAAGCAAATGAATAGCTGCCACATCCGGACGTTCAGTATAACGAACACGGGGATAAGGATTCCAGAATTTGCTTCCCAAAATAAACTCTTCAACACTTTTTTCCGCCATAGGAATCCCATCAATTTTGATTCCCTGGATATCTTTTTGAATTTTTTTCACCATATCTAAGTTGGTAATGTCTTCAATATAGGCCAGACAAACATCTGTCTTTGATCGTCCACCCACCTGGACTAACTTCATGCGCAGTTTAGGATCTCTTAAGCGTCGGCGTACTAAAGCGGTATTCATGACAAGAGTCTCGGTAAATCCATCCCGACTTCCCCGTGTCACACGCTCGATATCCGGTTCCTGAGGGGTTCGGGCAGGATATGATCTGGCATCTACTATAATTGCTTTATCTTGTCCCTCGACAAAGATCGCCATTGGCCCCGACAAAATGAAATAGAGTACTTTGTCCATAGTTTGCGCTTCAGAAACTTGTAGATTCACAATGCGTCCCTTAACTAATTTTTCGAGAGCATTTACGACAAGGTCAGAGCGTTCTAAATCTATTAGAGCATCGATGATTAGGCTGGCTACCTGCGAATTTACCATACCGTTAACAGAATAAATCGCAACTTTTTTACCACCAATGGACATTTCCCTGAGCACGATATCAAAACAATCCGGAACTCCTAATTCCCGATTTAAATAATCAACGTTTTCTTGATAGTTCTTACTCACCGGAATATTCTTTTCACTGGAATTATTGTCCATACTATATCAACTCCCCCCTAAGCGTGGTTCAAAGTCCGTATCTCAGTTGCTAATAGTTTGACCCCTTAAAGGAGATTCTAGTTATCCTTTAGGTTTAAAGGTCACTGACATCAAGTAACCGAAAAATACAGCTGCAGCTATTCCTACAGCTGTTGCTTCAACTCCCCCGGAGAAAGCTCCCATTATCCCTCGTTTCTCAACTGCTTCCATGGCCCCTTTGGCTAATGAATAACCAAAACCAGACAGAGGAATCGACGCTCCCGCTCCTCCGATTTTTATTAAGGGTTCGTATAGTCCCAATGCTCCTAAGATTGCTCCTCCAGAGACAAAAGATACTAACACATGGGCTGGAGTAAATGAGGGTTTGGTAAGATCCATAAGAAGCTGACCTATAACACAAATTGTTCCACCGACTAAAAAAGCCGGAATAATCATATCAAACATACCTTAGATCCTTTCTTCTACTTCTCAATAACAACAGCATGTCCAATGCCTGGAATAGATTCTCCTTGTAGTGCTGAGGTAGGACTATGAAGAGCACCACTGCCAACAAGCATAACCTTGTTTAACTCTCCGGCTTTTATCCGCTGCAGAATGTCCCCGGCAAATACTACTGAAGAACAGCCACATCCACTCCCTCCCGCATGAACATCCTGGGTGTCATCATAGATCAAAACCCCACAGTCTGTGAAATTAGTGCCGGTATCTATACCGCTCTGCTTTAATAACTCGCAGGCTAATCCTAACCCTACTCCCCCCAGATCCCCTGAGGCGATCAAGCTATAGTCGGTGGGTTGGAGTTGAATATCTTGAAAGTGGTTTAAGATTGTATCCGCTACTGCAGGGGCCATCGCTGCCCCCATATTATTTACATCTTTTACGGCAAAGTCTATTACTTTACCAATGGTGGCTGAGGTAATTCGCGGCCCAACACCACTGCTGCTGAGTAGGACACTACCGGCTCCCGTCACAGTCCATTGAGCACTCAAAGCCCTCTGAGAGCCTTGTTCCGTTGGTAAACGATATTGTCGTTCAGCAGTGTCATGATGACTCGATACGCCTACGAGAATTTTTTCGGCGAATCCACCATCAATTAACATGCTTCCAACAGCCAACCCGAGAGCCATGGTTGAGCAAGCCCCGTACAACCCAATAAAGGGTAAAGCCATTTGCCTAGCTGCAAAATTTGAAGAAATAATCTGATTCAGCAAATCTCCAGCCAGCATAAAATCAACTTGCTCCTTTTGGATGGAGGCCTGATCCATAGCCCCCTGCATCGCCTCTTGAAGCATTCTGCTTTCGGCAATCTCCCAAGACTTTTCCCCATTTATTCCGTCCTTCCAGACCTTATCGAAACTTTTTCCGAGCGGCCCTTGTCCTTCCTTAGGACCTACCACTGAATAGGATGATAGAATAACCGGTGGATTAGCAAATACAACTGTTTGGTTTCCTACGCGTTTTAAATTCATTATTTAACCCTTCCCATTTTGTGAGTTTAAATGACATTAGACATAGGTCAGCATCGCAAATTACCTCAGTGTAAAAGGTAGTAGGCAAAGCCCACCACAATTGAGGTAGCAATGCCATACACTAATACTGGTCCAGCAACAGTAAACAGTTTAGCCCCAACACCCATTACATAACCTTCGCGTTTAAATTCCATGGCAGGCGAGACAATTGAATTGGCAAATCCTGTAACCGGAACGATTGAACCGGCGCCTGCAAATTTACCAATTTCATCGTAAATCCCTAGACCCGTTAACAAAGCTCCCAGAAAAATCATAGTAGCAGTTGCGGCAGTTGAAGCTTCAAGTCGGGCCAACCCAAGAGAAACAAAAAAATTTATAATAATTTGCCCTATAGAGCAAATTATTCCTCCTACAATAAAGGCTAGTATTATATTCTTGACAACGGTAGGCTTAGGGGTATACTGTTCTGTTAATTTCTGATATTTCTCCGGAGATACTGGAATAGCAGGTTTAGACGAAGATTGATTATCCATCATAACACCCTCCTTTCTAATCAGATAGATTCTATTATCTGGCATATAAGACTAAATTATACTTTTTACCAAGATGATTGAATAAACTTTCTAAATTCGACATAGCCTTACAAGGAATTCCCAAAATCAAAGCAGGAAAATTATGGATTACAGCGAAATCTTAAATACTCATATAATTAGGGGGAATGGTCTTGAACCTTGAAAAAAAAATAGAACGCCTGACCCTACTACTGCGTATAGACGGCGAACTAGACATGCACACTGCTCACACTCTTCGACAAGCCATAGATAATGAGATTGAAAAGCGAGGAATTCGAACGGTCATCCTTAATCTTCAAGACGTTCAGTTTGTCGATAGTTCTGGTCTAGGGGTCATCTTGGGTAGGTACAAGAAACTACTTCCTTTAGGCGGAAAGTTAAAAATCACAAATGTACCCCCCCACATTTATAAAATCATGGAATTATCCGGTTTACCTAAGATCATCAGCTTCTATCAAGACGAAGCACATGCCTATGAGGAAGGAAGGGGAGCTTAATATGAAATCTAACCAAATAACCCTCACATTTTCAAGTATTGCTGAAAATGTAAGCATTGCCCGATTACTCATTGCTTCTATAGGAGGGCAATTAGATCTTTCACTAAACGATATTGAAGAACTCAAAGTAGCTGTTTCGGAAGCTGTTTCCAATGCGATTATCCACGGTTACAAAAGTAACCCTAATAACATTGTCTATTTCAATCTAGAAATCACAAAAGATAGCTTGATAATTGTAGTAAGAGATGAAGGATGCGGCATCTCGGATCTAGAGCAAGCTATGCAACCCGCTTTTAGTACGGATCCTGAACGAATGGGCCTGGGCTTTGTCTTCATGCAATCTTTCATGGACGAGCTTCAAGTAGACTCTAAGCTTGAAGTGGGAACAACAGTAACCATGAAGAAGCACCTCAAGCAAACACCCATCTCCTCTCATTAGGGGGGGCGCGTTATGATTCAACGATTATCAGAAATGAATCTCCCCCATTTCCCTTTGCTCTCAGATAAAGAGATGATGGAATACCTTCATGCCGCTAAAGAAGGTGACGCTGAGGCTCGTGAACGTTTAATCAATTGTAACTTGAAACTAATATTTAATTTGGTTCAACGTTTTTCACATCGTGGTTATGAACTGGAAGACCTCTTTCAAATTGGTACAATCGGGCTAATTAAAGCCATTGACAAATTCGACTTTAGTTATGGAGTTAAATTTTCAACCTATGCCGTCCCTATGATTATTGGAGAAATACGACGTTTTCTCAGAGATGATCACCCGGTTAAGGTCCCTCGCTCCTATAAAGAACTGGTCTATAAAGTAAATCGGGCTCGAGATGAACTATCTGCCACTTTAGGCAGAGAAGCCACTATTGGGGAAATTGCCAACAGTATAGGAGTTGATCGAGATGAGATCGTCGCCGCACTAGAGGCTATCCAAAGCCCAACCTCTATCTATGATACCCTCTATCAAGACGACTCGGATCCTATCTACGTTCTCGATCAACTCTCTGAGGAAAAGGATCTGGATCCCGGTTGGTTCGAAAAGATTGCTCTTAACGAGGTCTTGGACAAGCTTCCCGAAAGAGAAAAGCGCGTCCTGCTAATGCGTTTTTACGAAGATAAAACTCAGAGTCAAATCGCTAGCCTGCTTAATCTCTCCCAAGTTCAAATCTCGCGGATAGAACGGGCCGCTCTTCTTCGAATTCGCCAGCTATCTCAAGTCAATGACCGTTCGGACATTGACTATGGTGATAAATCGGACTAATCAATCAACTGCCACGACTTAAAAACCAAATACACCTTTCATAGTACGTGTCAACTGATTGACCAACCCTGCTTTGGCAACGGAGCGATCTGCAATTAAGTTAACACTAGCTTGCAGCTGTTCATTTTGGTAAAGGAGAACCTCTCCTAACTTTTGTCCTTTTTCAATAGGTGCACTTATTTCTGGGTTAAGCTTTGTCTCGACCCAGAAATTTTTATCTTTTCCTTTTTCAACGGTTGCTCCCAAGGCTTTCTCTGTGATAGCAACAGCCTCATCTTCAACCCCTTTACTCACCTTAACTACACCTTGCTTTTCTTCAGCAGGAGCGAACTGTTTAAATTCATATTTAGCAAATCCATAGTTATAGATTTTCATAGATTCTGCAAAATGCCCTCTGACTTGAGGCACACCCATAACAACACATATTAACCTGAGTCCGTTTCTCTCAACCGTTGAAGCAAGACAATACTTAGCTTCATTAGTCCAACCGGTTTTTAGTCCATCAGCTCCGGGGTACCACCATAATAACTTGTTAGTGTTCCAAAGTTTGAATTTGCCCTCACGCAAATCATATTCTTTGATACTAGTCAGTTTACGGATAAGGGGGTACTTTAGAGCCTCCCGAGATATGGTTGCTAAGTCATAAGCACTTGTATAATGTCCTTCCGCCGGCAGCCCATAAGCATTCGCAAAATGGGTATTTTTCAGCCCTAATTCTTTGGCCTTGCGATTCATTTCTTCTACAAAGGCTTCATGGGTACCACTAACGTGTTCAGCGACTGCTACACAACCATCGTTAGCTGACCCTACTGCTATGGCAATTAACATTTGCTCTAAGGAGAATGTTTCCCCGGGCTCAAGATAAATTTGAGACCCCCCTAGTTTACAGGCATTCTCACTTGCTGTTACTGTGTCTGTAAGTTTAACTTTTTCTTGGGCTACAGCGTCAGCTGCTACCAATAAGGTCATAATCTTCGTAACACTGGCAGGTGGTAACTCTTTATGCGATTCTTTTTCATACAGGATTCGACCGGAAGCTGCATCCATTAAAATGGCGCTTGTCGCTTCAGTCTCGATCTCAACTCCTAATACCGGCTGCACGTTCATAAGACCTATGTTCCCAAGGGCAATTACCATAGCAAAAACTATTGATATAATTTTACGCATCCTTTTGTCCCCCCTCATGAAATTTAGTGTGAATTTATTATTCCCGAAAACTTAAATTATATTGAATCCCGCCGATAATATAGAAAAAAAGCATTTGTTAACTACATTAGCTAACAAATGCTTTTTTCTTGATTACCTGCCATACCGTTTTAGGGGTACTTTGGCATCTCTCAGCCCATGCCAGTAACAGGGACTTAAGTAGCGCAAACTTATTTTTGACGGGTAGATTCTATGACGAAGTACGCACCCTCGAATAACCTCAAGCCCGGCCCTGTCGCATTCTTCTTGGAGATCTTTAGACCAGGTTTGTTCCTGAAACCAAATTTTACTGCACCCTGCAGCTACTGCATCCGGAACCAAGGATGTAAGCTTTTCAGGGAGTAAGCATGGGACAATAACTGTTACTTTATCCGTCAGCTCAGTTAAGGTGGAGTAGACCTTGCTCCCATCTAAACGCCCCAAACCTTCCGCAACAGGATAAGCCGTACATCTAAATTCCTTTAAGGCCTGCCAAACCTTCCAGGCATGTTTATGTTTTTTGAATTTCTCAATATCTCCCAAAACTGCAAATGTATCCTGAGTCGATAACCCATCGGCTAAAGGGTAAATCTTCTTTTCCCGCGCCATGAAAAAATCCTCCTCCCAGTTGCACCTATACTATGCATACGTTGAGAGGAGAATATTATGAGTATATAGCTATTGTATTACTTCATCAATTAAAGAAGGAAGTTCAGATCCATCACTACTTACTGAAACTAATTCTTTAGCCAAAAGAATTCCTTCTGCCAACTTCTCTTTATCACTTCCATAAAGCTCTAAAATTGGTTCTCCAGCTTCAACCCATTCCCCAGCCTTTTTGACAAGCATGACTCCTGTTCCCAAATCAATAGGGCTTTCTTTAGTGACTCTACCTGCGCCGAGAGTCATAGCTAAGATCCCTATTTTATGGGCGTCGAAGGGCTGCACATATCCTGATTCAGAGGCTAGGATTGGCAGGTTCCACGGAGCAATATTAAGGCGTCGAGAGGCTACCGCTTCGGCGTCTCCTCCCTGTTCTGACACAAAAGCTAAGAATTTTTTCCACGCTGCCCCAGTTTCAATACTATGACGCAAACATTTCTTGCCTTCCCCCACATTAGCTACAGAGTCGCCGGCAACCAACATCCAAGCTCCTAATTCGAAACACACATCCATTAAATCCTTTGGTCCCTTCCCCTGCAGAGCATCTGCTACTTCAAGGACTTCCAGGCTGTTACCTACTGCACGGCCAAGAGGCTGGCTCATATTACTCAAGACAGCAATTGTCTGACGTCCTAGAGCCTTTCCGATATCCACCATGGTTCTGGCCAATTTTCGAGCATCCTCAACCGTCTTCATAAAGGCCCCAGAGCCATACTTAACGTCTAAGACAATTCCTTGAGCACCGGCGGCAATTTTCTTACTCATCACCGAAGAGGCAATAAGGGGAATAGAGCTAACAGTTCCAGTTACATCACGCAAAGCATAAAGCTTCTTGTCAGCGGGAACAAGATTCCCTGTTTGAGAGATTACGGCTAGACCGATTTTCTTAACTTGGGATAAAAATTGATCTTGCTCAAGCTCAACACGAAATCCGGGTATTGAACTCAACTTATCGATGGTTCCACCAGTATGTCCAAGTCCTCTTCCGGACATTTTAGCCACAGGGACACCACAGGCTGCAACCATTGGACCAAGGAGCAAGGTCGTTTTATCGCCAACCCCGCCGGTACTATGCTTATCAACAAATCTTCCCCCTAAAGTAGAAAGATCCAGCTTGTCTCCGCTATTAGCCATTGAAAGAGTCAGTTCCGCAGTTTCTTCCAGGGACATACCTCTAAAAAACACTGCCATTGCCCAAGCAGACATTTGATAATCAGGAATATCTCCTTTCACATACCCATTAATGATAAAGCGAATTTCCTGCTTAGTAAGGGGTTCCCCATCTCTTTTCTTTTCAATAAGATCCACCATTCGCATATGAAATCACTCTTTCTAACCATAAACTGTTTAATTTACTTTTTACAGTACTCTCAGGAGACCTTGTACAAAATCAACGAATTTTTTCTCAACCCGTTCAGCAGTTTCCATAACTTCGGCATGACTCAACTTTTGCGGCAAAATGCCTGCCGCCATATTCGTTACACAGGAAATCCCTAAAACTTTCATTCCGCCATGATTGGCAACAATGACTTCGGGAACTGTACTCATGCCGACCATATCAGCACCACTTACTCTCAAATGACGAATCTCGGCAGGGGTTTCATAGCTGGGCCCGCTCATTGCCGCATATACCCCTTCGTGAGGCTGAATACCATATTCCTGCATAATCGATAAGGCTCTTTTACGCCACTCGGAATTGTAGGCATCACTAAGGTCTGGGAAACGCGGCCCTAAATTTGATAGATTCGAACCACGTAAGGGATTATCCCCTAACATGTTGAGATGATCTTTAATGATGACTAGATCCCCTGGCCGAAATTCCTGATTTATACCACCTGCAGCATTAGTAACAATCAGTCCGGTCACTCCTAAAACTTGCATTGCTCGAACTGGAAAGGTTACTTCTTGCATAGTGTAACCTTCGTAATAATGAAAGCGCCCTTGCATTATCACTACTTCCCGTTCTTCAACCTTGCCAAAAACTAATTGCCCGGCATGTCCCTCTACTGTCGATACAGGAAAATGGGGAATATCTTTATATCTGATTGTTACTTTATCTTTGACAAGATCCGCAAAAGCTCCTAATCCCGAGCCTAAGATAATTCCAAGCCCAGGTTTTGAGGAAACTCTATCTGCAATATATTTACGCACTTCGTCTAATTTCGAATTGTATTCATTCTCGGAAATCATTGAATCATCCTCCTGTATTCCCTATCTCTTCATAAAAACTTTTTCCATTGAGCAACGGTTCAGTATTCAGGTATTCTGCAACGGTGGCTCCTAGATCTGCGAAAGTCGACCTCACACCGAGATTAACTCCTCTAGACAAATTAGGACCCAAAACTAAGAGCGGTACATATTCCCTTGTGTGATCTGATCCAGGGTGGGTTGGATCACACCCATGATCAGCTGTAATAACCAGCATATCCTCTGAACGCAATTCTTGAATTATTTCGGGCAAACGCTCATCAAATTCCTCTAAGGCTTTACCATACCCCTCCACATCATTGCGGTGTCCATATAACATGTCAAAGTCAACGAGATTAGCCATAATTAGACCTTTCTCTGTCTTAGACATAAACTCTAAGATTTTATTGACACCATCCATATTCCCTTTAGTAAGTACTGAACTGGTAACGCCCCGACCAGCATAAATATCCTTGATCTTTCCTACCGTAGAGACTTCCAACCCACGTTCCTTGATATATTCCAACAATATCTTATGGGGAGGTTCTAGGGCAAAATCATGCCGATTGGTAGTTCGATAAAAGTTTCCGGGTTTACCCAGAAACGGTCTCGCTATCACACGTCCTACTTGCAATTCCTCAGTTAGCATATCCCTGGCAATCTGACAAATCCGCATTAACTCCGGTAAAGGAATGATTTCCTCGTGGGCAGCCACTTGAAAAACTGAGTCTGCTGAGGTATAGACAATGGGTTTTCCTGTCCGAACATGCTCTTCCCCAAGGCGCTGAATAATTTCCGTCCCGGAGGCAACTTCATTACCCATCACATTTCTCCCGATAGCTTGCTCATAACTGTCAATAAACTCTTTAGGGAAACCTTTAGGGAAGGTCGGAAGGGCTCTCTCTAAAATCACCCCTGCCATCTCCCAATGCCCGGTTGTTGTATCCTTCCCTAAAGATCGTTCCGCCATTTTCCCATAGTTCCCCAAGGGGTTAGGGGTAGCCGGAACTCCTGTGATAGAATTAATATTCCCGATACCAAGTTTTTGGAGATGGGGCAGCTTAAGTCCCCCGCGCTGATGAGCAATATTGCCCAGGGTGTAGCTTCCCACATCACCATACTTCACTGCATCAGGCATTTCACCAATTCCCACACTGTCTAAAACAATTATTATTACTCTCCGAGGCATACCTTCCTTCACTCCTTAAGCTTATAATTCGCTCGTGGATGAGCTTTTTGAAAAACATCTAACAAGCGACGCCTTGTCAAATGGGTATAAATTTGTGTGGTAGCAATGTCCGCATGACCTAGCATTTCTTGAACTGAACGCAGATCAGCTCCATGATCCAAAAGATGAGTTGCGAAACTATGCCGAAACATATGAGGGGAAATTGATTGCTCAAGATTATGCTCTTTTCCCCATTTTTTTAGAATATAAACCACTCCTTGTCGTGTTAGAGCTCGACCATGAGCATTTAAAAAAAGAATATCGGTAGTCTTTTTTCCACACAAACGTTTTCGTGATCCACTTAAGTAACTCTCTAATACTTGAATAGCCTGTTCGCCTAAAGGAACAATACGCTCCTTATTTCCTTTACCAATACAACGTACATAGCCAACATCCAATGAAACATCTGACAAATGCAATCCAATCAATTCTGAAACTCGAAGTCCACAGCTATAGAGAACCTCTAAGAGGGCCAGATTCCGGAGTGAAAGATCCGATTCCTCCTCTGATTTTAGTAGTTTGTCCAGCGTCACTTCTGACAACACCTTTGGTAGTTGTTGATTTAACTTTGGAGTTACTAAATAGGTCGTTGGATTATCCTGACGTTGCCCTTCGTCTAGTAAAAAAGCAAAAAATCCTCGTATAGTTGCATTACAACGTGCAATAGTTCGAGGTGATTTTCCATTTTCTTTACATAGTAATAGGAACAAGAATAAGTCATTTCCCTCACATGCCAGAAGGTCTGTTCCCCGTTCCTTTAGATAAATCCTTAGCTGACGCAAATCACGTTCGTACGCCTGCCTTGTGTTCTCCGAAAGCCCTCGCTCAACCTGAAGATATGTTAAGAACTTTTTTAATAGCTTTTCTTCGGAGGTCACTTCTTATCCCCCCTTTCTTACATTGTTCTACACAGGCAGGGGATTTTCCTTGTTCTTAGGGATTCTATCAAACGTGTAACTCTCTGGAAAGAATTGTTTCCACCCTTATAGGATTTCCATGTGGATTCTGATCATTATGTAACAGAGTAGACATTAAGCTATTGCACACTGCGACTAGCTTGGGCAGCAACACGGCAAGTAAAATTAAAAGCAAAAAAACTCTTCCGATATATAGAAAAAAATCCAACCAGTGTCTTGTTGGTAGCATCACGCTCCCCCCTATCTCTAAAACCTATGCGCTTCCGGATTGTCCTTATCCTAAAAAAAGACGAACCGCAAATTAAATCGGTCCAAATAAAAATCGAGTGAAACTCCTTTACGGATTCCACTCGATAAACAATACTCTACTCTTTAGCTATTATTCTATTGATCTAATATCAATTAGAGGAGGGCTTCTTCTAAGGGGGTATACATTATGTTGAGTGATTGAGCGACAGCTTTATAGGTCAACTTACCATTAATGACATTGACCCCTTTACGTAAGGATCTATTTTCTTGAATCGCTTTGAAATAACCCTTATTAACAATCTCAAGAGCATACCCAAGGGTTACATTAGTCAGAGCAAAAGTTGATGTTCGAGCAACTGCTCCGGCAATATTGGGAACGGCATAATGAACAACACCATATTTAATAAAAGTGGGATCATCATGAGTTGTAACACGATCAATAGTCGCAATACTTCCCCCTTGGTCAATTGCAACATCAACGATAACACTGCCTGGTGACATTGCTTGAACCATATCTTCAGTAACTAAATGCGGCGCCCGGGCACCTGGTATAAGTACAGCGCCAACGAGCAAATCGGCTTTAGCAACACTGTTGGCAATATTGAACGGGTTAGACGCTAATGTTCTAACTCTGCCGTTAAACATTTCATCAATGTCTCTTAGTCTTTGTGTACTCTTTTCCACAATTGTAACTCCTGCACCTAGGCCTATAGCCATCCTGGCTGCATTCGTTCCAACAATTCCCCCTCCAATGATGGTTACATTAGCAGGGGTTACCCCAGGAACTCCACCTAGTAGAACTCCCTTGCCACCTTTGGGTTTTTCTAATAATTCAGCTCCAATTTGTATTGACATACGACCTGCTACTTCACTCATCGGAATAAGCAAAGGCAGTGACCCATTATCTAATTGAATGGTTTCGTAGGCTATGGCGACGACTTGTTTCTCCATGAGCATCTTGGTTAATTCGGGTTCTTTAGCTAGATGCAAATAAGTAAATAGGATTTGTCCCTTTTTAAAATACCCGTATTCTTCCTGAACCGGTTCCTTAACCTTAATAATCATATCAGCTGTCCAAACTTCTTCGGCTGAATCAACGATCTGAGCACCAGCATCCATATACTGTTGATCGGTAATGCCACTTCCTTCTCCAGCTTCCTTTTCCACGAACACTTTGTGCCCAGTTAAAGTAAACGCGTGGACTCCTGCCGGAGTAATAGCTACACGACTCTCATTGTTTTTAACCTCTTTCGGTACTCCAATCAGCATGATTAAACCTCCATCTCACTCATTAGCACTTTTATCCGATGACTACCAGTCGTAAGACTCCCATCTTCTATAAGCACGAAAGCATCCGGTGACGAAACCCGGGTGAGGGTTTCGCCCAAGCCGCCTGCTTCAAAGAAAAACATAACGGCGCAGGTTGCTTTCGCCGAACCGCAAACTACACAGAACAACTTTAGCGGTGAGGATGAGATAACGTCTGCTGCGTCCCCTGGATAAGTTCTTCTAAACTTTAGGTGGAGTAAGTATTCCGCTTAGGCAAACTCCATCTGTAGCTAAGAATCACTTGATAGTTGTATTATAATGCAACTCTTGTCCCGATAGCAAGCCCTTGAAATCTGTAGCTTCCTAGAATTGCCCATATGTTACCTTGGTATCTAATAATAATCACTTAAAGATGGAAAAAGCGCAAACCAAGGATTGAAAAATACCCTTGTGCAACTCCCACAGCAACAGCACCCACAGAAACAAAGGCAGCTGCTGCAGTATAATATAAAAACTCCCTTCTCAAAGACTCTCCTCTAGCTTTACCACGGAGTAATAGAAATGAAAAGATTGTAGCCAGCCCCGCCCCAAGCAGCAATAAAGGAATAGCAAATATTGTTGGTACAAACATAGTCGTTAATACCAGAGCGATTCCTAGCGTACCTTTGGCACCAATAATAAAACTAATTGTAAAGCCTAAAATGAATCCTCGAGTAAAAACAATCAAATAGATTAATGGCGCACCAATAATCGTAAGCCCTAAGATCCAAATTCCAGCCATCATAATGAACATATCCCTGGCCAACTGTCCTAGAAAGGCAGGCTCAAATGTTGTTGGTTGACTTTTCAAAAGTGTCTCTAAAAAATTTCCTAATTGAGAGGTTTCGGAAACCCCTAAAGCATTAACCCCTACTCCCCCAAAAACTATACCCGCAAGATAAACACTGGAAAGCGTAAGATAAATAACCCAATATTGCCGAATGTGTTCGCCAAGCTGTTTCCACATACTTTATATCCCTCCCCTAGCCCCTAAAAGATTTTATTCCATAGGATAGGAAAGTATGTCCACAACTCTGCCAAATAGTCCTCCACCACCGGCATCTACTACTAATTCTCCATGGCGTGCTTTAATAATCCAAGCCGCGACTTTTTCACCCGCAATGGACTGCAATTCTTCAAATTCAACTTGATGCATTATAGCCATTTCCGTACCAAAGGCCTTTAATAAACGCTCATACATTTTAGTTCCAATTCCAGGGAGCTGCCTCAAGGGAACTTGATGAACATAGGTTGAAACATCATGTTTACCGATTGGACGGTCAGCTATACTTAATAAGCGATCTAAGACTCCCATAACCACCTGTCGGCTTCCGCATCTCGGACATGTCAGCTGTGGGGCAGGGTTAGGAACCACTTTCTCACATGTCAAACAATAGGTTCGATGATATTTCCCAATTTTCGGGGGCAAGCCGTAATTTTGAATTACTCCTTTGGTTTTTCTACTGACCAAATCCAACAATCCTCCAAAAGAGAGGTCAGTCCGGGTAAATGAGTTATACTCTCGGGCAATATTAGGCAGAGAGTGAGCATCTGAGTTACTGAACATTACCATTGAATCAAGTTCGCTGACGCTCTCAGCCATACTTCGATCAGCACTAAGGCCAATTTCTATAGCATTAGGCAAGGTTGGCAGGACATCTCTTAAGCGCCGACAACAATTTCCGTAAATACCTTTATGGGGTGTGAAAACATGGGCTGGAAACCAGATTCCCTCTGCCTGGCTAACAGCTTCTAACCATAAATCGATTGGAAGGTAGCCTTTCTGGGTACTCAACTGCCAGTTCTTGATGCAATTCTTTATAGAGCGAACATATTGTTCTACTTGCTCGATATATGGGAAGTAGGCCAATAAATGAGCGTTCCCTTCTCCCACCTGTAATTCAATTTCATGTCCTGGAACCAGTACTAAACCTTTACAGGAATATCCTCCACTTGAAAGGGGTTTCATATCCCCTGAGGCAAGTAAAGCCTTGTAATCCCCTTGGACGCTTGGGGAATGAGAATCTACAATCCCAACTAAGGAGAGCCCCTTTACTTCTCTGGCTATATGAATAATATTGGGCAGTGTTAATGACTTTGCCCCAGTAACTTTCACACATTTCCCATCAAGGCTTTGACCGATATGAATGTGCAGATCTGCAAAGACCATCAAATTTGACCTTGAAGAAGCAGTATCCCAAGGATAGTTTTGGCATCTTTGAACAGGTTCTTCCGCGCCATTTGCACTGCTTTATCCCAGGGAATTCTTTCTACTCGTAAAAATTCGTCCTCATCCGGTTTTAGGGGATCCCAAATTAAATCTCGAGCCAAGAATAGGTGCATAACCTCGTCCGTAAACCCTGGTGTGGTATAAAAGGTACTAACTCCTTCCATGCTGCCTCTATAACCTGTTTCTTCACGTAGTTCCCGTTTAGCACATTCCAGAGGAGATTCATTAGCATCCAGTTTTCCTGCAGGGATTTCTAAGGTCTCTTGAGCAATTGCATATCGATATTGACGCACCAAAAGTATTTCTTGATCCAATACAGCAATTACGCCCACTGCGCCAGGATGTCTAACCACCTCACGCGTTGACACATGCCCATTTGGCAAGAGCACAGAATCCCGTTCAACTCGAATTATGCGCCCCTCTAATATAACTTCCCCCTCCAGGTATTCTTCCAGTAAATTGTCCTTTTCCAATAATATTCTCCCTCTCTTAGTTCCTTTAATTCCATCTTACCCTATATTTTAGAGAAAATTCAACATCTTAAAGACATTATCAGCATCCCTTTAATCCTCGCCATAAACCATCTTGAATAAAAGAAAAATACTAAGTCTTTTTAAACTAAAGTTTAAAAGATTTAGTATTCTCTCATGTCAATTCTTTACCCATTATTAACTCTTTGCTTCCTTCTAGTACATTATCGACATCCGCAGTTTGTCAGCAACCATTGCCACAAACTCTGAATTAGTAGGCTTACCGCGATCCACATTAATGGTATAACCAAAAAAGCGATTCATGAAATCCACATTTCCGCGATCCCAAGCTAATTCAATGGCATGACGAATAGCTCTTTCAACTCGACTGGGAGTTGTCTGATATTTTACGGCAATCATTGGATAGAGCTCTTTTGTCACTGCTCCCAGCAAGGATACATCAGTTACTACATTTACAATTGCATCTCGTAAATACTGATACCCTTTGACATGGGCCGGTACACCCATTTGGTGAATCATTCTTGTAACTTCTACTTCAAGATTTTTCGAAGTAGGTGGTAAAATTCCGGTGGAAATCTGTGAACTTGAACTTAAGTTTAGATTATTGTTAGACGCTGTATTAATATTAGGATTTGTAGTAGCGCTCGAATTCATGGCACCTGCTCTGTTGCCATTGGAAGCACTATTTAAGGTACTAGAAAAATCATCTTGTAATTGACGAATTCGTTTCCCCAGAATCTCTAAATCAAAGGGTTTCAAAATGTAATAATTTGCACCAAGGCTGACTGCCCGCTGAGTCATGGATTCCTGCCCAAAAGCAGTTAAGATAATAATCTTAGGTCTAAGGGATGCATTCTGAAGTTTTTCCAATACACCTAATCCATCCAGATGGGGCATTATGATATCCAATAGCACAACATGAGGTTCCTCCCGAGAAATTAATTCTAGAGCCTCATTTCCATGATATGCTACCCCTACAAGGCTCATATCCTCCTGCCGTTCAATATATTCCTTGACCACCTCGACAAATTCTCGGTTGTCATCTGCCAATAAGACACGTATAGGCCTTTGCATTTCCCAGGATCCCCCTCATTCTGCCGCTTTCAGTTTATATTTTCGACAACTGTTTTAATACTCCTGCTTTTCAAGCGAGAAATTTAACTTTTTATTTCGAAATTGAATCAGAGCAGCCGAAATGGCTGCTCTGATTCAATTACTTAAGCTGCTTCCTGTTTATCGCGCATAGAACTGTCATTGATCATGTTCTGAATAAACACTCCATACCCTCGTTGAGCGTCATTCACAAATACATGAGTCACTGCTCCAATTAGCTTGCCATCTTGCACAATTGGACTTCCGCTCATTCCTTGAATAATACCTCCTGTAACCTCAAGCAACCTAGGATCGGTTACTCTAATAATCATATTTTTACTGTCAGTTCGATTATGCATAACTCGATCGATATTAACAGTAAACTCCTCAATCTTTTCTCCTTTTATTACCGTATATATTTTAGCGGGACCGACTTTTACTTCTGACTCCCATCCAACCGGAATGGCTTCCTTGAAATAAGGATTTTCAACTTGTCCATTCATTTTACCAAAAATACCTGTCATAGTATTTTTTTCGATAGTTCCACTAAAACTAGAGTTAGGAACAAAGGAACCGATTTTCTCACCCGGATGACCACGTTTACCTTTTTCAATAGCGTAAATTGTTGAGGCAATTACCTTACCATTATAAACTTCTATTTTCTGATTAGTATCTGCATCGGTAATTACATGACCTAAAGCACCATATAAATTGTTTGCTGGGTTGATAAAGGATAAGGTTCCGACACCTGCAGCTTCATCGCGAACAAATAAGCCCATTCTATACCTTCCAGTCTCAACACAATAAATTGGAGTGACTACCTTTTCAACCATTTGTTCTTGATGTTTAAACAACACAGTTGCGGTTCCTTTTTGTTTACCTGCAGCATCAATTGCATTGGACACCTCTTGGTCCGTTTTAACGTCTTGGTTTTCAATTTTCAACAAAATGTCTCCTACTTGAATCCCGGCATCTTTGGCAGGAAAAGAATTCTTTCCATTCTTATCAACTACCGGGGCCTGTCCTACAACCATAACTCCTTTTGTCTGCAAGGTAACACCAATCGATTGGCCTCCAGGAATTAATGACATAGGACTCATTACTTCTACTTCTCCCGTCTTTAGTGGAAAGATACCAAAGAGCTTATAAGCTATATCCAGCTTTTGCGAAACCTGTGAATTAGATAAACTTGAAGAAGAAGCAGAAACAGATGAAGTTTTTTCAATTTGAATAACTTTTGACCAAACTCCACTTAGGCTTGGTTCTAATTGACTAACTTGAGCTTGATGCATTTGAGGTAATTCTACTAATAGTTGAAGGAAGGTGCAATACAAGAGACTGATCACTAATAATACACTTCTTTTTTTCACTCTCTTATCATCCTCCACTCTATTCTCCCCATTTAATCTCCCCTTTTTCCTCGTTTATAGAGCGGTCAATATAATAAGTTAGTGAAGTTGTTGTTTCGAAATTCTAATCTTAAATTATCCAAATCACTTCTTTTTCATCCTGACAAATGTGTTCCAGATTCACTAAAACAATTCCAGTTTAGACAAAATAAAAAGATTGCATAATTATAATTACGCAATCTCAAAAAAATCGAAGAATGTACCCATGCCTCATACCTCAGGTTAACCCTCGCCCTGATCGCTGCCATAATTCTTGGGCATGTTTACGAGCTATTTCTATTTCTCCGCCTCCGAGCATTCTGGCAAGTTCTTCAATACGCTCATTCTCAGATAATATATCAACTCGAGTCCGAGTCCTTTTCCCAGTTACTTCTTTTACGATACCATAATGAGCTTCGGCAAAAGCCGCGACCTGAGCTGCATGGGTAATACAGAAAACCTGCTTATTTTGAGCAATCTTGGCCAATTTTTCACCAACTCGGTGAATCGTTCTGCCTCCGACTCCACTGTCTACCTCATCAAAGATAAAAGTGCCCACACTTTCGACTCTAGCCAGCAAACTCTTTAAAGCAAGCATCAAACGAGACATTTCTCCACCTGAAGCAACTTTTGCCAAGGGTTTGGGGGGTTCTCCCAAATTAGCCGAAAAATAAAATTCTGCTGTTTCAAGCCCACCTGTAGTAGGCTCGTCATTAGGTGTAAATCGGACTTCAAAACGACTTTTCTCTAAACCTAAATCAGCAAATTCACGCGCCAGTCCATTTTCAATGTTCTTAGCAATTTCATGACGTTTTAAGCTTAGCTGTTTTGCTACTTTTTCATAAGCTTTGAGGGCTTCGCGCTTTTCTTGATTAATTGTTTCGAATTGTTCCTGAACATGGGTTATCTGATCCAGTTCTCGAAGCATAGTATCCCGCTTAGCTAAAACTTCTTGAATTGTGGCTCCAAATCTCTTTAGCTTTTTGAGAAGAATCAGTCTCTCTTCAATCTGGTCGAGCCTACCAGGTTCGAACTCAAAATTATCACGATATGCCCGGATTTGTTCAGCCAGATCTTCGGAGGAGTAATAGATAGATTCGATTTGGTCATGGACATTTAAACTCTCATCTAAGCGATTCAGTTCCTGCAGGGCTTTACGCACCAGGCCTAGCATATCAAAGGCTGATGGTTTGCCAGAAGAACCTTCATAAAGCGCCGCATAAGCCTCAGAGCCCAAACTAGAAATTCTCTCTGCATTGCTGAGTCGTTTCCTTTCTTGAGAGAGATCTTCTTCTTCACCAGGAACTGGATTAACCCTTTCAATCTCTTCAATTTGAAACGCAAGCACCTCTTCCCGCTTTTGTCGCTCATCTTCCGAGATAGATAAGTCACGTTCTTTGCGCAGAATCTTTTGGTAGGCTCTGGCAGCTTTACTCACTAAATCAACATCATCTTGAAGGCCTCCAAGGGCATCTAAAAGATTTTGGTGGGTTTCAGGGCGAAATAGAGAAAGATGTTCTATTTGACCATGAATATCTACAAGCCCTACACAAAGTGAACGATAGAGAGTTAACGGAATTGACCGGCCTTGAACACGGCAGACGTTTTTTCCCGTAGAGTTTATTTCTCGAAAAAGAAATAGCTGTCCATCTTCAACTGGATAGCCAGCTTCTTCGAGCCTAAGCAGATACTCTGGGGCCAGATCCTCAAAGACACCTTCAATCCGTGCCCGGGATTCCCCATGCCGGATAAAATCTATGCTGGCTCTCCCACCTAACAGAACTCCCAACGCGTCGATCAACATTGATTTTCCTGCGCCGGTTTCTCCTGTAAACACTGTTAGGCCCCGACCAAAATCCATTCGAACTGTCTCCATAAGTCCAAAATTCTCCACGTGCAGCTCTGCGAGCATAAAATACCTCCTATCCCAGCAAGGCGCTTATCCTTTCAAGAACCGTCTGAACGGCCTCCTTTGGCTTAATTACCAAAAGAATTGTGTCATCTCCTGCAACAGTGCCAATAAGCTCTTCCCAGTTGCTGTTATCCATAATTGCAGCTAAGGCATGGGCGTTTCCGGGTATCGTGCGTATTACAATAAGATTATCTGTGTCATTAATAGACACCATAGCTTCTCTTAACAACCGCTTCAAACGATCTTGTAAGTTTGCCGGATGTGCTTCACTTGGAATTGCATAGCGATACTCTTCTCCTTGGCTGGGGACTTTTATTAAGCCCATTTCTTTGATATCTCTAGATACGGTTGCCTGTGTAACATCAAAGCCAGCTAAGCGTAGTCTTTCAGCAAGATCCTCCTGAGTATGAATAATTTCCTTAGTAATTATTTCTTGAACTTTCATCTGGCGACGTGCTTTCATACTCTAGCCTCCTTTCACGAAAGTGTGGGCTGCTGGACGCAACCTCTAACACCGCGTATACTATCTGAATTCATGCCCGGAGCATCGACATCGCGCCTTGATTCTTACTCATGCCAACGATCTCTTAACTTCTCTCGAACGACCTGGGGAAAACTACGTGTACCTATTCGAATCAATAAGGCTTTTGTTGGCGCAGTTTTGATGACAACTGCTTGATCTGCATAAATTAAGATGCTTTGCCTGCCATCAAAAGTCACCATACATTTCTCTCCATTAGCCAAGATAATTTTGATTTCTTCCTCATTTGAAACGAGCATAGGCCGAGCAGATAAAGAATGTGCAGCTAAAGGTGTCAACAAAATTGCTTGAACATTTGGACTGACAATTGGCCCTCCGGCAGAAAGTGAATAGGCTGTCGATCCTGTTGGAGTAGATATTATCAAGCCATCTGCAGGATAGCTGACGGAAGGTTCTCCAGATAGGTTTGCTTGCAATGTAATGATTCCATCACTGCCTTCTCTGGAAAAAACCACATCGTTTAATACCCTGTAGGAAGCACCGTCTCGACCGCCGCCGTTAACAACTACATTTAACATCAACCGCTCTTGAATTTGATATTCTTGCCGCAGAAGCTTTTCCAAAGCGTTGTAGACTTCTTCTCGTTCAATTTCACAGAGAAAACCCAGTTTTCCAAAATTCACTCCCATCACAGGGATTCCATAGGTTGAAGCTTCTCGGGCTGCCTGGAGAAGAGTACCATCCCCTCCCAGGGATATTAGAAACTCTATTTTATGCTTAATAATATCTTCCCACTCGGTTAAAACCTGCCAACCACGAGCTTGAAACCAATCCTCAATCTTGACCGCCAAGGTCAGGGCTTCAGGTTTACTCATATTACGCCACAAACCAACAATTTTTTGCATAGATACTATTCCGTCTCTTTCTGAGCCTTTTGAACTACAAGTTCCAGCTCTGAATGCCAATCTATTCCCTCTTCATTTTGCAAACCTAACCAAGCTAAATATTCAATATTTCCCTCTGGTCCACGAATTGGTGAATAGTTTAACCCTAAGACCCGAAATCCTATACCTTCTGCCTGACTTAGAACTGTCTCAATAACTTGCTTATGAACGCCGCTATCTCTTACAACGCCTTTTTTCCCCACATGCTCTCGCCCGGCCTCAAATTGAGGTTTGATCAAAGCTACTACTTGTCCATCATCTTTAAGAATTGCTATCATTGCCCCAAAAATTTTAGTAACCGAAATAAAAGCAACATCCGTTACAACCCAATCAACTTTCTCCGGCAAGGTATCCTTAGAGAGATAACGTGCATTTACTCGCTCCATGGAGACAACGCGAGGATCTGTCCGCAGTTTCCAGTCTAACTGCCCGTACCCTACATCAACTGCATATACTCGTTTTGCACCGTTTTGCAAAGCACAATCCGTAAACCCTCCCGTCGAAGCTCCTATATCTACGACTACTTTATCCTTAAAAGAGATCGGAAAAGCCTCCAGTGCTTTGGCCAGTTTTAATCCTCCCCGCGAAACAAACGGCAGGATTTCCCCTTTCAACTCAATGATAGATTCTAGAGAAACTTCTACCCCCGGTTTATCTACTCGTTGGCCGGCTATAAAGACAATCCCTGACATTACCATTGCTTTAGCCTTTTCACGGCTGGCTGCCAAGCCATTCTTGACCATTAACACATCAATTCGTTCTTTCCCTTTAGCCACTGTATCCCGTCCTTTAACCTTGAGCAGAAATTTTACGACTGAGCAACGCTGCGAAATAGCCTTAGCCGTTCAGCGGCTTGCATAATACCCTTTATTGATAAACCATGAATCGAAAGCAATTGGGGAATTGAGCCTTGATCAACAAAGCCGGGGTATCCCAATCGTTCAACTGTTACTCCGTTGAGCCCTTCTTCTTCAAGAAATTCTAAAATCGCGCTTCCCATGCCCCCTTTAAGGGAATGGTCTTCTAAGGTGATAATCTTTTTGGTGAGCCGAGCATAGTGGGACAATAGTTTACGATCTAAGGGATTTATATAACGCAAGTTTATAACAGCGGCGTCTACACCGCGCTGACTTAATTCTTGAGCCGCCTGGAGACAAGTATGTACCATTGGACCAATGCCAATTAAAGTTACATCTCTGCCATCTCTCAGGACTTCTGCTTTCCCGATAGGAATTTCGGTTAAGTGATCATCTTGCGCAACACCCTGCCCTACTGATCTCGGATACCGCAAGGCAACCGGACCGTCATATTTTAGTGCAGTATAAAGCATATGACGCAACTCATTTTCGTCTTTAGGAGCCATTAAGACCAGGTTAGGAATGATTCTAAAAAAGGATATATCAAACACTCCATGATGGGTGGGGCCATCATCTCCGACAATACCTGCGCGGTCAATTGCCAAAACAACATTGGCTCCTTGCAAACAGACATCGTGCAAAACCTGATCATAGGCTCTTTGATAAAAGGTGGAGTATATGGCGACTACAGGTTTTAGGCCCCCGAAAGATAATCCAGCGGCGAATGTCACCGCATGCTGTTCAGCAATCCCCACATCAAAAAAACGTTCAGGAAATTCCCTAGCGAATTCTTTTAGACCTGTTCCACTGGGCATTGCTGCAGTAATCGCTACAATTTTCGGATTTTCCTTAGCCAGCTTACAAAGAGTTTCTCCAAAAACTGCGGTGTAGGTTGGAGGAGCTGATTTTTTAATGACTTTCCCAGTTTCCGGATCAAAAGGGCCCAGTCCATGAAAAACATCCGGATTCTCTTCTGCCGGTTTGTACCCTTTTCCTTTACAAGTCACAACATGAACAAGAACCGGCCCTTTCTTATTCTTAGCTTGATCTAACACTTGCTCTACACAGGCTTGATCATGACCGTCAATAGGGCCTAAATAGGTAAACCCTAACTCTTCAAAAAGCAGTCCGGGAACAAGTAAATATTTTACGCTATCTTTAGCTTTAGCGGCTAGCTTTGCTACTTGATTTCCTATCCCGGGAATTCGCTTTAATAGATACTCCAGATCTTCTTTTCGCTTATCATAGAGTGGATCCGTCCTTAATCGGTTCAAGTAGGTAGACATAGCGCCAACATTTGGTGAAATAGACATTTCATTGTCATTTAAAACTACAATAACGTTTGTTTCACTATGTCCCGCGTGATTTAAGGCTTCGTAAGCCATCCCACCAGTCATCGCTCCGTCTCCAATGACAGCCACAACATGGTGTTTTTCTCTCAGAACATCCCGAGCTTTGGCATAACCAACAGCAGCTGATATGGATGTGCTGGAATGGCCAGTTTCAAAACTGTCGTGAGGGCTCTCTCCTCGTTTAGGGAAACCTGACAATCCCTTGTACTGACGAATGGTCTTAAACTGTCTTAATCGCCCTGTCAAAAGTTTATGTACATAGGTCTGGTGACCCACATCCCACACAATTTTATCCTGGGGGCTATTAAATATTCGATGTAACGCCAAGGTTAGTTCCACAACCCCCAGGTTCGGCGCTAAATGCCCTCCGTTTTTGGAGACCACTTTTATCATTTCTTCTCGAATCTCTTGCGCTAACAGGTTTAGCTCTTGGAAATCTAGCTTGCGCAAGTCCTTAGGTTCTTGGATCTTTTCAAGAAGTCCCATCCTTCTTCCCCCTTGTAATTAAGCTGTATCCAAAGCAAAGAACCTAAATCAGAAGACTTACTATTATCCCAACAATAACTCCTCCGAAAACTTCGAAAGGAGTATGTCCAATCAGTTCTTTTAATCGTTTTTGAGCCAGATCCGGCCCATGATATAAAAACTCAATCAATTTATTCAGAACCTCGGCCTGTTTTCCGGCAGCCCGTCTGACTCCGGTAGCATCATATAAAACAACTATCAGGAAAACAGCTGCTACTGCAAAAATAGGCGAATCCCAGCCATGGTATTTCCCAACACCTAAAGCCAATGCACTCACCATTGCAGAGTGGGAACTCGGAAAACCACCGGAGCTGAAAAATAATGAGAAATTTAGTTTTCTTATTACAATTAGATTAACGATTACTTTTAAGAACTGGGCAGAAAACCAGGCAGTAATCGCCGAAATCAATATTGTATTGTGGAAAATTCCCAGAAAAAAAGGCATAATATCTACCTCTTTTAGTGTTTGCGTTCTTCAATATAAAGTGCCAGCTCATTAAGAAAGTTTCCCTTTTGCCCGAATGGTTTAATTGCGGCTTGAGCTTTGAGAATTTGAGAATGCAATTCTTCTGATGCTCCCTCAAGCCCTAGCAAAGAAACGTAAGTCGATTTACCCTGTCGCAGATCACTCCCTGCCGGCTTACCGAGAGTTTCACTGTCCCCAATCACATCTAAAATATCATCTTTTATCTGAAATGCTAACCCTAAGGCTTGAGCATAATCAGTAAGTGCTTGTATATCATCTTCAGACCCACCACCTAAAACTCCTCCGAGACGTGCCGAAACTGTCAATATGGCTCCAGTTTTACCCTTATGAATTTCTTCAATCTCAGGCAAAGTAAGGACTTTTCCCTCAGCGGTTATATCCGCAACCTGCCCTCTAACCATGCCGTCTTTCCCTGAAGCAACAGCGACTTCACGAATAATCCGCAGTTCCCTTTCCGGTTGACCCAGCTCTAGACTGGCCAGCAGTTCAAAAGCATAGGTTAAGAGGGCATCTCCCGCCAGGATTGCTCCCGCCTCACCGTAAATTTTATGATTGGCTAATCTCCCCCGGCGATAGTCATCATTATCCATCGCCGGCAAATCATCATGAATTAATGAGTAGGTGTGGATAAGTTCCAGAGCTGCAGCGGCTCTTAGGATACTTTCAGGTTTTCCACCCACAGCTTCGGCTGAGGCTAGCGCTAACACTGGGCGAATTCGTTTTCCCCCTCCGATTAAGGAATAATACATACTCTCATCTAGACTATTCTTTCTCCATGGCAACTGTGCCAGAGTTTCTTCGATCATAGTCAGATATCGTTGAAAGGTTTCCTTAAACACGTCTAACGTTCATCCTTCCCATCAAAACTAGCTGGCTTTATTTGCAACTGTCCATCTGAACCTTCAAGTAATATCTCCATCTGTTTTTCAGCTTGATCCAAAACTTGTGAACAATATTGTACGAGACCTACGCCATCTTTAAATAAGTTCAGAGCTTTTTCTAAAGGCAAATCCTTCTGTTCCAATGTCCTTACAATCTCTTCCAAACTCTGAAGCCCCATCTCTAAGGATTTTGGCTCATCGGCTGTGTTTTCTTCTACTTTATCATGCCCTAAATTAAAAAGATCCCCCGTCTCTATATCTATACTCATAAATTAAATCCCCTTCTCCAAAACGCTGCAGCTTAGACGCCCTTCGCTTAAACGAACTTGTATATGTGAATCAACCTCAATGTCATGAATTGATCGAAGCAAGGTACCGTCTTCTTTATAAGCCAGTGAGTAGCCTCTTCCCAGAATCGCTAAAGGACTTAGTAAATCCAGCTTTGCAGCCAATAAATTTAGTATACCATTTTTATCGATTACAAATCTAGTCATCCCCTCTTGAAGGCGCATTTGCAAAGAATCTAAGCGTTGACGATTCTGATCTATTCGCCAGAAGGGGTCTCTGAGGGGCCCTTTGTTAGCAAGGCCGGCAATCTGCTGCCGTTTCCGTTCAATTAAAATTGCCATAGCCCCCCGCATCCGAAGGCTCATTTGAGCTACTAACAACTGAAGCTCATCTAAAATGGGCACAGCCAGCTCTGCTGCAGCTGAAGGGGTCGGCGCCCTTAAATCTGCTACGTAATCTGCAATGGTTACATCGGTTTCATGACCTACCGCTGATATAATAGGAATAACCGAAGCGGCGATAGCACGGGCAACTATATCGGTATTAAAAGCCCATAATTCTTCTAAAGAACCTCCGCCTCGCCCGACAATAATTACATCGACAGACCCATGGCGGTTGAGGCGCTCAATTGCTTGGGCCACTTCAAAAGGTGCCCCTTCACCTTGGACAGCAGCCGGCGCTAATATCCAGGACATCCGCGGATGTCGGCGTTCAATAATATTAATAATATCTCGAATTGCTGCCCCCGTCGGGCTTGTTACAATCCCAATGCGCCTTGGCAAACGTGGTATACTCTTCTTGCGAATGGGATCGAACAACCCTTCTTCAGCCAGTTTCTTTTTCAACTGTTCAAAAGCCAAGTACAGTTGACCAAGCCCACTGGGTTCCATTTCCTCTGCATAAAGCTGTATAGTACCATCTCGCTCATACATACGAATATTACCACGAATTAGAACTTTTAGACCATCAGAAGGAAGAAAACGCACTCGTTCGGCCCGACTCTTAAACATTACCCCTTTTAAATTCGACGACTCATCTTTAAGGGTAAAATACCAATGACCTGAAGCCCGATGATACTTAAAGTTTGACAGTTCCCCGCTTATCCAACAATTATGTAAATCCCAATGTTCCTGCAAGACCTGACTGATTCGGCCCACCAACTCAGAAACAGTCCATATTTTCGGCACAAACTTCACCTCACTGCTATAATATCACAAAGAAAAGACGGGAGGAAATAATGGAGCTGCCTTTGGAAGCTACTGATTTTTCGAGATAGACTCTGAGCAGCTACTGGTGGCTGCAACTACCGCACCGGGCTCCTCAAGAGTATTCGCTTCCATATTCAAGCTTTAACGATAGGGTTTTTTATTATTAGTCAGTCTCACCAAATAGTCGATACTCGTTTTATAGGATTCAGAAAAACCCATAAAGCAAGAATAATTACCACAAAGCAAAGAAAATGAGCAGCTTGGAAATAGGTTCCGCCATTTATGCGCTGTAGCTCTTTGGCCCTTTTTTCGATTTTGTAAAAGAGTACCCGCAGCAGAATCGCCGACGTTAGAGCGGCTCCGATAAAATGGAATATCCTATTTTTTGCCAATTGAAAAACTTCTACAAATAGGGTTAACCCATTGCATTTATGACATTTTAATCCCGGGAGGCCATTGACTGATGCTTTTGGCCATGTTCTCCAGGAAGGCTTTGAGCTGCTTACGCAGTCTCTCCTTCATCTCCTTGTCCTTCCTGGTCAGCACGGTCAACAACAGGGTGAGCTGCTCAAAGGAGTTTCGAATATTGCTGCGGTGAAATTTAAACAGCGATTCGGCCTGCCGGGTATAGTATTCAGGATCGGCGTTTTCAAATCCTGATGCTGTAAACTTGGGAAACTCGGGCACCGTTAAATTAGAAGTAACGAGCACGGGAGCTGAGGAACGCGAGGAGGCAGAGGGGATTTTGGCAGGAACCGCTTCCGGAGCGGCTGACTCCGTCATTTCGGGGACTTGAGGGGATCCGGGAAATTCAGCGCCTTGAACGGGTATGGGCGGACCCTCGGCTGGGAGGTTTTGGGCCTCAGCCGGCGCTGCTTCTTTTGGGCTGTCCTCCGAATTCGCCTCTTTCCCCGCAGCACTCTTCCGTCCTGCCCGGAATTTTGACGATGCCTCCTCTACCCTCTGCTCCAGGCTCCAGACCTGGTCGGCAAGGACACTGATTTTGGCGATCATGGAGTTCAGTGCCTTTTCCAGTTCGTCGATCTTCCGCAAGGCCTGGTCTAGTTTCGGCAGAGACAGGGCATGCTCCCCGTCTCCGTCAGCCCCGGTAAATCCCACAGCCCGCTTAAGCTCCCGGGAAGACATGTTCTCCACATCGTTGTGGGCGATAAAGTCCGCCCGCAGTTCTTCCGGAACGTCGAGAAGGATGAGGGCGTTGGTGTAGGTCAAATTAGACAGCGCTGACCAATTCGGATCGGTTTCAAGATCAGGGAATGGGCCATAGGCCTCATATAGCTGAATCAACCTTCCGGCTGAACGCTGGGAATAACGGACTGACTCAACCAGCCATTTTCCCCATTCTCCATGCCTGACCAGAGCCTTAGCTTCTTTCAGCCGCCCGCCGATCTCAATGGCGTTAGTCAGCAAAGTCCTTCCGGTCTGATGGTTGATTGTGTTTATTTCAGCCGCGATAATCCGCGGGGTTCGTTCCGCTGTAGGAGTCATTGGCGCATCCATCCTTCTTGATTACTTTCTTCACAATATGTACTAGGGCATATGAAGGTGAGGACTTGTCGGAAGAACCCCGGAAGAAAACCCCGCTCTTTAAAATGGCGGCCGGTTGAAACTCCTTCAGCCGGCCGCCATTTTTGATTTGACTCATTCAATTTGGGTGTGGACTAGCTTTTACCGGGTTTGGCCCGATATCAAAACAGAAAAGGGTGACAAGCCCAAAACCCAAAAAAAGGGCGAGGAAAAATTTCCTCACCCCTTTTGCTGTGGACGCATATGAACTACATTCTGCTTTGTACCACTGCAACTGTCTCAGCACAAATGATTGCAGCCTGTTCAAAGAGTCTGGCTCGTTCTGCCTTAACTCGCTCCTGATACTCTGGGTCCTTAATTCCGGGCAAGTTAATGTCGACACTAAGCATTGCAGATTTAAGAGCACTTTCAGCTAAGTATGCGGATACACCCACATCACTGATTGCTCCCTTGTTGCCGATTGGGGCAAGCTTTTGAGCTAACTGCAGAACTCTAAAGCAGTTTTGAGAAATTCCCAGCGGAGTGTTAGTAGCAGATACTAAGACTTCCTGCATTTTCTCAGTGCGCACAGCTTTTTCTTCATCTGTACCTTTTGGTAGCTTCAAGACATCCATGAAATTGGAGAACTCAGCGATATCCTGGCTTAAACCCGTTTTCAACAGACTTAAGACTTCCTCGGCTTCAGTCAAGATCTCTTTCACTTGGGGTTCAACGTCTTTGTACTTTTCCTTGCCAACGGTAAGGTTAGCCACCATACAAGTCATTGAAGCTGCCAAGGCTCCGACATAGGCGGAAACACTTCCGCCTCCTGGTGTTGGGGAAGAGCTGGCTGACACTGTCAAGAATTCATCTGTGGTCCATTCCCAAATTTTGCTCATATCCATTACTTAGCCCCTCCTTGCAAAACGATTCCTTTCAGAACATTACGCATAATTAAAGCTGTGGTCAGGGATCCAACACCACCGGGTACCGGAGAAATTAAGTCAGCTACATCTTGAACTGCCTCAAAGTCAACATCCCCGCAGATTCCGTCAGGCGTTTCATTGATTCCGGCATCAACTACAATTGCGCCGGCTTTGACCATATCTTTTTTGATCAGCTTAGCACGGCCTACCGCTGCAACCAAAATATCTGCTTGCCTTGTGAAAGCCCCCAGGTCTGGAGTCTTAGAGTGGCAAATTGTCACTGTAGCATTGTGTTTAAGTATCAAGAAAACTAAAGGTTTGCCCACTGTTTCGCCACGGCCGACGATAACAACGTGTTTACCGGCAATTTGAACTCCTGAGCGAAGAAGCAATTCAATACAACTTTGTGGAGTAGCTGGGAATAATCCTTCCTCGCCGCTTAGAATATATCCGCGATTGATGGGGTGAACTCCGTCCACATCTTTATCAGGACGTACTGCAGCCATAACAGTTTCTTTTTGAATTCCCTTTGGCAGCGGAAGTTCAATCATAATACCGTGAACCGCTTGATCCTTATTAAGCTCTTCAATCTTTGACAAAATATCAGCTTCCGGTGTCGAACCTGGCATTGTGAAAAGTTCGAAGGCCATCCCGATTCCCTCACAGACTTTCTGCTTGGATCTGGCATAAACTACCGAAGCCGGGTCATCACCGACTAATATAACGGCAAGTTTAGGGTTCACACCCTTTTCTTTCCATTGTGCAATTTCCTCACGAATTTCTTCTTTCAAAATTTTGGATACTGTTTTTCCGTCTAATAATTGTGCCAAAATACACACCTCTTTCGGAATATTTCGATTTATTCAGTCATAAAACTCCCTATGTTAAACCGGAGTGGAACCCCTAAAATAAAAGTTTCCTGCCAATAGCCTCCCACTTTCTGAAAGCGGGAGGCCTTAACTTACATTGGCAGAGAGATAATTACTTTCCCTTAAGGTATTGATCAATACCTGCAGCAGCTTTTTTACCGGCCCCCATAGCCAAAATAACAGTTGCGGCACCTGTTACGATGTCACCGCCGGCAAAAACGCCTGGCTTTGAAGTCATCAAGGTCTCTGGATCTGCAACGATATTACCCCGTTTGTTTAACTCTAAGCCCGGTGTGGATGTTGTAACCAGTGGGTTCGGGCCTTGTCCGATAGCCACTACGACAGTATCCATAGGGATATCAAATTCAGAGCCTTTAATTGCAATAGGAGCACGGCGTCCTGAAGCATCGGGTTCTCCCAGCTCATAGCGCAAGCAGGTTAAACTTTTCACCCATCCGCGCTCGTCCCCTTCGATAGCTACAGGGTTTGTCAACAGGCGGAATTGTATCCCCTCTTCCTCTGCATGCTCTAGTTCTTCTTTACGGGCAGGCATTTCGTCACGAGAACGACGATAGATAATATAGACGTTTTCCGCTCCTAAACGTAAAGCTGTCCGAGCAGAGTCCATGGCCACATTACCGGCACCTAAGACGGCAACATTTTTCCCAACTTTTACTGGAGTAGCATAGTCTGGGAACTTATAGCCCTTCATTAAGTTTGTCCTTGTTAAGAACTCATTGGCTGAATAAACACCATTTAAGTTCTCTCCTGGGATATCCATAAAGTAGGGAAGTCCTGCGCCTGTCCCAATGAACACGGCGTCATACCCATTTTCCATAAGCTCATCAACAGAGGTGATTTTCCCAACAACCTGATTGGTTAGAATCTCTACGCCCATGGTTTTCAGATTTTCAATTTCAGTTTGGACAATTTCTTTAGGCAGACGGAATTGAGGAATTCCGTACATCAGTACTCCCCCGGCAACATGTAAGGCTTCAAGCACAGTCACAGCATGCCCTGCTTTTGCCAAGTCGCCGGCGCATGCCAATCCTGCAGGCCCGGCTCCAATAATAGCTACCCGCTTACCACTCAGTGCCGGTTTCTCGAACACAGATTTACCAGTCTTCATGCCGAAGTCAGCTGCAAAACGCTCAAGTCGGCCAATAGCAACGGACTCTCCCTTAATACCTAAAATACATTTACTCTCACATTGATTTTCTTGAGGGCAAACCCGACCACAAACAGCAGGCAGAGAATTTTTAATTTTCAGAACATTACCAGCTTCCTGAAAATCTCCTTCGGCAACCTTTTTGATAAACTCCGGAATAAGAACTTCCACAGGACACCCTGTAACACATTTAGGCTTTTTGCATTGCAAACAACGCTTAGCTTCTTCTATAGCTGTTTCTTCTGTATAGCCTAAAGCAACTTCTTCAAAATTACGCGCCCGTACTTCCGGTTCCTGACAAGGCATTTCATGACGAGGGATTTTAACTTTCTTTGTGCTTTCAATGTTCTCAGCCATTAGTGATGCCCTCCTTCATGATTGCATTCTAGTCGGGCTTTGGCCCTATTCTCTTCATCTTTATAAAAAGCGAGACGCTTCATTGCTAAGTCAAAATCAACTAAGTGTCCATCAAACTCCGGCCCATCGACACAAGCAAATTTTGTCTCATTGCCTACGCTAATCCGACATGCACCACACATGCCTGTTCCATCAACCATAATAGGATTCATACTAACAATGGTTTTGATGCCTAATGAGCGAGTATAATCGACAACAGCTTTCATCATAATCATCGGGCCAATGGCCCAAATAGCCTTAACTTGGTGGCCTTGGGCTAACACTTCAGCAAGTCCGTCTGTTACAAATCCTTTAACACCTTTACTGCCATCATTTGTGGCTATGACAACTTCACTGCTTGCAGCGGCCATCTCATCTTCTAAAATCAGCAAATCTGCACTTCTCGCACCTAGGACGGAGATAACATGATTTCCGGCATCTTTTAAAGCCCGAGCTATCGGATGAATAGGAGCAATGCCTAAACCTCCTCCGATGCAAACAACAGTACCATAATTTTCAATTTCGGATTCGACTCCCAACGGACCTACAAAGTCTTGAAATGCATCTCCTTCATTCATACCCGTTATAATTGCTGACGAGTACCCAACATCTTGAACAACAATCGTGATAGTACCCTTTTCACGATCAAAATCCATTACTGTCAAAGGAATACGCTCACTCTGCTCGTCTACACGGACAATAACAAATTGCCCTGGCTCAACTTTTGCGGCCACGGCTGGTGCATTGACGTCCAGTAAGGCAATACCGGTTGCCAATAGTCTTTTTTTAACAACGTGGTACATTTGTCTCCCCCTTAATGTGAATAAAATTAAAATTTCTCATATATTAAATTAATTCGATATCTTCAACGACTTTTCCTTTAATTTTACAAATGTGAAAAGAAATACTTGAATCAAAGTTCACCCTTTTTTTCGGCTTTCAGATTGCTGTCCACGATTCGATCCAGTATCCCATTAACGAACTTAGCTGATTCTTCTCCTCCAAATCGCTTAGCCAGCTCAATTGCTTCATTGAGACTTACACGACCGGGGATATCAGAACGGAAAAGAATCTCATAAGTAGCCAAGCGCATTACATTTCTATCCACCTTAGCCATACGATTAATAGACCAATCTTGAGCATATGAAGAAATTGTTTGATCAATTTCATTTTGATGATCTATTGTCCCTTCAACAAGTTCCTGCGCAAACCCCCTACTGGGCTCGGGAACAACAAATTCATCAGCCCAGCGCTTAACTTCTTCTGCAATAATCAATGGTTCTTTAGTCAGGTCTCTTTGAAAAAGCACTTGTAATGCAGTTTCTCGAGCTAATCTTCGACTCAAGAAAATTCCTCCCTAGTGATATCTATTTTTAAGTCATCATTTAATACTTGTTAAAAGTCTTTTCTACCCATGCTGAAAGGTCTTTATGCTCATCTTGGCGTTTTCCTAAAACAAAACCTATCACAGCAAATAAAACCAACACCAGTGTTTGCCAGAAACCTAGCGTCACAAACAAAAGTCCCAGCATAAAACCTATAGATGTTCCCAAAAGCTTGCCAGGGTGATTATCCAAGGCCCAAACTAAAGACCGAGAAATTTTCTCTTCAATTTTTAACCAAAAGCCCCTCATCGCACACGTACCGGACGAACCTTTTCTAAGCGACGCACCAGCACTTTCACCTCTGCCACAATTATTCCGGTATAAAGCTCGACATCCTCTTTAACCTTCTTCAAAATTTCTTCAGATATTTGAGGAATTATGACCCCCTGTTCAAACTGACAAAACACGATAATCTCAAGCCCAGCTTCGCGTTGTCTAAGACTTGATCCAACTTGCAAAACTCCGGGCAGCCCTTTGGCACTGCGTGTAATAATCTCCTGAAGGGCATCTTGAGAAATTCGAACATCTCCACCTTTTAAAGATGTCCGAAAGGAATTATCATTACTCGTCCGTGGTCGGATAAACAATAGCAATCCTAACAATAGTAAAGCTCCAGCCATAATAATACTCTCCCAAGGATTAAATCTTAACCAATCAAGCCCTTGAGTTATTAAAAAGTATGGTAGTCCCCATCCTGAGGCTACTGCTAATATAGTCAGTGCCCCCAGAAATAGAATCAATCCTAAAGTATAGGCCAACATCGTCGTCCCTTCTTTCAGAAACCCCCCCTGGGCTTTCCAGGGGGGGCCTTCTTAGCGCCTGCCAAGTTTTCTTTACTTTAAACGTAAGTCTTCTTCTTTGGTTTCCACAACCGGTTTAAAATTAACCCCTTGCACATGAACATTTGCCTCTACGACTTTAAGTCCAGTCATACTCTCAATGGCCTCTTTTACAGCTTGCTGAACACTAAAAGCTACGTCGGGAATTGATACACCATACTCCACAACAATAAACAAATCTACAGCTACCTCATGTTCACCGACTTCAACCTTAACTCCTTTGGACAGGTTTTTATTTCTCCCCAACATGTTAGCTAAGTCTCCAACCAGACCACCGCTCATGCCTACGACGCCCTCTACTTCTGAAGCAGCTAATCCGGCTATGACTTCTACAACTTCATCCGCGATTCGAATAGATCCCAGGGAATTATCTGTACCCATACTTTCCATGACCTTACACCCCCCAACTCGAAGTTCGATGTTCGTGTTTCTTAAGTTTGAATATTGAACTTCGACATTACATTATTCACATACCCTTTTTTGCAACTAGATAAGCCTACTTACCATTTAGAGCGAAATATCCTTATCCTAAGTAGGTTTCCATTATCTACATGACGTTGATATTATACCAAATTAAGGCTGATCTAGCAAAGGCTATTTCCCTTCAACAAATTATTTAAGCCTTAAAAATAATTTAAGTAAAAACAAAAAGATCCTCACATTAATAGTGAAGTTCTTTTTGCAGTAAAAAGAACGGGAATCCCGTTCTTCTTCGTATTTATCTTCTCAGGTTAAAGGTCCTTATTCTCCTAAGATTCGACGTTGAATAAAGTTTGTGTAAACTTCGCCACGTTGATAAAAAGCATTGTCCAATACTTTTAAGTGGAAGGGTATCGTTGTGTGAATCCCTTCAATGACAAATTCCTCAAGGGCACGTTTCATGCGGGCAATTGCTTCCTGTCTAGTGGCACCCCAGACAATCAACTTTCCAACCATGGAGTCGTAATAGGGGGAAACAGCATACCCTTGATAAACCGCACTATCCACTCTTACCCCAGGTCCACCCGGAGCATGATAGATGGTAATCGGCCCAGGAGAGGGCATAAAGTTCTTATCAGGGTTTTCCGCATTAATTCTACATTCAATGGCCCAACCACGCATTTGGATATCTGCTTGAGTATAGCCCAGAGGTTCCCCTGCTGCTAAACGAATTTGCTCTTTTACCAAGTCCAGACCTGTCACCATTTCAGTAACCGGATGCTCGACCTGAATACGCGTATTCATTTCAATAAAATAGAAGTTGCCATGACGATCTAACAAAAACTCTATGGTTCCTGCATTAGAATAATTTGCAGACTTTGCCGCCTGCACGGCTACTGCACCCATTCTTTCTCTCAACTCTGGACTTATGGCACTCGATGGGGACTCTTCCAGAAGCTTTTGATGGCGGCGTTGCAGAGAACAATCCCGCTCGCCTAAATGAATGACATTGCCGTAGTTATCACCCAACACTTGAATCTCAATGTGTCTGGGTTCTTCCACATATTTTTCCAAGTAGACCTCAGCATTGCCAAAGGAAGCTTGGGCTTCATTTTGAGCTGCTTTGATGGATTTGCTCAACTCTTTAGCATTCTGAGCAACCCGCATTCCTTTGCCTCCACCACCGGCCGAGGCCTTAATTAGCACAGGATAGCCAATTTCTTCAGCAACAATTCCTGCGGTTTTTTCATCGGTAATAATATCCTTAGATCCCGGGACTACAGGGACACCGCCTTCTATCATTGTTTTTCTGGCGGTAGCCTTGTCTCCCATAGTTTCGATAACTTTAGGAGACGGCCCGATAAAGGTGATATTACATGACTCACAGATTTCAGAGAAGCGGGCGTTTTCAGATAAAAAACCATAGCCGGGGTGTATTGCATCAACGCCTGTCAATTCTGCAGCACTGATGATGTTAGGAATATTGAGGTAACTCTTGGCACTAGCTACGGGCCCTATGCAAACCGCTTCGTCTGCGGCCTTAACGTGCAATGCCTCCCGATCTCCTTCAGAAAAAACAGCGACTGTCTCGATATCAAGTTCGCGACATGCTCTTATGATACGCAAGGCAATTTCCCCGCGATTCGCAATCAGGATTTTCTTAAACATGCTCTTTTCTCCTTATTTTTCAATAACGAACAACGGCTGTCCATATTCAACGGGTTGACCGTTCTCTACAAGAATTTGTACAACTTTCCCATTAACTTCCGACTCAATTTCATTCATGAGCTTCATAGCCTCAACGATACAAACGATTTGGCCAGCTTCAATAGTTTGTCCTAATTTAACATAAGGAGCGGCCTCAGGAGATGCGGAAGAGTAAAAAGTTCCAACCATGGGAGAAGTAATGGTTTCTGTATTGGCATTTATGACAGGCTCCGGTGCTTTGACTGCTTCGGGACGTAGGGATTGAACAGGTGCATCTACCACAACCGGTGAACTTACCTCTTGACGAGGAACAGCCGTGACCGGCACTCCAGCAACAACACTGGGCCCCTTGCGAATAGCGATTTTCACCCCATCGCTTTCAAGATTTAATTCACTAATTTCAGTCTCATCTATAATTTGGATTAATTCTTTAATTTCTTGTAAATTCAACTTCGAATCCTCCTTAGATAACAATGAAGTACGGGTATCTTTTGTTTCCTTACCCACTTTAGGTTCCTCTCTTGAGATTACTCCAATTTTTCGCTCTTCGAAAAACTTCTTAGCAATTTGCGGGAACAATGCATAGCTTACCACATCTTCCTCAGATTGAGCCAACTCGAGACTATCAAGCTTTGCTTTTACCATGCCCGGTTCTAGTTTATCCGCCGGACGAACTAATAGAGGTTCCTCATCACCGATAATTTTCTTTTGAATTTCAGGGTTTATCGGCGCTGGCGGACGACCATATAGTCCGCGCACATACCCTTTCACCTCTCCAGGGATTAACTTATATCTTGCCCCGCTGAGGACATTTAATACCGCTTGTGTGCCTACAATTTGACTCGTAGGAGTTACCAGCGGGGGGTAGCCTAACTCTGCACGTACTTTAGGGATCTCCTCTAAGACGTCATGTATGCGCTCAAGGGCACCCTGTTCTTCAAGCTGAGAGACTAGATTCGAGATCATACCCCCAGGTACTTGGTGCTCAAAGACTCTCATATCTGAGATTCGAGTGATTCCGCGCTCAAAACTACGGCTTTTGCGCAGTGCCTCAAAATACTTTGCAACATGGAACAGTTTACGTAAACTTAAACCCGAATCAAATTCGGTATCTTGAAAAGCTCGAACCACTGTTTCAACCGGCGGTTGACTAGCACCAAAGGCTAAGGGCACACTAGCAGTATCAACAATGTCCACTCCGGCTTCTGCGGCCTTTAAATACGTTCCGACAGCCATTCCGCCAATATAATGACTGTGCAAATGAATCATAATTCCTAACTCTTTTTTTAATAACGAGATCAGTTCGTAAGCTTTGATAGGAGTAAGTAATCCAGCCATATCTTTAATACAAAGGGAATCAGCACCAAGCTCGGCAAGTGCCGTAGCTGTTTCCAGGTAATGTTTAGTTGTATGAACCGGACTAATCGTATAAACAACCGAGGCTTGAACATGTGCTCCTGCTTTTTTGGCAGCATCCATAGGAACGACCATATTCCGAACATCATTCAGAGAATCGAAAATCCTGATAATATCAATTCCATTTTTGACACTCAGGGAAACAAATTCCCTAACGACATCATCTGGGTAATGCTGATACCCTACCAGAGACTGGGCCCTAAGCAACATTTGTAAGGGTGTCTTTTTAACACGGCTTTTTATCTGTCTTAAACGTTCCCAGGGATCCTCACCTAAGAAACGCAGACATACATCGAAAGTAGCCCCGCCCCATACTTCTAACGAAAAAAAACCTACCTCATCCAGCTCTGTTAGGATGGGCAGCATATCCTCGGTACGCATCCGAGTTGCCCAAAGACTTTGGTGGGCATCCCTCAAAGTCGTATCTGTAATCTTAACTGGTTTCACTGCCGTCACCCCTCTTTGTATTATCCCCATTCCGTTCAAACTTCAATAATGGGTAATTTTCTCATTATTAAAAATGAAACAATATGTTTTATTATATGAGGGTACCACTTCTTTTTCAACGAAACTAGTTTAAGTATACAATATAACTCTTTTTGTATACTTTGAACAGCTTATCTTTTAGATATAACTATTTGCAGATTAGCAAAAACTGCCGCCTATATCAGGCGGCAACTAAGTGCGTTTAAGTTATTATAGATTTACCTAATTTAAATGTTTAAGAACTATGTCTAATAGCTCATCAGGCCGAAACGGCTTGGCCACAAAACCCACTGCACCTTCTTTCAACGCTTCTCGAACAATATTGTCATTGGCAACTGCACTGCAGATTACAACCTTAGCCAAAGGGTTAATCCTAAGAATCTCTGCCAGAGCAGCTAATCCATCTAGTTCCGGCATAGTAATATCTAAAAGCGTCAGGTCAGGTTTGTTAGACTTGAATTGCTCCACAGCCTGCAAACCATTTTCAGCTTCAATGACGTTTGTAAGACCCTGCCGAGCAAGAATCTGACTAATCATCAAACGCATGAAACTCGCATCATCAGCAATAAGAATTTTGCTCATCTTCAGTGTCTCTCACCCTCTCAACCAGGACTTTAGTCCTATCATGAATATAATTCGCTCTTACCTACCTATTTTCCTGCACATGTTATATAGAACTTTTTGAATATCTTCTATTTTTTAGAAGATATCATAATTTTATCTAAAGGGATTCCTGTCACTCTCAGGACAATCTCCTGGATAAGACTTACCTCATGGGGAGTTAAACTCGAAGCAAAGACAATCACCGTTACATGTTCAGAAAAAACATCCGCAACTGCGTCTTGGAAGCCTTTAATTTTAAGAAGATTTTCAATCTCTTCTTCTCGTTGAATTTTCATGCTAAGCTGCAGCCATTGGTCTTGCGCCTCTGCCCTGCTTTTTTCTACTGTCGAATCGAGGAGTGGAGCAAGCATAGCTTTCGATTCCTGACGTAATTGATCTCGTTTTAAACGATAATTGACGAAATAATCTCCCCCGGAGTTATTGGGTTTTATGGTTTCAACCTCAAACTTGATTTGAGACTTTTCTCTAGGAGCATTAACAGGCGAACTGGCCTGTTCCGGAATATAGGCATGGGATTCAGAAAGCATTAAACTAATTCCCAAAATCCCCAGCATGACTGCTAACCCTACATAAACAGTCAGTCTTAGCCGAGATTTGCGTCCCACAATTAAAAGCACCGGCCAATTCATGTACTTAGTCATCATGCTCCACCCATTGGCACAACAGTAATTCTGGAGCTTGGAATACTTAAAAGAGTTTGTACCGCTGTATGTATTCCTTCTCGTACTTTTGGATCGCGGGCACCTTCAGCTATTACTAAGACTCCTCCGATCTCGGGACGATCCTCAATCGCAATTACTGGTTGAGCAGACCCACTTGGCATAACAACTTGGTTATTTTCCGTGACCTCTGTTGTTTCTCTAGTACCTCCGGTTTTATCCGTTTCTTTATTCGTACGCTTAGTGACATTGTTATTCCGAACATACTCATTCTTTAAACCAGTCAAAAAGTTAACGGAAACTTGTACCTTTCCTACGCCCTCCATCATCAAAATGTTGGTTTGTAATTTGCTTTCTAACTCTTTCTCCAAAACGCCAATTTTGGTGTTCGGACTCTCTACAGATGTTATTGCGGATTTTGTTGGAGTAATTTCTTCAGTGCCAATTTTACCTTTTCCGAGATAAATAAAGGACATCCCTACAACGATTAAAGACACAACTCCTAATAACATTTTATCCGTTGAGATTTTTTTCATCCAATCCATAAGTTAACCTCCTTCCGTATTTGCAAAACCTTCAAGTTTCTTGAACTATTATCTTCTCTTTAGGGATGCTCATAAATGTGGCAATTCGCTCTCTTACTTCTTCGACCTTTGGAGATCGTGTTGTCTCAGGGATAGTAGATTCCCCAATGATAATTGGTTTGACTGATTGGATGGTTTCCTGGGAAGCTGTCAACAGGACATTAATTTCCGCAATTGTTGGTTGATCGATGATTCCCCCCTCTTTTTCTTCAAATCTAACGTCAACCTCCGCGTCTCCAACCCCTGAAGTACCTAATGCTAATCCTTTAATCTGGTTAATAAGTATCCGCTGATATTGTTCCTGAACCGCATCTCGCCCAACCTGAACTCCTTGTCCTTCCACCGCAATTGCCGGTAAATCTTGAGGACTTGATGCAGTCCAAGCGGGAATCTCCATTGATAGAGGGGTATCCAGCAATGTTGTAATTGGAGCGAGAATCGCCGAAATCACGAATAATCCCATCACCATTTGGACAAATCCCCGCATGGATTTATTAGGCAAAATCATCTCCAGAAAGGTTGCCAACAATAAAATCAAGGCCAAATTTCTAACAAGTGTTTGTAACGTTTGCACAGTTTTTCCTCCTTAGTGCAACATCACTGAAAAGGTTCCCGAACCTACGACTACAGCTACTGCCATGAAAAACATAACTGCGACAGATGCAACTGAAACTATTATTAGTATTAAACTTTTAGACATATCTTGAAGACTTTCCGCAAGGGCCTTTTCACCAATTGGTTCGATGAGGGCTGCAGAAATGCGAAACACCAGGATCATAGCTAAAATCTTGATTAAAGGACCCAAACAAATCACAATAATTGCTACTAAAGCAACTATCCCAACGGCATTTTTTAAGAGTAGTCCTGAGGTAATCACCAGTTCCACGGCGTCTTTAAAAAACTTTCCGACCACAGGAACAAGATCAGCTGAGTACTTAGCTGTTCGGAATACAACGCTATCAGCAACCCCTCCAGTCACTCCTTGAACCGTCATGACGCCGATAAAAATAGTCATAATCACACCAAGAGATATTTTACCCACGAATTCAAATAAGCCAGCCAGTTTGCTTAGTTTAAATTGTTCGGAAATATGATTAAAAAGCTTAAGGACTGCTGCTAATAAGAAGAGTGGCAGAATAACCGTCTTGATAACCGTAGCTAAAACTGTCAAGCTACCCATAATAAGAGGCTTAAATAGAGCTGCGCTGGTCAAATTCCCCATGGTAATTAAGAGCGTCAGGATAACCGGAAACATGGTTTGCATCAGACCTACCATTTGATCGATAGTTCCTGTAGCAATGTCTATAACCTCTTTAAATGTTGTCATCGCTAAGCTAAGCAGAACGAGATAGGTCATGACCTGGGCGATTTTCCCCACACTACCTCCAAAAGCTACTTGGAGTTGTCCCAAAACTGCTCCCAGTACAGCTAGGATAAGGAGCTTACCAATTAGGGGGCCAGTTCCTAATATTTGATGGCCTAATAAAGTCAACAACGTATTCCCTATGTTTTCCGGTTTCAAACTTAACTTGCCACTCCTTAGATCCTCAAACATACGCACAAGAGAAAATCCAGGCATTGCCTTCTGGACATCACTGTCCAATTGCTCCAAAAAACTATGCATTTGGCTCAAATCAATCTCTTGTAGAAGATCTATCTTTTCCTGGGACTGAGGGGGTACTTCTTCTGCCAAAACCGGTGAAGTTGTCCCACAAAGGAAGAAAACTAACATTACCAAACTGACAATATATCTCGGCAAACACATCACCTCACGGAACAAGTCGTACTAATGACTCAGTAATGGCTACAATAATAGGAATAGCTAAGATTATTACCCCGACTTTTGCCGCAAGTTCGATTTTTGTCGCCAAGGCACCTTCACCTGCGTCACGGCATATTTGGGCACCAAACTCTGCCAGATAGGCAACTCCTACGATTTTTAAAATGATCAGCAAATAATAGGAATTAATATTTGCTTGATCAGCAAGGTTTTGTAATAAGTCAACAATAACTCGTATTTTACTGAGAACAATTATAAAGATCGATGCACCTGCTAATATGGAAAGCTGTAAAGCGATCTCTGGCTTGATCTGTTTAAGAACAACGCTAAAAATTGTTACTATTAGGGCTAGTCCAACTATTTGCCATATCTCCACACTTTAGCCCCCTAATATAGGTTAAAGACACTCTTAACCAGAGTAAATAATTCAGCTATAGACTGTACTACAATATAGAGAACTACAATAACTCCCATAATAGTAACTCCTTGAGCCATTTCACTACGGCCGGATTGATTTAGAACGGATGCTAGAACTCCGACCAAAATCCCAATACCGGCCACTGTTATTATCAAATTAAAGCTCATTGTACAACTCCTCTCTCTGGTTAAATCAAGATTAGCACTCCCGCAATTCCTCCAAGAAAGCCTAAGTAGGACCACATCTTAGCTTGTTTCCCAGACCAGGTTTCCGCTTGTTCCTTTATTACCATCAATTGACGTTGAACAAGCTCTATTTGTTTATGCTGTTCCGTCCGATCAGACCGACCCAACCCTTTACCAACATCTCCAATTACATTCCAGTCTTCCGACTTCAAACAAAAGTGACTATTTTGTGCTATCATGGTCTCTTTCCATGCTATACCTGCTGATTCGCCTTGACTCAATCGTTCCTTCAATTCTCCAAAAAATCCTTGCCAAGGTACATCTGTACGTTCTTTGAGAATTCCGAATGCCTCAGGTAGAGGAGTTGCCCCCCAGACTATTTCCGTGTCTAAGAGTGCTAAGGCCATAGAACATTCTCTTAACTCCTGAGGACGTCTTCGAATTCTGTAAGCAAACCAAAGCCCTAAACATCCGCACCCTGCTATAAGTACCATACATCCCAGTATTAGCATGACAGGCTCCTCCCAGTTTTCAGATCGTAAATCTCTTCTAAAGTTCCCGGTCCATGTCGCCTGCTCAACACAACCAAACGTTCAAAAACCTCTTGATCTAATAGATGAGTTATAATCGGTCTGCTTCGGGCCTCTTCCAAGGTGCCTGCGTGAGCGGTACTAAGTATCCGGACTCCGGTACGCAAAGCATCATTTATCGCAACAACATCCTCAGCATGACCCAGCTCATCCACAGCCAACACTTGAGGGGACATGGAACGAACCATCATGCTCATCCCGCTGGCTTTTGGACAGCCATCTAAAACATCCGTTCGTAAACCTAAATCATAGGTTGGTATACCTTGCCACATCCCGGCAAGTTCCCCCCGTTCATCGACAACTCCTACAGTCTGACCCTCTAATCTTAATTTAGGAACTCCGTTGCTTATTGAACGAATCAAATCTCTTAACAAGGTTGTTTTACCTGCTCTTGGGGGAGAGATTAAAAGTGTATGATACAGCTGCCCGGCAGAATTTAGCAGTAAGGGCAATATTTTGAGACTTTGTCCCTGAATATCTCTTGCTATACGGAGATTTAAAGAAGATATGTGTTTCAATGTCTGAAGTTGACCATCCTGAAGCACAGCTTCACCTGTCAAGCCTACTCTATTTCCTCCAGGCAGAGTAATAAACCCCTGCTTCAAATTCTCTTCAACTGCGTAGAGGGAGCTATGAGTCATACGTTCTAAAGCAGCTGTTAAGTCCTCTGATTTAATAATGTAGGCTTTGTAGGGACTAGTTGCCTCCCCCAGGTGGTTAATAAAAAGATCCTTATCCACCGTTCGAAGCATAAGCGGCTGTCCAACTCGCAAACGCAGTTCTTCAACCTCGTAAAAAGCTACCTCCTTAAGATTGAGTAAAATTGATCGAACATTTTCCCCAAACCATCTCGCCATATCCGCCCATAAGGCCGCGCTCTTATTAAGCCTTGAAAGGCTTTTTTCCCCATTAGAAGCCTTAACTTTTTGTAAATCTGCCGTTAGCCTATGTTCCTGAACGACAGATAGAGTGTAATGTAGCGACACTTCATTGCCCCCCTTGATAGAAGGTATGTCCAACTTAATAGTTTTAGACTTCAACACTTGGCAAAAAGAGGAAGTTTATCTACATAACTAAAGCCGGGAGCAATTTGATCTGCTCTCGGCTTTAGTTAGAAATTTACACTTTAAGTCACTCTACCTACAGTTATGAACAAACATTTTTTCTGCCTCTTGGGAAGACACTGCTTTACTAAAAAGGAAGCCTTGCATCTCATCACATAGCTTATCCTTTAAGAAGGAGAATTGGTTATCAGTCTCTACTCCTTCAGCAATCACTTTTAACTGCAGGTTTTTAGCAAGCTGTATTATTGCAGTAACAACCTCTTTACCATTATCCCCGGTGGTAATGTCCCGAATAAAGGTTTGATCTATTTTTAAAGTATCTATTGGCATGCGGCTTAAATAATTGAGGGAAGAGAAACCTGTCCCGAAGTCATCAATTGAAATTCGAACTCCCAACTTTTTAAAAGAACTTAACATTTCTAACGAAGTTTGGCCCTTTTCCATGGCAATGCTTTCTGTAATCTCTAGTTCAAGCCATTGGGGGTCTAATTTGGTTTCATCCAGAATGTTTTTAACCAATTTTACAAAATTGGGTTCTTTAAATTGCCGAGCAGATATATTGACCGCTATACGTAAGGGAGAAAACCCTTGTTCTTGCCAATGTTTATTTTGAGCACAGGCTGTACGTAAAACCCATTCTCCAATCGGAATAATCAGCCCTGTTTCTTCAGCTATAGGAATAAAAGCAGCAGGAGAGACCATCCCTAATTCGACAGAATCCCACCGAATGAGAGCTTCAAGTCCTACAATTAAGCCATTATCTAAATCAACTTGAGGCTGATAATGTAAGACAAATTCTTCACGAACCAGGGCTTTGCGGAGACTGTTTTCTGTTGAAAGCCTTTGGTTGGCTTTAATATTAAGTCCTTGCGTAAAAAACTGGCAGTTATTCCTTCCCTTCTCTTTAGCAGCGTACATTGCCGTATCCGCCTGCTTTACCAAAGCTTCCATATCGCTGCCATCATTAGGATATAGACTGATTCCGATACTTGTACTTATATAGATTTCATTGTCCTCTAAGATAATCGGTTTGGAAAAGAGCCCTAAAATTCTTTCCGAGACTAAAGCTGCTTCAATTTCATCTTGAATTTCTGAGAGCAATATCAAGAATTCGTCCCCGCCCTGCCTTGCCACTGTATCCCCTTCACGCAAAGTCTGCCGCAAACGTTCGGCTACACTTTTGAGAAGTAAATCCCCCATATTGTGTCCCATTGTATCGTTAATCAGTTTGAATCGATCTAAATCTAAGAACATGACCGCCAATTTGCCATTTTTACGTCTTGCTCTAGCTAAGGCGTTCTTTAAATATTCATTGAATAAAAGCCGATTGGGCAGCCCTGTTAAGGCGTCATGCTGTGCCTGATGAGCCAATTCTTTCATATGATCCCATTTATAACTGACATCTCGAAAAACTAAAACAGCACCTATAATTTTATCATCTCTATCCCTTATGGGAGCGGCAGAATCCTCAATTGAAACTGCAAGACCATCTTTATTAATTAGGGCAGTATGATCAGCTATATTTACTACACGGCCTTCTTGAAGACAGCGAATAATTGGACTTTCGACTTCTTCACCTGTTTCTTCATGAACAATATGAAAAACTGTTTCTAAAGGGAGACCTACTCCCTCTGAATTTGACCAACCTGTTAAAGCCTCAGCAACTGGATTAATATACTCTACCTTCGCCTTAACATCCGTGGTAATCACGGCATCTCCGATTGACTCTAAAGTAACTTGTGCACGTTCCTTGGCCAGCCAAACTTCAGCCTCAATTTTCTTTCGTATAGCAATATCTCGTATCATACTTACAATAATTGGTTTCCCGTTTATTGTTGCTCCTTTAGCACTAATATCGATAGGAAAAACACTTCCATCTTTGCAGACGTGCTTCAATTCAAACTGCATTCCCTTTGGCGCATGTTCAAGAAAGAATGGAACCATTAATTGATCCTCTGGCAAACGCAATTTGTGCATTGGCATATTCGTCAATTCCTCACGAGTATATCCATAACGTTTTACTGCCGCCTCATTGGCATCAATTATTTGTCCTTCGGGACTAATAAATATAATTATATCGAGTACTTCATCAGCCAATAAACGATAACGTTCCAGGTTAGCCCGATCTTTAATTAGAGCCTTTTCAGATTCTTGCAGATTGTTATATCCCCATTGAATTAGCCAATAGAGTAACATTGCAGTTACTAAGACAAAAACAGCACCTTTTAGAATAGATAAATTGAGAATCGTCTCTTGATCAGCAATAATAATAGTCAACAAACGATCAGAAAAGAGAATCCAAAGCATACTAAACAAACCATAAAGCACTGCTATTCTAAAAGGAGTGACCTTACTCAGATCGCATTTTAGCTTAGAATTCATTACGAAGCACTCCTTTCGATAGGTCTTAAGTCTTAGGTCTTATTCTTCAATAATAATCAATAATCCTGCAATTTTAATGAGAATCTGTAAATAATCGCTTAACTTATTTAATAATTTAGATAAATTAGACTCTTATGACAGAAATCGGTTTAATTATTTAATATTAAAAACACCCACTTCTTACAAGTGGGCGTTACAGGTCCCTTTTAAGTATTCATTGTCTACTATATCTTTCTTCTTTCTACGACTATGCAGGTGTTAAAATCACCAATCCGACAGACGCTTAAAAATGTAATAACACTGGTAAAATCATAGGCCTTCTTCGAGTCTTTTCCCATAAGTATTTACCTAGACTATCACGAATGTTCGATTTTAGGGCTCCCCATTCAGTTTGGTCTTTCTCAAATTGTCTTTCTATACTCCCTATTACATCCTTTTTAGCACCATCGATTAAGGCATCTGCTTCTTTCATAAATGTAAATCCTCTTGAAATGATATCCGGCCCAGATAATATTTTATATGGCTTGCTCTTAGAGAGTGCAGCGACAACTACAACTACTCCATCCTGAGCTAATTGTTGACGATCCTTTAAAACAATGTACCCCACATCTCCTACACCCAACCCATCAATATAAACACTTCCTGCCTCAACCCGTTCACCAAACTCCATTCGATTCGGTGAAAGTTCAACCCGGGAGCCCAACTGGGTAATGGCAATGTCCTCATCCGCATAACCAAGAGATTGACCAATCTTTCTAAAACCGGCTTGATGCCGTATTTCACCATGATGAGGAATAAGAAAGCGAGGTTGAGTGAGGCGAATAACAAGTTTTATTTCTTCTTGGTTGGCATGTCCGGATACATGCACCTGTCCCATTTCCTTAGTGACTACTTCGGCCCCTATTTGATAGAGATGATTGATTGTTTTTCCGACCAACTTCTCGTTTCCGGGGATTGGGGTCGCTGCCATGACTACCATATCCCCAGGCATCACATTAATCTGCCGATGACTGCGAGTAGCCATTCGCGTTAAGGCTGCCAAAGGTTCTCCTTGACTCCCAGTCGTGAGCACTAATAATTTTTCCGGAGGCATACTCCCTACTTCGGAACTTGGAATTAAGATGTTTTCCTGGGGTAATTTTAAATATCCCAGTTCAATCGAAGTATTAACGACATTTTCCATACTTCTTCCTACAACACAAATTTTGCGTCCGATATCTGCAGCCGCATTAATCGCTTGTTGAATTCGATGGACATTAGAAGCAAAGGAGGCCATGATAATTTTTCCTTGAGCCCTTTCGAACCACTCCCGCAAGACTTTGCCAACAATCTTCTCTGAAACTGTAACTCCTGGTCTCTCTGAGTTAGTAGAGTCACAAAGTAGGGCTAATACCCCTTCTTGTCCCCAGGCCGCAAGTTTGCCTAAATCCATGTTATGTCCATCAATCGGTGTATAATCTACTTTAAAATCACCGGTATAAATCACTCGGCCCACCGGCGTTAGTAAAGAATATCCGACAGCATCGGGAATACTATGAGTAACACGAAAGGCTTCAACTTCAAACACCCCTGCTCGAATCGGTTCTCCTGGCTCAATAACATGCACCATCGATTCCGGATAGGGGGTTCTTTCCTGTAACTTTGCCTGTACTAAGCCTAAAGTCAACCGAGTCCCATAAATGGGTATATTCAGTTTTGGTAAGATGAAGGGAAGACCACCAATATGGTCTTCATGTCCATGAGTGATAAATAGTCCTTTAATACGGTCACGGTTTTTCTCCAAATAAGTGATATCGGGAATTACTAGATCAATACCGAGTAATTCATCTTCCGGAAATTTTACGCCTCCGTCAATGACTACAATCGAATCTTCATATTCAAACACAAGCAAGTTTTTTCCAATTTCCCCCGTTCCACCAAGTGGAATCACACTAAGCTTTGATGCCCTCTTATTATTATGCAAATTAAAAACACCTCCTATGGTACAAGTAAAGTTAATTTGCCCCATAGAAGATGTTTTCATGTCTATTAACTATTTAAGTATATGAGTATCACTATGCCCGTTGGACATAGTTACCTGTGCGAGTATCAATAATGAGGACATCCCCTTCATTAACAAAGAAAGGAACTTGCACGACAGCACCGGTTTCTAAGGTAGCAGGTTTGGTACCACCGGTTGCAGTATCTCCTTTAACTCCCGGTTCAGTAGCTGTAACTTCCAGTTGAACAGAATTTGGGATATCTACCCCAATAACCTGTACCCCAAAGAAAAGCACCCCTAAAGTCATGTTTTCTTTCAGCCACTTAACTCCATCACCGATTTGTGCCTCAGTTAAAGAGGTTTGTTCGTAGGTTTCCTTATCCATAACAACGAAATGTTCTCCATCTTTATAAAGATAATCCATTTCGCGGCGCTCTACATGTGCTTTCTCAACTTTTTCGCCGGCATTGAACTTACGCTCTACGACGCCACCGGTCTTGACATTCTTCAGTTTAGTGCGTACAAAAGCTGCACCCTTCCCTGGTTTGACATGTTGAAACTCAACTACTGAAAATACATCACCATCTATTGTAATGGTAAGACCTGTCTTAAAATCATTTGTTGAAATCATTGTTTACTTCCTCCTAATAATTCTTGTCTAGACCAGATTGTCCCTTTTGAAGTCTAATACCTGCGTAATGAAAACCGTTGATTTGCGATTCTGGGGATACATCCCATGGAATCTATGTTATCCAGAAGCTTAATACTACCATTCCTTCTGCATTTTGAACAACAAGGGGTAGTGAGAATCAGCTTATGGACAAAATTTACTTATAATATAATCAATTCCTTTGGTGCTTGGGTTAAGACCTCGCAACCGCTTTCAGTAACTAAAACAATGTCTTCAATGCGAACACCGCCCCAGTCAGGTATATAAATACCAGGTTCGACAGTGACTACCATACCAGGCTGAAGAAGACGTTCTTCTCGTTTATTCAGATTCGGCCCTTCATGAATCGCCAGACCTACAGAATGTCCCAGCCCGTGTCCGAAGTAATCTCCATAGCCTGCTTCTTCAATAATAGACCGGGCTACAGCATCTACCTCTTTACCGGAGCGGCCTGGTGCAACTGCTTGAATTCCTGCCATTTGTGCTCTCAAAACAGTAGCGTAAATATCCCTATGCTTATCCTCTGGGTCGCCGATAAACACAGTACGAGTTATATCCGAACAGTACCCTTGATAAATGGCTCCAAAATCCATAGTCAGAAATTCCCCTGCCTGAATCCTTTTAGGACTTGCAGTTCCATGAGGCATAGCCGAACGCAGGCCTGATGCCACGATAAAGTCAAAGGAACCTCCACTGGCACCAGCTCGTCTCATGGAATATTCCAGATTAAGTCCGATTTCTTCCTCTGATTGTCCGATCTCAATTGTCATTAAAACTTCTTTAAAGGCATTATCAGCAATTTTCACAGCTTGACGAATTAACCCAATTTCAGAATCATCTTTCACCGAGCGCAAGTTGCTGACAAGGTTCGGCAGCGAAAAAAGTTCAGCTTGTGAGAAGGCATTCTTCAGCTTGCCAAAATCAACGTAGGTTATATAATCTCCTTCAAAGCCAACCTTATGTACTCCCCTACCTATTTCGCCTAATTTTGCAAAGTGGTCATGTCCCGCATCAATAATCTCAAAAGCAGGGGCTTGAGCTTTAGCTTGTTCTATGTAGCGAAAGTCGGTTAATAAAACAGCATTCTCTAAAGTAATATATAAAGTTGTTTCACCACCGGAAAATCCGCTAAGATACCTACCGTTTTCCGGGCGCATTACAACATATGCGTTGAGATTTTCATCTCGCATGTGTTGACGCATTTGTTGCAGGCGACTCACTTAAATACCCCCTATCTCGAAGTTCGTAGTACATGATTCGAATTCCAGTTCAGGTTTTACCCTGTGTTTTTTGGTAAGAGATAGCATAATGCATTGCTAGGGAATATCCCTCAGCGCCTAGACCTGAGATCTGTCCGATACAGACTGGAGCAATAACTGAATTGGCCCGAAAGGCCTCACGTGCGTGGATATTGGATAGATGTACTTCAACTACAGGAACTTTTACAGCGCTTATAGCATCTCTAATCGCATAACTCGTATGCGTCCAAGCCCCAGGATTAAGTATCAAAAAATCCTCTGAACTTAGGCCCTGAATCCAGTCGATGAGAACCCCCTCATGATTAGTTTGCTTGCACTCGGCGTTTATTTTCGCCTCATTTGCTATTTTTAATATTTCCTGATGAATCTCCGCCAATGTATGCGAGCCATAATGCTCTGGTTCACGCAACCCTAATAAATTTAAATTTGGTCCATTAAACACCCATATCATACCCAATTTATCACTTCCTCAACTCACCTTTAAAATTTTAACACAATTTTCTATTGTAGCATAGTATTTTTCTATTAGTAGTTATTTCATTCCTGCCTAAAAAGATTTATTATCTCTAGTAACTGAACTCTACTCTACCCCCACGGTCGTAATAAAGAACCCTCGGTTAAAAAGTGGAGTCTCGGAATTGAGTGAAGAATCAATAATGGCCATAAAAACAGACAAGAGGTTTTAGAATCTCCTGTCTGTTTTACTGTTTTTATGCTTATTGCAATACCTTACAAATGTCATCAGCCTACCCTTAACGCTTAGAACCCCGGCTGTACCCCTTGACCAAATTGCTGGGGATTATTAATTTGAGTTTGTTGGTTTTGATCCTGCTGAACCGTCATTTTCCCTTGTTCTGCACGATCCCCTTCTCCACTCACTAAGCGAGGAGAAAGCACAACATTTAAGTTACTCAACATTATTTGTACTTCAGTTGGCCCACACTCTCCAGCAGGCTGAACTTTTCGAATCTCTGTTCGAGGAATCATTAAATGAATTTCATGAGGAGTCTTTGGTTCACCGATACGCTTTAGCCGAACACGAACTCCTTCAACTTCCATTTCTACCTGATCTAAATATTCCCCAACAAACTCTTGCCCCTGATCAGCATTTATAGTTGCATACTGTTCCAGCCCTTTACTTGGTTTAAAATCGGGCAGAACAATCTTTTGTCCTATTTGAAGTCTTAGTGGGTCAACGCTAGGATTAACCATTAGAAAATCATCACAGGTGCCTCCCCAGCGTTGAGCTAAAACATAAAAATTATCTCCGGCTTGTATGCAGTACTCTTTTCCCACATCACATTCCTCCTCTTCATAAACTATGGTAGCAAAGGAATGTCTCGTTACTAAGTTTATGAAAAGTATCCCATAATTACCATAGCTCACTTCATCAAACCAGTATCTTTGCTGACAAAGCTATTCTCCGGTACTGAAATAGATTTTCAGAAGAGCTTCTCCCTTTCCTTCAGCTAAGAGCACCTCCTGAATATGAACGCTTATTTTTTTATTATCCTCAATAGCTTCTAGGGAACTTGGAATTTGTTCCTGTTGACCAACTAACCGCAATCGAACCAAAGCATAATCAACGGTTGCTCCTGTTCCTGCCTCTCTCCGCTCCCCAAATCGTTCAACATTTAAGGAAGCCACGTCCACACCTTTATCTAGAAAAGTATGACGACACAGCTCAATCATGTCCGGCAATTGATCCATTGTAGGAATAATAGACTCATTTTGGATTACATCTCTTTCTAATACATCTTGCCAATAATTAGTCTCTTCTTTCAATGCCATCAACTTAAAATACGCTGGCTGGCAAAGAGTCGTATAGACAACAGCATTGGAAAGAAAGATGCTGAAGATAATAATTTTAAGACTACCTAAAGAAATATATCGGCAGTTACGTATAGAGGAGTTGATGGTTGACTTAATCAAAAATAAGCCCCCCCTTAAACTTAAAATCAAAGTTAATATTTTTAATATCAAAACCAAATTCAATTGCTCTCTTCTAACCAAACTAACTCAAACATTCACAGTACCTCAAAATATTATTCGGATTCCTGAGACTCTAGCTGGGTAGAAATTTGCCCCAGCTTAGCATTTATCATAAAATCAACGGTACTTTCTACTGTCATTTTGTAACTTGATAATAACGGATCTGCCCAGCCTAGTATCCTCAGAGTCTTGATAAAAGCTTGGACATTTTTCGAGTCATTAGCCGAGCCTTGTATAGATAGACTTCCGTTTTTAAAGGTGATTTGTTTAATCTCCAATTCTACCCCCGCCGAAGCCTGAACTTCTGCCAACCTCTCTCCGATCTTCTCCCGGTGGACACTTACTTTCTTCCAAGCAGAAAGCAGATCTGCCTGTTGTTGGTTCTGTTCCAGGATATCAGTACCCTCCCGAGATAGTTGGCTTAGTTCATCTTGTAAAGGTAGTGCCAGTCGAGAAAGAGATAACCAAACCAGGGTTCCTATGATAAGCAATATTATTGCTGCGAACCCTAGACGTAAGTAGGCCTTCATAAGCTTTCCCTTGGCAAATGGCTGGCGCCAAAGATTAAGCCCCGGACGTTGGGATATAACGCGCAGACCATACCCCACTGCCACCTCTGCAACACCATGGTTTTGCTCAAGCACTTTCTGCCAGGAATCAGGCAAATCCTTTATGACAGCTTGTTCAAGCAATAAATTTGAGTTAGTTGAATGTAACTCCTGAGCGAGTCTGCTGATATCAGAACCTCCACTCCAGACTATCCGTTGTAAATTATAATCGGTCTGCTGAGTTTGATGATATAAGAGAAACCGTCCTATTTCGTTTTTCCGCTCTTCAAGTAAGTCTGTTTCCGAATACGTTTCATTAGCCGAAAAAGAAGAAAGCATGCGCAAGTTTTTGGGAACTACTCCTCTAAAGAAAATTATTTTCACACCTTCAGGCTCACCCTGAAGGTATAATACATCTTGATCTGCATCAAATCTGAAAGCCTGTCCAAGAGCGGAATAAGCAAAATCGATCTCATTTAATGGAAAACCGGCTTGATCAAAAATAAAGGCATACTGTTCAAGTATGCTTCGTCGTGTTGCACCTAAGAGGATTTGTAATGTTTTAGGTTGTTCCTCGGGTAAAATGAAGTAATCATAAAACAGCTCAGACTTCGGAATCGATATTTCCTCATCTACGAGAAGAGATATAGCTGATTCTCTGTCGCGTTTAGATAGCCAAGGCAGGGTATAAGCTCCTATGAATCCCTGCTGCATTGAAACTGCCAGATAAGCTTTAGCAAACTTACCAGGGTGCTGAGATCGATAGTTCGAAAGAATGCCCCTTAAAGAGTCTTCATCTCGAACTGCACCCTGCTCGATAAGACCGGTCGGTATTGGAATACGGTCAAATCTGACTGCTGTAGAACTATGAATAAGTTTTTGTCTAAAGGAAGAGACGGAAAAGCAAAATACACGAATCTCTCCATCAATTAATTCGAAAACTAGGTAACTTTTCTGCATTATTTCACCTACTTATTCGAGGTTTCATTTTACCAACGCCCAATACCAATCAAAGATTCGGGTTCCCCACAATAAGGCTATTATTGATCCTAGGGCCAGATAAGGTCCAAAAGGGATCTGTTGACGAAAACATTTTTGTCCTGTAACTAGGAGATATACTCCAGATATTGCACCAATTAGACTTCCTAGAAAAACAGCTAAGAATATTGCGGGAAAACCTAGGAAGGCACCAAGTGCCGCAACCAATTTAACGTCTCCTAAGCCCATTCCCTGGGGATAGAGCAGAGCAATCAATAAGAATAACCCTCCCGTGCCCATAGCACTCAGCAAACTTTCCCATCCTGTTGGGTTTCCGGGTATAAGAAAAGCCCCCAGTAACCCAAGCACTAAGAGGGGAAGGGTGAGCACATCCGGCAAGCGCAGGGTATCAATATCAATCAAGGATAGCGCAATCAAGACAGCAACAAAGACTAAGTTTAGGAATAGTTGAGAAGGATAGATTGCCGTACTCCAACTAAAGTATGCCGTAAGCAAGAAAAGAATTGCCGTTAGTAGTTCAACAGCCGGATAACGCCAAGAAATTGGCTCTTGACACTCCCGACACCTTCCATTCTGGATTAGAAAACTAAGGACGGGAATAAGTTCCCAAGCTTTTAAGGGATGTCCACAAGCAGGACAATGAGAACCCGGCGATACTATGGATTCCCCTCGCGGGACTCTGTAAATGACCACATTCAGAAAACTTCCAATTAATAATCCTAATAATCCAGCTGTAATACTTATTAAAAACAAATGAGGCCCTCTTTTCCGGTTTTATCTTCAATTCAGTCTTTAATGAATAACCTTGCAACTTTTTGGGTTCTTTGCAGTTTTCTCTCTGAAAAAGACACGCTAGTCAGCTGACGTCCAAATTGCCTCTTTCATTTTTTCATCATACGCCCGAACTTCCGCAGCTAAACCATCCGCAGACAAATAGATCATGATGATTCTATTGGGAGTATGATCCGCTGGAAAATGATACAAAGTGCTATCCGATTCGTCGACTGTTAAGGTAGATACTCCAAATCCTTCTTTGCCCACTACCACCTGTTGAGTGGTTGACACATCCAACTTACTGATGTAGTTAGGAATAAAACCCGGAGCTGTAACCTTCCCATCCTTTGTTTCCAAGTTTTTAGGATAGGTACCATTTTCTACTTGATAACGATCAAGAGCTGCTTTAACTTGGTGGGCTGTAGCTACATCGGCTTTTTGTTTCGCATTAGCTGTACTAGATACTAATTTAGGAATTGCAATTGCCGCCAGTCCGGCGATTATGATGATCACAGCCAAAACTTCAATCAGGGTAAATCCTTTGTCCTGTTTGAGATAATTCATCTTAATTCCTCCTTAATTTTAACAGTCCTGCACAAAGCAATCTCGTTCAATTAGAATTGAACATCTGTCTCACTCGGATGAACTTAAGCTAAGACTACTGAAGTTGTGAACTTAGATCAAAGATAGGGAGCATAACTCCTCCTGCGATAATGCCAATCAACCCGGCTAAAATAATTGTGAGAAGGGGCCCAATCATTCGCATTAACCCTTCGAGTTGTTCCTCAAGATCACGGCGAAATATCTTGGTGACATAATGCATCATCAGATCAAGTTGCCCTGCTTCCTCTGCGATTCCAATCATTTCAGCTCCTTCCTTAGGAAAAATCCCACTGGCACTGAGCATTGGTGCCATTCTTTTTCCTTGACGAACATTTAGTATGAGATTGCTTATTAAAGCTAACATCTTAGGGCTGCGCAAGGTTCCTGCCGTGAGACGCAAGGCTTCCAATAAAGGAATTCCGGCGGTCAGCAAGCGGCTCAACATCCGGCTGAACTGGACTAAATCCCGAAGATGATAGACTTTACCGATCAAAGGGGCACGTCCCAGCAAGTTCTCCAGATGGATTCTCCACTGATTCGAGCTGGAAAATTTAACAACCAATAAACTCACACTTACCAAACTAAGACACCCTCCTAAGAGAAGGGGAAGTTTTTGACTGCCGGCAAAAATGACTCTGGTCAAGAAAGGCAATTCGGAGACACCAACACTTAGAAATAGTTTTTCGTACATTGGCAGAATCCAGACCGAAAGAGCGTAGAGTACGAGGATAATTGCAGTAAATAAAAGGGCAGGATAGGCCAGAGTTGCCCTAATTTTTCGCTGATACTCAAGCTCCAGGTCTAACTCATCAGCAATCTCACTGAGAACCTTTCCCAGATTTCCCGTATATTCGCCGGCCTTTATCATGGATAGTATAAATGAGTTAGGGGAGGGGTTGAGATGAGCTAAAGCCTCAGATAAATCAGTGCCACTTTCTACCTGGTTCTTGAGAATCATTAATTGGTCTTGATCAAAGGAACTGCGCTCATTGGAGCTCATCATTTCCAAAGCTTGCAGGATGGGGATACCAGCCTCCAGTAAAGTAGCCAATCGACGAGCAAAACTACTCCACTTAAAATTCCTTCCGGCTGGAAAAAGGGCATTTTCTATAGGAGCTATCGATCGAATCCAAACCGGAAAGTAGCCTGCCTTCCTTAGACGTCTTTGAACCTCGTACAAGCCAGTATCAGCCCATATTCCGCGACGAACTTTGCCATTTATATCAACAGCTTTCCATAAGAAATGCTGTTTGCTCATCTTCGCATGCTATCAGGGCTCTGCAGCTTTTCCTGGGCAACGTCATACGTTACCAGTCCCTTTTGGACTAATTCCATAATAGCCTTGTCCATTGTTTGCATTCCCAACTTAGCATTTGTTTGAATAACTGTCGGAAGCTGATGGGTTTTGCCCTCTCTAATCAAACTGCGTACCGCCGGAGTGGCCATCAAGACCTCGATGGCTGCAACTCTGCCTTTGTGATCTGCTCTGGGAAATAATTGTTGAGACATAATCCCTTGCAAGACAGCCGCTAACTGTACACGAATTTGCTGCTGCTGATGGGGGGGAAATACATCGATCATCCGATCCACGGACTGAGTGGCATCATTGGTATGAAGAGTGCTAAAGACCAAGTGTCCGGTTTCAGCAGCTGTTACCGCTGTGGCAATAGTTTCTAAGTCACGCATCTCTCCAACTAAGATTACATCAGGATCTTGACGTAAAACAGCTCTCAGAGCATTAGAAAAAGAATGGGTATCGTTACCAACCTCTCGTTGATTGACTAGACTTAACTTATGTCGGTGTAAATACTCAATGGGATCTTCAATTGTCACAATATGACTGGCCCTCGTCGTATTAATATAGTCTATAAGTGAAGCCAGAGTTGTGGATTTTCCACTTCCGGTTGGGCCAGTCACTAAGACTAATCCTTTGTGCAGTTTGGCCAGCTCAATGCTGACGGGAGGAAGTCCTAAGGCCTGAGGACTTGGGATTGTAAAAGGAATCAGGCGAATAACCACTCCAATTGATCCCCTTTGCCGAAATATATTAATCCGATAACGTC
>NC_018515.1:107500-140000 GCF_000231385.2 Desulfosporosinus meridiei DSM 13257 | reverse complement strand
TTTCTCTCATTGGCTGTCCTTGTTGTTTAGTTTTCAAAGACCATGGATTTTGTTTGACCCGTTTGGGCCGGAATGTTATCTTAGCATTTTCAACTTATGTTGTCAACACCTTAATTTCATCGACCGTGGAATTAACTGTAATATTGTCTTTAAATTAGCAGTTAGTTTTGCGGCACCTCGATATACTACCATCTAATTATTACATTGTCAACTGTTTTTCGAGTTTATTTTTTTAGGATTATAATAATCTTCGATTGCAATTGTCAAAGGTAACATTGACCCTATTCGACCATCGGTGCCAAATTAATGGTTTAAGTACCGAACCGCCTAGTATTAGCAGCAGTTCGGTACTTTTATAATAGGGTTACATTAATTATTCTTCAAACTTAAGGAGATAGTAGTTTTTCTTACCTCGACGAATAACAAGATACTTCTGATCTAATCTCTCTAGCTGTGAAACTGCTGAATCAACAATGGTATGACGAATATCGTTAATATAGATAGCCCCACTCTCAATAGACTCTCGAGCCTGGCGTTTTGACGAAACCGCTCCTACTTGGACTAATGCATCAACTAAACTGGTCTCTGGGGATTGGATCGTTGCGGAGGGCACATCACTAAAGCCTTCCTCGATTTCTAGGGCAGTCAGATTTCCTAACCCTCCTCCAAAAAGCGCAGCCGTGATCTTTTCAGCTCGCTGGAGGGCCTCCTGTCCGTGAACTAACTTTGTTACATCCTTTGCCAAAGCCCGTTGAGCATTTCTCTTTTCAGGTTCCTTTTCCACACCTTGGGCGAGTTCATTGATCTCTTCTATAGAAATAAAGGTGAAATATTTCAAGAACTTAACGACATCTTTGTCATCTGTATTCAGCCAGAACTGATAGAATTTGTAGGGAGACATTTTTTCTGGATCTAGCCAAACTGCTCCTCCCTCAGTCTTCCCGAATTTGGTTCCGTCACTCTTGGTGACAAGAGGCAGAGTCAGTCCGTGCATTTCCTTTTCTTGAACAGCAGTCCGCCGAATTAACTCGATTCCGGCGGTAATGTTACCCCATTGGTCACTTCCGCCGATCTGCATCTCACATCCGTACATTTCATTAAGCTTTAAGTAATCATAGGATTGCAGAATCATATAGCTAAACTCCGTGAAGGATATCCCTTTGCTCAGACGGGATTCAACCGAATCTTTGGCCAGCATAGCCCCCAGAGGGAAGTATTTGCCGATATCTCTGAGAAATTCAATCACTTGAAGTGAGCCCAGCCAATCATAATTGTTGGCCAATATCGCAGGATTGTCCCCCGTTTCAAAATCTAAGAACCGGCCAAATTGATTCTTAATCTTTTGTGCCCATTGCTCAACAATCTCTTTGGGGTTTAATGTTCGTTCGGAGGCTTTGCCGCTTGGATCGCCAATCAGCCCTGTTCCTCCTCCTACTAAGGCAATTGACTTATGCCCGGCAAGTTGAAATCTTCTTAAGACCAAAAGTGGAAGCAAGTGCCCAATATGCAAACTATCCGCAGTGGGATCGAATCCACAATATAACGCCATCGGCCCACTTGATAATCGGTTACGCAATGCATTCTCGTCTGTGTGTTGATAGATTAATCCTCGATCCTTTAATTCTTGAAAAATGTCCATACTTAGTCTCCCTTCTATAGTAGTTAATATGGCACGATTAGTATCTTATATCCTTATTACTAAGACCAAAGATTATTTAGCTTAGAAATAAGGAAATCCCCCAACACAAGGTTGAGGGACGAAAACACTTCCGCGGTACCACCCACATTGAATCCGCTCTGCACGGAATCCAGCTCTATCAGCGCTAACGGGCTGAACCCGAGAGTTTTTCAAGCTCTAGTCCTGAGGCGTATCTCTTAGTTTCCAGGTCGGTTTGCACCTAACACCGACTCTCTGTTACCTTCCACCAAGTTTCTTCTCAATCATACCATTAATAATGTATACATAGACTAATTTGATATATTATACAATTTCTCTGCCTTCCCCGCAACTAACAAGTCTAAAGAACCTTATTTAGGTTTTAAAGCCTTACGTTTCTAAGGCAGTTTCACCGCAGTATTACCGGAAAGTTTTGCGAAGCCCAGCGACTATTTTGTCGCATCGGTATCTTTATTCATTCTGGAAAACGTTGGAATTAGGCAACATATATTCCATTATCTTCCTATTAATTATTTGAGTTTCCTTGCAACTGTAAAAGTATGATATAATTCAAGGAAATTTAATAGTGTCCACTCCTCATTTTTAATTTTTGGGAGGTTGACTTAATGCCATCATCGAATAATCCAAGGAGGCCTCAGCGTAAGAAGCGCCATTCAAAACGCAGAATTATTTTTTTGTCAATCACGTCCTTTATTTCACTTATTATAGCAGGCTTAGCAATTTTTGTGGTAGTTGCAGCGGCCGGAACCCCGAAATGGAATCCCTCGTTACTAAATGACACCAAGCAATCCTCGCATGTCTATGATAAGGATGGTGTTGAATTCGCAGTGTTACATGGCTATGAAAATCGTCAAACTGTCGAATATTCACAAATTCCCGACCTTGTTAAAAAGACATTCATAGCAGTTGAAGACCGGCGCTTTGAGCAACATTTCGGTGTGGACCCTATTCGTATTGTGGGCTCAGCATTGAATGATATTCGAACCAGGAGTACTAAAGAAGGTGCTAGCACTATCACAATTCAGCTTGCTAGAAATGCCTTTATAGCAGACCCTACCGAGAAAAGATTTACTCGTAAAATTCAGGAGGCCATTCTAGCCATCCAACTGGAGCGAGAATATACCAAAGAAGAAATTCTAACCTTTTACTTAAATAGAATCTTCCTGGGCGAATCTTCCTTCGGTATCCAGGCCGCGGCCAAAACTTATTTTGGTAAGGATCTTGACAAATTAACACCTGCAGAAGTTGCTTTATTGGCGGGCTTACCACAGGCTCCAAGTCAGTACAATCCCTACATTCATCCCGATAGTGCCAAGGCTCGACGCACCATCGTCCTCGGGGTAATGCGGGATGCCGGGATTATCACCTCTCAGGAGTATGATCAAGAAAAGGATGCTCCTTTCACCTATGTGGAGGCGATGAAAGAAAGCCGGGGAGGCGCTCAAAAAACGGAAGTAGCTTCAGTTAGTTATAAGTTCCCCTACTTTGTGGATTATGTTATTGAGGAACTGGAAACAAACTATAATTTAACCCCGGATCAAATTTTTAGTGGCGGTTTGCGTATTTATACAACTGTAAATCCTAAAATCCAAACTGCTGCCGAAGATGCCTTTGCTGACTCAGCCAATTTTCCACAAGGGATTAATAATACGAAGGTCGAAGGTGCCCTAACAGTCGTTGAACCTTCAACCGGAGAAATTCAAGCAATGGTCGGCGGACGGGATTATACCCCCCGGGGATTAAACAGAGCCTGGCAATCTAAGCGCCAACCAGGATCTACGATAAAACCATTAGTTGTTTACGGACCGGCTATTGAAAAGGGTGGCTATTTCCCCGGTACAGTTCTTGATGACATGCCCGTAAGTTATAACGGAGGAAATGGAAAGGCTTGGACTCCAACTAACTTCGATACAGCAACTAAAGGCTGGAAGGGCCTTATTACCATGCGTCATGCTGTGGAACAATCCGTTAATATCTATGCGGTAAAACTACTGGATCTTATTGGAGTGGACTATGGATGGGCATTTGGTAAGAACAATCTGGGACTGCCACTTGAACCTGAAGATCGTGTTTTAAGCCTCGCTTTAGGAACTACCCATGTAAGTACTAAGGACATGGCAGCAGCTTACGGGGTTTATGCCAACAACGGTGTTAGCGTTTCTGATCATGCTATTGTGAAAGTCGAAGACTCCAAAGGTAACACTGTAATCACCCCTAAAGTAACTAAAAACCGTGTTATGAAGGAAACCACTGCCTATATTGTTAACAGCATGCTACGCAGTGTTGTAACCAGCGGTACCGGAGTCAGCGCTCAGATTGGAAATTGGGCAGTAGCGGGTAAGACAGGAACTTCCTCCTTACCGGATAATCTCAAAAATAAGACCGGCAATACAGATGCTTGGTTTGCTGGATATACTCCGAACTATGCAGGAGTTGTCTGGATGGGATATGACTCTAACCCTGACCTAGATAAAAACGGAACTCCCGGCCCCTATTATTTACGCAGTGTCTATGGCGGCAGCTTTCCCGCCCAAATCTGGAAGAAAGTTATGACGGCCGCTCTAAAGGACCTGCCGGTCCAAACACAATTTGAGCAGCCATCAGGAATCGTGAGCGGCTCCTTCGATACTAAGTCCGGACTTCTTCCCAGTAGTTTGACTCCTTCAGAATTCGTCGCAACGGAAATAGCCGCCCAAGGAGATTTGCCTACCAAGGTCAGTGACGTCTGGATTCAAAAAGAAGTAGACGCAGATAATCCTAATATGTTGGCATCTCCAAATTCCCATAACACTATTACTAAAACCTTTTTAAATTTACCCAATCGTGATCCTTCCTGGACCTGGCCATCAAACGAGGTTCCATATAAGCCACCGACTGAAACTGCCCCAAATAATTCAGCGATTGATCCCATACTCGATTCAGCTCTTGTCCCTCCACAGGATGAGTTACCTCCAGACACTTCCCTTCCGACCCCAGTACTTGGAGAGGTTAATTATGATGCCAAAACTTCTCGTGTCACAATCCCAATCTCTAACCCTCCGGGAAACGAAAAGTATTCCGTAATTATTCACATCCAACGACCCGGCCAACCCATTGGAAGCATACCGATTTCCAATCCTAAAGGGGCCCTCTCCTTTTCACTGGCCATAAATGACAAAGCTCCTACTCCTGGTTCCTACTACTTCCGTGCTTCTTATAAAGATCCTAAGAAGTCCGATGTGGGGCCATCATCCAATACCGTTAAATTAATTTTAACCGACTAAAAATACGTCTTTAGAATAAATAAAAGGAGAGCAATGCTCTCCTTTTATTTTTAAACTAAATGAATTATTAATAGCAATATCTGCTCTGGAAAATACCCAAAACACTCTTAAGAATAATAGACCCGTTAGAAAGGGCGGCTTCGCTCCACAGAAGTGAAACCCATTGCATGGAGAGGCGGTCAAGCCTACAAAGCTTGGGTGGGAAGCGTAGCCACAGGTTCACATCAGGTATTACCCAGAGGTTTGGCGGAGCTCCCGCTCAAGCCAGTAGGCGAGCCTCGGAATGTTGGGTGAACGGATGTGGACGAAGCCGCCCGACCCCAGCGACCCCTTGCTATTTCAACTCAACAACCGTGACTCCGGAATCCCCTTCGCCATACTCTCCTAATCTGAAACTGCGTACATGAGGGTGCCCTTTGAGAAATTCTTGGATCCCCGTTCGCATAGCTCCCGTCCCTTTGCCATGAATAACGTAGATCAATCCGATTCCTCCAAGTACAGCATCGTCCATATATTTGTCTAAGGCTTCTCTTCCCTCTTCCACCAGCATACCTCTTAAATCTATCTCACTCCGGATCTCTTCGGCCTTTCGAACCCCGATACCCATTTGACGAGAATATCTGGGCATCGCTTTCTTTTCCTCTTGGGCTAATTTTAGTTCAGAGAGGGGTACCATAACTTTCATGATACCTGCCTGAATAAGAACTTCGTCATTAGAATTAGGAAGCTTAATAACTTGTCCCTTCTGTCTAAGCTTGGTCATATAAACCGTTTGCCCCAGCATAATCTGATCTGCTGACAATTCGCTGCCCGACCGCTTAACCTGCCTGCCTTGATCCAGCTTGGCCGATATTTTGCGAAATCCCTGCCGGGCCTTTTCAATATCTTGCTGTTGTTTATTTTCTTTTCTCAAAGCTGCTTTTAATTCGTCAATTATAGCTTCAGCTTCACGTTTTGCCTCACGGATGATTTCACTAGCTTCGTCTTTAGCCAAGGCTACTAGAATTTCAAGTTCCTCATCTAAACGAATTGATTTTTCTTCCAAGGCTTTAGTTTGCTTTTCAACCGCTTGACGCCCTGTTTCTGCTTTCTGCTTCTCTATTTCTATCTCACGATGAGTTTCTCCTAAATTTTCAATGAGGTCGGCAACTTGCATTTCTCGTTCAGTTACGAAGGTATTAGCCTTTTCAAGCACCTCCTCGCTTAAACCTAACCGGCCTGCAATTGTAAAGGCATTACTTTTACCGGGGATTCCAATCAGCAGCCGATAGGTGGGACGCAAAGTCTCCGTGTCAAACTCTACAGAAGCATTCTTAACCCTCGGAGTCTCATAGGCAAAAGTCTTTAAGGCTCCGTAGTGAGTGGTGGATACAGTTCGACAGCCGCGTTCATGGAGCTCCGCTAAAATACCCATTGCCAGGGCTGCCCCTTCCGTAGGATCTGTTCCGGCCCCCACCTCGTCAAGTAAGACCAGAGATCGTCCATCTGAGCGATCTATGATTTCTACAATGTTTTTCATGTGTCCTGAGAAAGTACTTAAGGATTGTTCGACACTTTGTTCGTCTCCAATATCCGCAAATATCTGGGTGAAGACACCCATGCGGGAATCACTTTCTGCAGGAATTTGCAGACCGGACTGATTCATAGCTGCCATAAGCCCGACGACCTTTAAAGCAACTGTTTTTCCACCGGTATTGGGTCCGGTAATGACTAAAGTGTCGAATTCAATCCCTAGTTCCAACGATAGGGGAACAACCCTTCCGCTTATTAGAGGGTGCCTAGCTTGAACAAGCTTGATTTGCTGGCCGGCGACCAACTCAGGGGCTCCTGCGTTCATGGAAACACTTAGGTGAGCCTTAGCGATAACCAGATCTAATTGAGCTAAAGCCTCATGCAGGTCTGCTATCTCATCCCCTCGCCCTTCGATTTGAGCTGAGAGCATCTGCAGAATTCTTTGCACTTCCCGTTGTTCCTTTAAGATTACTTCACGTAATTCGTTACCTAGGTGCACTACCGGCATAGGTTCAATAAATAAGGTGGCACCACTTGCCGATTGATCATGAACAATACCGGGAAATGAGGCCCGATATTCCTGTTTGACCGGTATTACATATCTATCTGAGCGTTGAGTAATAATGGGGTCTTGCAGGATTTTCTGATAACTTGGATTTCGTAAAGTTGCTTCTAAACTTTCTCGAATCCGGTTCTGCAATCTATTGATAGCTCTTCTGAAGTCAGCTAATTCCGGAGTGGCGTTATCCGCCACCTTTCCATCTTCAGAAATGCAACGAGTTATTTCATCCTCAAGAGGCTTTTGAGGCTCAATCGGCAAGGTAATATCCCATAACCCCGGAAATTGCTCTCGCAAATCCTGCAAGAGCTGCTTGATTTTGCGCCCTGCTCGTAAGGTGTCTCGAATTTCCAGGAGTTCCTCGCCGTGAATTACCCCTCCCCGTAAGCAGCGCTCTATATAGGGACGAATTTCTTTGGCCCCGCGAACTGAAAACAGAGGATTTCCGCGCAGAAGGTTCTTGCCTTCTTCTGTTTGCTGCAAAGCCAAACGAACGGATTCTAAATCAACATAAGGTTTCAAACCAATAGCTAATTCTTTGGCTCGCGGTAGAATGCAGTACTCTGCTAAACTTGATAATACTTTTGGAAAGTCCAACTTATGAAGGACTTTATCATCAATTCCCATTCGTTCCTCCTTTGTCTAATCAAAACACGTATCTGACTAAACTATAAAACACCCCGGAAGAAATGACCTTTTGTAAAACCCTCTGGAAAAATTGTGCTCAACTCAGCCATTCCATCATTCGAAGTCCATTTACCCTTTTTAGCCATCTGTAACATATCCCAAGCTTCATTAAATAAGCGTACACTTTGCTGAACTTGGGCCGGTGTTTGTCTGGTCAATTGTAAGCGAACCGTTGAAACTCCCATTCGTCGAATTTGGGCAAGTTCCTCATAGAGGTTAAGGATCTTAACATTAAAAAGGTGCATCCGGCACTCCTGGTCTGTCTCCACAGGAAAATCATACTTCATGCGATCACGCAGGAAATGAGATTCTTTCATGCAATTTCTGGCACAGCGTTCCCCTTTTTTCCCTCCAAGGGTTGCCCCTACTGGGCAATACTCACTCACCATCATCTCTAAATCCCCGAAGACTATAACCTCTGTACCTGACCATTTCGCTAAATAGGCAAGTTGTTCGTGGTGCAATTCGGGAGAGAGGGTTATTCTCTGAGCTCCTAGCTTCCTGAAGTAAGCAAGACTCCCTTCATTAAACACATTTAAAGAATAATCCACTTCGAAGGGCCATTCCCTATCAATGCTCTTTAACATTTCCAACTCTCCGAGGTTAGATACCATGATTTTAGGCTTTACTTCCCACTCTGCCGCTTTTTTAAGATCTATGAGAAGACTTTCACTCTGAGCTTCGTTTAAGACCCGGGGAAGTCGCCAAACGCAGTCTACTTTTTGTTTCCGGCAATCTAAGAAGCTACCTCGAATTTCTTCAAGGGAAAAACTGCGCCGGGAACGCCAGTGCTCTCCGCCAATTAATACCCGTTTTCCTCCGGCTTTGAGTGCAGCCTGCAGGGTCAACGGGTCACTAACAGCCACGGAGACTTGAGGCAGAATGTCTTTCTGTAGGCTGATTGAGCTATTTCTCTCAAAAGCTTGGCGCTCTTTCCAGCGCTCCACTCTCTGTCTATAGGTTTGCCGATCCACTATTTGCCGCGATTGTTTCAATAACTCTTCAATTGCCTGACGTCGCATTTCATTCAGGTCACTTACCGGCAGCATAATCCCCTCATCAATTTCCATTTCTAACTTGTCCAGCCAAAAAGGGGTTGTCCCTAACCTGCCTAGCTGCTGGAAGGCATAGTCAAAGGTCAGCGGCCTTTTCATGGCCATTTGAGCCGGGCTTGCAGAATGAACAGTTACTTTCCGCTGCGCGCTCATCACTTCTAAGCATAATTGTTCACCTACATGCCCTGATAGCCGCATGGTCAGTGGATTTTTACGTTGTTCTCGTCCCTCTTGGAAGCTATGTCGTGCTTTTTCCATTAGAAGAGCATCATTTGTCTTAAAAACTCTATCTCCTTGGTGGGCGATGCCGGAAAACTCAATCTCAACAGTTTCTCCAGGCAATCCTTCAGTCGTCTCTAGTCCATTCCTCCAAATAAGCCCAACAGTAACCCCTTCACGCCCACGCCCGGTCCAGAATTCTATTCCATCTCCGGGGTGGAGTGAGCCTTCTAATTTAATGGCTAGCCGACCACGTTCTGAGCGGGCTACTCGGCCTAGCCGGGTTCCCCGATTATTGGGGCGAGAATAACTCATTAGTTCTGCGCCCAGATTCTCCCGGAAATATCCATTGGTAAAATCTCTATTGAAAACCTGCAATAATTCCTGATGCTCTGCAGGGGTTAGTAAGGGGGCGACAGCATTACCCTCCTGTTGATCCTCGATCCTATCGATGGCTTGCCTGTAGAGTCGAATAACAGTAGCTACATATTCCGGCCGCTTCATTCTTCCTTCTACTTTAAGAGAATGAATGCCAATTCCTTTTAGCTCCGCTAATTCCTCGGCTAAATTCAGATCCCTTGGACTTAATAAGTGATCCCCTATATTCTGCTCTTCTAATAGGTTCTGCTTCTTGTCATTGATTAGCTGATAGGTCATCCGGCAAGGTTGGGCACAGGTTCCGCGATTTCCGCTCCGTCCGCCGATGAAGCTGGACATCAGGCATTGACCTGAATAACTAATACACAGGGCACCGTGCACAAACACCTCTAAATCCAGCGGGGTTCCTTCAGCGATAGCCTTCATCTCAGCAGCCGAGGTTTCCCGGGCCAATACAACTCTGCTAAAGCCCAGAGACTCCAGGTGCCGGACACCCCAACTTGTATTTACCGTCATTTGTGTACTGGCATGGGTCTCCAATTCAGGAATAATTCTATGAATTAATTCTGCAACTCCAATATCTTGAAGAATTACTGCATCAACACCAATTTCATGTAAGTCATAAAGATAGTTTAGCAGTTCCGGAAACTCTTGATCACTAATCAGAATATTGACTGTTACATACACTTTAACCTGCCGTTCGTGAGCATAGCGAACAGCTTTCTGTAACTCTTCCAAGTCAAAATTGGCTGCACTTGCTCTGGCACTGAAGCTTTTACCTCCCAGATAAACTGCATCTGTACCGTTTTCTACTGCCGCTTTAAATGCCTCATAGCTGCCTGCCGGCGCTAAAAGTTCTAGTGGTAGGGCTTGCTTTCTCTTGAGTTTATCCATGTGATTATTTCACCTATTTCTACAAAGTACATCGCTTATACTGCCCATTCTCTTCCAGGCCATAGGGCAACAACTTTATTATAATTGTTTAGATTTCATTTGTACAATTAGGGCTTTACTCAGAGAACCTCAACGCAATTGTGAGGGCCTGATAAAGGGTTAATTATTATTAGTTCTGCCTGATGTGTCACTCATTCAAGCCATAAATGTAGAAATAATTTCTTATTGACACCCTAGGGCATATCCTTTAAGATTGAGTTAATTAAATATTGGTAGAATTGTAGTACGGTAGGAGTTGGGCGAAAGGCACTTCCTGCGGAGGTGTATTTTTTTATGCCCAAGATTAAAGAGGAGGTAATTTAAAGATGAAAAAGGTACTTGCGTTCGGGTTGAGCTTAATGTTGTTACTCAGTTTAGTTGGATGTGGTGCCGCGAAATCAGGAACAAGCACCCCTGCCAAAGATGAGCAAAAGCCATTGAAGATTGGAATCGTTCAAATCGTTGAACACCCTGCTTTAGATAGCGCTCGTCAAGGTTTTCTGGAAACTCTTAAAGCTAACGGCTATGAAGAAGGAAAAAATTTAACCGTTGACTATCAAAATGCCCAAGGGGATCAGTCCATACTCCAATCCATTACCCAAAAGTTCTCTTCCGCCGGACTGGATCTTGTCTTAGCTATCGCAACCCCTTCAGCACAAGCAATGGCCAGTGCAAGTACAAATATTCCCATCTTAATTACAGCCGTCACTGACCCGGTTGAAGCAAAATTAGTTAACAGCATGGATAAACCCGGAAAAAATGTCACTGGAACAACTGATATGAACCCTATTAAGGAACAGTTCGAACTAATGAAAACTTTAATCCCCAGCGTTAAAAAAGTCGGGGTCATCTATAATGCCGGAGAAGTAAATTCACAAGTACAAGTTGCCATTGCCAAGAAAGTTGCAGCTGAACTCGGTCTAGAGATCGTGGAAGCAACGGTTACTACCAGTGCAGATGTACTTCAAGCCAGCCAATCGTTAATTGGAAAAGTTAATGCCATCTATGTCCCTACGGATAATATGGTGGTTTCTGCTGCCCAGTCTGTTGTACAGATTTCCCACAAGAATAAAATCCCCATCATTTCCGGCGAGAGCAGCGTGGTAGATAAAGGTGCTTTAGCAACCATCGGAATTAACTACAAAAACCTTGGCAAACAAACTGGAGAAATGGCTCTTCGCGTTATCAAAGGAGAGAAACCACAAGATATGCCTATTGAAGCCCAAAAGGACTTTGATACCGTTCTGAACCAATCAGCCATTGATCTCTTTGGGATAACTGTCCCAGAGGACATGATGAAAAAGGCAGTTATTGTAAAATAGTCATTACCCTCTTTAAGATACGGAACTTAAATTATTGACAAAAATATCTTGTTAAATATGTCCCGCCGCTCCCACTTCTTGTAAGTGGGAGCATCATTCTTTGCTTGATACGGATGTGTCAATCTCATACTCCTTATAGAAATATCCAAGTTCAGCAGGCGCTGAACAAGTTCACATATTCGCAGCAAATGTAATTGGGGTGTTGAAGAAATATGTTCTCACAAATAGCTCTCGGTACAATGGAACAGGGTTTAATGTATGCGATCATGGTATTAGGTGTTTATCTGACCTATCGAATTCTTGATTATGCGGATTTGTCTGTAGACGGAAGTTTTACCCTTGGTGCCGCTACTGCCACATCAATGATCGTCGGAGGGACTGACCCATGGTTAGCCACTGGAATGGCGTTTATTGCCGGAACCCTTGCCGGGTTATTTACGGGAATACTTCATACCAAGTTTAAAATCACACCGCTACTTTCTGGAATTTTAACCATGACCGCCCTCTATTCAATTAATCTTCGCGTCATGGGCAGAGCAAATATTTCGCTCCTGGGATCTCGAACGGTCTTCACTGATTTTGCTAAGTTGCCCTTTATGGAAGAGTATGGTGTCTTCGTCCTCTGTTTAATATCCGTTGTCTGCTTAGGGGCTGTCATATACTTTTTCCTGCAAACGGAATTAGGCCTGGCCTTACGAGCCACAGGGGACAACGAACTGATGATTCGCAGCCTGGGTGTAAACACAGACCTTATGAAAATCCTTGGCTTATCCTTATCCAATGGTTTAGTAGCCTTTGCTGGAAGCTATGTAGCTCAGAAGGTTCAGTTTGCTGATGCCAGTATGGGAATTGGGATGATTATTGCCGGTTTGGCTTCAGTTATTATTGGAGAAGTATTAATTGGAACTTCCTCTATCGGACGAGCCATTTTCGCCGTTATCTGCGGAGGGGTTATCTATCGGGCGATCATTGCCGTTGTTTTACAATTAGGCTTAGAGGCCACGGACTTAAAATTAATTACGGCTTTCATCGTAATCATCGCTTTGGTTTCACCAAATATTCGCCGAAGTCTCTCCTCATTGCTCAAAGGTGTACAGGGAAAGGAGGCTCAGTAATATGTTAAATGTTCGAGAGATATTGAAAACCTTTAACCTGGGAACCATTAATCAAAAAATTGCTTTGAATAAGCTCAGTCTGGAACTCTTCCCCAATGATTTTGTTACGGTAATCGGCAGCAATGGAGCCGGAAAATCCACACTCTTAAATGCCATTGCCGGAAATTTCTTTGTTGATTCCGGTAAAATAGCGATTGAAAATGCTGATATTACGCGCCTTCCTGCCCATAAACGGGCTGACATGATCAGTCGGGTTTTTCAAGATCCTTTATCCGGTACTGCAGCTTCAATGACCATTGAAGAAAATCTCATTATGGCCTATCGGCGAGGAAAAACTCGCCGCTTACGTCCGGCCATCGGTGCCAAAGAAAGAGACATATTTCGCGCCAAACTTGAGAAACTGGGCTTAGGACTGGAAAACCGATTGACCCATCGAGTAAGCCTCTTGTCAGGAGGGCAGCGCCAAGCCTTAACCCTCTTAATGGCAACTTTACAAAAACCCAAATTGCTGCTTCTCGACGAGCACACTGCAGCGCTGGATCCTAAGACTGCGGAAAAGGTTTTAGAGTTGACCTGTAATGTCACAGAACAAGAGCATCTCACTACCTTAATGATTACCCACAATCTTGACCATGCCCTTAGCTTTGGGAATCGAACCATTATGATGCATGAAGGCCGCGTAATCCTTGATATAAAAGGGACAGAACGCAATAATATGACCATAAGCAACTTGCTGGAAATGTTCGAGAAAGCCAGTGGGGCGCATATGAATACAGATCGTATGATTCTGGCCTAGGCTTTTTCCGCGAGGTAATATTAAAACCACGACCATTTACCGGTCGTGGTTTTATTGCGTCTTCATGCTTCCCACAGTGGTATGAAAGGCTATTCTTAAAACTCATCCTGACAGGGAACGGTTCTGTCGGGCTCTGGAGCGGAGCGCTATTCAGCACGCGTCTGCGAGTTCCGCCGCTGGCTCGCTGGACGGTTCGCGAGCGCGTCCGAACCTCTGGGTATTTCTGCATGTGAACCTGCGGCGCGCTACGTGGACGCGAACCGTCGGCCCTCGCCTTAGCGCGGCTTCACTGACGCATCCGCTTAGCAGAAAAGCGCTCCTTCAGCCAGCTTGCTAGGAGTATAAGCAGTACTTTAGGAAATTCAGGTAAGGCTACATTGAATCTTTGGTGTGTTAGGAAGGCAGCCCTTAGTTTTTCATCATCTGCTGGTGCTACATAGCAGTATGAAAGACTAGTCTGAAAAAAGCCCCAAAACATACTTGAATAATAGACCCGAAAGACACAGGGCGGCTTCGATCCACAGGAGTGAACCCATTGCATGGAGAGGCGATAAAGCCTACAAAGCTTGGGTGGGAAGAGCCGCCAGTGGTTCACCTCAGGTACTACCCAGAGGTTTGGCGGAGCTCCCGCCCAAGCGAGTAGGCCAGCCTCGGAATGCTGAGTGATCGGATGTGGGCGAAGCCGCCCTGCCCCGAGCGACCCTATTTTTATCCTAATGGTGCTACAGTGCGGCCAGAACAAGCTACTCTGTCTTCTCCCCAAGCAGCTGCATTAAAGTTTCTTGCTCTTCTTTAAGCTTAGCAAGTTCATCAGCAAAATTCAGCGCAGTTAAGACCGCAGTCTGGTGAACACTCAAGCGAGGCAACCGTTGAGCGATCAGACGCATCTTCTTATCTACTTCATGCGCTAAGCCTTGGATATAGGATGCTGTTCCCTCACCGCGGACTACATGTTTTTCTCCAAAAATCTCAACGGTTATCTTAACCGGTTCCTGTGCCACGATTTCCCCTCGCTCTCTTGTACGCGTCCCTTCTTGCTATCCTTACTGCAGAGACACTTTGCCGTCTATGAGCTGTTTAAGCTGTTTAAGCTGTTTATTTTCTATTTTCGCCGTTCCGCTCCAAAATCCTGCTGAATTCCCTCTAAAATACGCGAATTCAGTAGACTTACTTCTTCATCAGTTAAGGTACGTTCTAAGGACTGATAGCGCAGGGTGAAGGCTAAACTCTTTTGACCCTCTGCTATAGGTTTCCCAGTATAGACATCAAATATTTCTACATGCTGCAGCAAATTTCCACCGAGTTTGCGGATTTTTGACATGACCGCTTCGGCTGACGTCTCAACTCCCACAACAACCGCTAAATCTCTCTGTATGGCTGGGAAACGGGGAATGGAATGAGCTCGCACGGTTTGTCTGGTTTTCTTGAACAAGGGCTCCATTTCTAATTCGAATATAACTGCTCGTTCAAGTCCCCACTCCTTTTCTAAGGAAGGATGAATTTCCCCTAAGAAGCCAACAAACTCATTCTGTAAGTAGATATCTGCGGAACGTCCGGGATGCAATAAGGATTGATTCTCAGCCAGGCGATATTCCAGTTTAAGCCCGAATTCGTGGGCCACTGCTTCCATGATGCCTTTAAGATAATAAAAATCATAGCTACTGGACTGACTGAACCAATGTCGGTCGCTCTTCCCCACGGCAACAGCGGCTACACGCAATTCTTCCTTGGGGAGCTTCTTCAGTGGCTGTTCATCCCCCCAGTAGGTATTTCCTATCTCGAAAATACTTACATCCGTGTTACGACGTGCCACGTTCCGAGCGGCCACATCCAGCAGGCCTGGGATTAGGGAAGTACGCATTACCCCAAGTTCTTCTCTTAAGGGATTGAGTAAGGGAATAGAATGCTTTGCACTGCCCCATTGAGCATCTGCTTCTGCACGAGTGAAGGTATAAGTTAGTACTTCATCCAACCCGGACTGGGCCAATACTTTTCGCATCCGCCGACGGAACTCTTGCTCAGGGGTTCTCCTGCCCTGAGTTTGATCCCCTTGAGGCAAAGTAGTTGGAATCCGGTCGTAACCAATCAGACGAGCTACTTCTTCCATAAGATCTTCTTCAATCTCTATATCTGAACGATAGGTCGGAATTTCAACCTGAAATAAACCATCATTTTCTTGATACTCAAAGTTTAAATCCTCAAGTACTTGGTGAATTTCAGAAACTGCAAGCTCAATTCCCAGGACTGTAGAGGTACGTTCCGTGGATAAAGCAACTTGCCGACGAGGTGGGATGTGCTTGACTTCATCCACAAAGGCCACCGGTCGCCCCGCCCCTAAGTCTTGGAGCAAATCACATACTCGTCCCAGAGCGGCAACGATTCCAGAGACATCGATGCCCTTTTCAAAACGGTTAGACGCCTCAGATCTAAGGCCTAAGCGGCGGCTTGTGCGACGGACACTAACGGAGGAGAAGTGGGCAGATTCAATCATTAAGCTTTTTGTCGTCCCCGTCACTTCACTGTCTAAACCGCCCATTACTCCAGCCACAGCTAAGGGTTGAGTGTCATCGGCAATAATTAAGGTGTGGGGGTTTAAGGTACGCTCCACATTATCCAGGGTAATAATTTTTTCTTCGGGTTGTGCGACTCTTACATGAACATTTCCCTTAATTTTCTCGCGATCAAAGGCGTGTAATGGTTGACCCATCTCCATCATTACATAATTAGTAATATCTACTATGTTGTTAATGGGCCGAACACCGGCAGCCTTGAGTCTGCGCTGCATCCATTCGGGTGATGGTTCAATATGGACATCCTCAACCATTAAGCCCGCATACCGCCAGCATAAATCTTGATCTTCGATGATAATTCGCAGATCTGTTGCTACAGGTAAGGAAAGGACTTGGCCTTGATCTGCCCACTTTGGTAAATGAGGTTTTTTCTGAGTAAGAGAGGCTACTTCACGAGCTACATTGACCATAGCTAAGCAATCCGGGCGATTTGGATAAAGCTCTAAATCTAAGACGCTGTTATCCAGCCCTAAATAGTGACCGAAACTCTCCCCAATGGGAGCAGTGGCCGGCAAAATAAGGATTCCATCCGAACTGCGATCCAGTCCTACTGTGTCATCAAGGAGCAGCTCTTCCCGGGAACATAGCATGCCCAGGGAGACAACCCCTCTGAGTTTGGATTTTTTAATCGAAAGCCCATTCGGCAAGTTTGCTCCTATTAAGGCAACCGGAATCCTGTCTCCGGTCAACAAATTCTGAGCACCGGTCACGATGGTTACTTCCTCATGACCAACGTTTACTGCACAAACTAACAAGCGATCTGCATCGGGATGCTTTGTTAAACTAAGGATCTCACCAATGACTACTTTTTCGAAGCCTTTATTCAGGTCTTCCACATCTTCAACTTCTATCCCGCCGCGGGTTAGGGTCTCCGCCAACTCTACTGCACTCTGGTCTATATCCACAAGTTCGCGCAACCATTCTAAACTGACTTTCATGAACCTTTCCCCCTTAAAACTGCTGCAAGAATCGTAAATCGTTATCAAATAAGAGTCTCATATCTTCAATTCCATACTTTAGAATTGCAATTCGCTCTACACCCATACCGAAAGCAAATCCGGTGACTGCCTGGGGATTATATCCGCCCATCTCTAAAACCTTTGGATGAACCATCCCCGAACCTAAAATCTCTATCCATCCCGTTCCCTTGCAAAGCCGGCATCCTGACCCTCCACAGAGCATACAGGACACATCTACCTCTGCACTTGGCTCAGTGAACGGGAAAAAACTTGGCCTTAAACGAATTTCTCTGGACTCGCCGAACATCTCCCGGGAAAAGTTTAAGAGAATCCCCTTAAGATCAGACATCCGGATGCCTTGGTCAACTACCAGCCCTTCAACCTGGTGAAACATAGGGGAATGGGTAGCATCATCATCGTTACGATAGACTTTTCCCGGAGCAATAATTTTCACAGGAAGCTGAGGATGGAGTTTCTCCATAGTTCGAACCTGAACCGGAGAGGTCTGAGTTCGCAGTAAAATCTCTTCGGTTATATAGAAGGAGTCTTGCATCTCACGAGCGGGATGTTCCTTAGGAAGATTAAGGGCTTCAAAATTATAGTAGTCTGACTCAATTTCCGGTCCTTCGGCAATCTGAAAACCCATACCTAAAAAGATATCTTCAATCTCTTCGATAACCTGGGTGAGAGGGTGGATATGTCCTCTGGAGATACGAGTCCCCGGCAAGGTAATATCAATACGTTCCGTTGCCAATCTCCTTTGCAGGGCCATTGCATCCAGTTCTGCACTTCGTTCTTCCCAGGCCTGTTCTAGACGAGTACGCACCTCATTGACTACTTGGCCCATAATAGGCCTTTCTTCAGGACTTAAGCTTCCCATCTGACGAAGCATAGCGGTTAGGGAGCCTTTTTTTCCTAAGATTTTGACTTTCAGCTCCTGGAGAGCTTCAGTGCTCTCCAACTCCCTAAGGTTTTTTAAGGCCTCTTCTTTAATGCGCAGTATTTCACTCTTCAAGTAAATCACCCTTTCCAAAATCCATATAGATATAGGCTGCAAACATAAAAAAAACGCCCGCCCCTCAAAAAGGGACGAGAGTCTGCTCTCGCGGTACCACCCTAGTTTGGTTATATTCAACCACACTTAAGTTCCAGTTAACGGTGGATACCGGGTCTACCTACTAATCAATAGACCACTCACAGGGGAAATTAAACCTCAAAAAAACCCGAGGAGGATATCTTCCTAGCCGGTTCTCAATCTTGACCCTGCTTCCCTGTAAAGAAAATAGCCTTTTAACCTGATCATCGTTTTCACACAACTGCCTATATAATTTTAGGACTCATAATAATTCTCAACTATACCGGAATCAACCTAATGAAGCATTCTATAAGCACTTATCAATGTTTAGAGAGATTATAGCATATTCCTTCGTCGTTTTACAAGAATCCCCTTTGACGAACAATTTCATAAAGCAAGATCCCTGTGGCCATAGCGACATTTAGGGACTCCACTTCTTGGGTCATTGGAATAGTGATCCGCTGAATATCTGCCTCGCGAAAGGACTGAGACGGACCTTTACCCTCGTTCCCCACAATAAGTGCCAAGGGGCCCTCGGCTAGCTTTGCCTGATAAATGGGAGTCCCTTGCACATCACCCATTAAAACATTAAGCTTCTTATCCCGGCAAAAGCTAAGAATATCTTCCGGCGGTTGACCGGGCAGGAGAACTAACGAAAAAATTGCCCCCATGGTACTTCTTAAGACCTTAGGATTATATAAATCAACAGTCCCGGGAGTCAAGCAAACATTGCTGACTCCGGCAGCTAACGCTGTGCGTAAAATGGTTCCCAAATTACCGGGATCTTGAATGCCATCCACAACCAGAACCACTGTCTTGGAATCAATATGTAAATCTGACCACGAATAAGCTGTTTGGCGTACTAGGGCTAAAATCCCTTGAGGTTCCTCTGTAGCGCTCATCTTCCGCAGGACACGAGGATCTACTTCCTCGTAAGGAATCCCCCGCTCCACTAGCTTTGTCCGAATATACCGCCATTCTAACCCTTCACAGTCTAAGCAAACATAGACCTTAATAAGCGGCGCGTTTCTGCGCACTCCCTCTTCGACAAATCGCCATCCTTCAATAACATAGGCCTTTGACTCCTCACGAGCTTTACGCCTTTGTAAAGAGGCAACATACTTAACCTGCTCATTTTGTAATGACTCAATCACTCTTTGCCCACCTCCGTACAAATTTGTTCAGCTTTAGCCTGATTTGCGAAATTAAAGTACGGCTTCAACTGCGTCCGACACCTTTTAAACTAGAGAGAATAACCTGAATACCTACCGGATACACCAGTATTTGGCTAATCTGCAGGTTAAACCAAGACTTTCAGCGTTATCAGTGTATAAAGAAAACTTGGCTGGCACCCGAAGACACTGTCTTCGCACGAATTAAGACTTCTTGCAGTATATAACGTAAGTTTATACTTTCTGATAGTATGAAGAAAAAGAGGATGCTTTGCATCCTCCTAAACTTACGCTTTAATTTGTGCTTTCGCAACATTGACAATTTCGGTAAACGCTGCAGCATCACTGATTGCGAGTTCTGCTAACATTTTGCGATTAACGGAAACTCCAGCCAGTTTCAATCCGTTCATCATACGACTGTAGGATAAACCATTGATACGGGCAGCTGCGTTAATTCTGGCAATCCAAAGTTTACGGAAGTTGCCTTTATTATCTTTTCTGTGAGCATAAGAATATGCTAATGACTTTAAGACTTGTTCATTCGCCGGACGATAGAGTTTGCTCTTTCCTCCACGATATCCTTTTGCTAGCTTTAATATCTTTTTGTGGCGTTTATGCTTAGTTATGCCTTTTTTTACACGAGCCATTTCGAAGACCTCCTTTTACCTCAAGTTTTTATAGATAGACAATTAAATTAGCAATCCGTTTTGCATCGGTCTTATGCATTACGGTTGATTTACGTAAATTACGCTTTCTCTTAGGTGATTTTTTCTCTAAAATATGACTGGTGAATGCATGCATGCGGACAATTTTACCGGTTCCTGTTTTCTTAAAGCGCTTTGCTGCGCCGCGATGTGTTTTCATTTTAGGCATTGTGTTTTATCCCCCTTTTGCATTAATCGTGTTTAATAGAAGCTAGAATCATGATCATATTTCGACCTTCAAGTTTTGGTTCGCGTTCTACGGTAGACTCGGCTTTGCAAAACTCGGCCAGTCTTATACATAGGGCTCTACCAAGCTCAGGATGAGTGACTTCACGTCCGCGGAACATTATGGTCACTTTTACTTTATCCCCGTCTTGAAGAAAACGTTGGGCGTTACGGGCTTTGGTCTCAAAGTCATGGTCCTCAATATTCGGACGCAGTTTGACTTCTTTAATTTCCATGCTCTTTTGCTTCTTACGAGCTTCTTTATCTCGTTTAGCCTGTTCATACTTATACTTGCCGTAGTCCATTAATTTGCATACCGGGGGCTTAGCCGTCGGTGCAATCTCTACGAGATCTAACGATTTCTCGATCGCCAGGCTCAGGGCATCTCTGGACGTCATAATCCCGAGTTGCTCTCCCTCTTCACCGACGAGACGAACATCCCTTACCCGGATTTCGTCATTAATTCTTAAGTCCTTGCTAATAAGAGACCACCTCCTAAAAATTTAAATTCAAAAAACAAAAAGACGGATGGCTAACCACCCGTCTTCTAAACAATCACAAAGCAAACATTAAGCTCAGGACCAGAAGATACCTTACCGACAAATGCCGTAAGGTGAGAAGCGGATGGCTTCTGCTTGACATCGTATATCTTACATCAAAACAATTACATTGTCAATTGCCTTATCAAACAAACGTAATTCTACTTTTCTTTACTGGTTGCCTTCAAAGCTTTCTTGCTGGCGATTTCTTCTTGTACAAGCGTAATGAAAGCATCTACGGACATTTTTTCCCCTGCGTCTCCCTGACCATACCTACGAACAGCCGCCATGTTAGACTCGGCTTCCTGATCTCCCACGACAAGAGTAAATGGAATTTTTTCCGTTTGGGCCTCTCGAATTTTATAACTGATTTTTTCCTTGCGCTCATCTGTTTCAACTCTGATGTCGAGATCATTAAGACGAGATGCCAGAGATTTAGCATACTCATGATGACGTTCGCTGATCGGCAGGATACGTACTTGAACCGGTGCCAGCCAAACGGGAAAAGCCCCTGCATAATGCTCGGTCAGAAGGGCAATAAAGCGTTCGATACTTCCGTATACGACCCGATGAATCATTACCGGTCGATGCTTTTGTCCATCTTCACCAATATAGGATAAATCGAATTTCTCAGGCATTTGGAAGTCAAGTTGAATCGTACCACATTGCCAGGTTCGATCCAGGCAATCCTCTACATGAAAATCGATTTTAGGGCCATAAAAGGCTCCGTCACCAGGATTAACTTTATACTCTATCCCTTTCTCTTCTAAGGCCTCCTGAAGAGATCTGGTGGCAGTTTCCCAATCCTCATCTGAACCCATGGAATCTTCCGGGCGTGTGGATAATTCAACATGATAATCAAAGCCAAAAACTTTATAGAAATAATCTACTAGTTCAATAACTCCAATTAGTTCTTCCTTAATCTGGGACGGCAGCATAAAGATGTGGGCATCATCTTGCGTGAAATTGCGAACCCTTAATAATCCATGCAGGGCACCTGAAAGCTCATGCCGATGCACGAGGCCCAGCTCGCCGACCCGAAGGGGCAGGTCACGATAACTGTGCATCTTTGTTTTATACATGATCATACCACCGGGGCAGTTCATTGGCTTTACTGCGAAATCCTGATCATCTATTTCTGTAAAATACATATTCTCTTTGTAGTGATCCCAGTGACCGGATTGTTCCCACATTGATCGATTCAAGATAATCGGAGTTTTAATTTCTTGATATCCCCGTCTGCGGTGTTCTTTTCTCCAAAAATCCTCCAGCTCATTGCGCAAGATCATACCTTTAGGATGAAAAAACGGGAATCCTGGGCCCTCTTCGTGTAAGCTAAAGAGATCGAGCTCTAAACCTAGTTTGCGATGATCACGCCGTTTTGCTTCTTCTAATTTGAATAAGTGCTCTTCGAGATCTGCAGGTTTTGCAAATGCTGTTCCGTAAATACGTTGAAGCATCTTATTCTTTTCGCTCCCGCGCCAATATGCACCGGCTAGACTCATAAGTTTAAAGGCTTTAATATTGGCCGTTGAAGGTAGATGAGGTCCCGCGCAAAGGTCAGTAAAATTTCCTTGAGTGTACATTGAAATCGTGGCATCTTCAGGAAGTCCTTCAATTAGCTCAACCTTGTATTTTTCCCCTAACGCTCCAAAATGACTTAGAGCCTCTTCTCGAGTGACTTCTCGGCGTTTATATTCGTTCTTTTCCTTGACCAGACGGCTCATTTCTTTCTCAATGCTTGCTAAATCTTCCGGAGTAAAGACATGTTCCGAATCGAAGTCATAGTAGTAACCTTTAGCAATTGAGGGCCCTATTCCGAACTTTGTGCCCGGAAATAAATTAGCTACAGCTTCGGCCATCAAGTGCGCCGTGGAGTGTCTTAATACGTCAAGTCCTTCATCGCTGTCTATGGTTACGATCTCAACAGCCGCATCTTCAGTAAGCTGGCAAGAAAGATCCTTCATTTTGTCGTTAACTTTGCCCGCTACAGCTACCTTGGCCAATCCTCGAGATATAGAAGCTGCCAGCTCTGCAATGGTCGTTCCTTGTTCAACCTCTCGTACTGAGCCATCTTTTAAAGTAATCTTAATCATCGAAATCACTCCTTACCTTAGTTTAAAATTTTGGATATCTTTTTACCAGTAGATGCTTTAAAATCTCTAGCAAGTAAAGAACTCTTGTCACACAAACTCCTGCCGAAGGTCTCAACTTAGGTGCGCTTTTTAAATACAAGTTTGGGCTTCTGCTTGGTAAAACAAAAACTCTCGTCCCTACTAGTAGGGACGAGAGTTTACTCCCGTGGTTCCACCCAATTGAAAAGGCTCATTTAGACCCTTTCGCTCGATCCCTTAACGCGGGAAACGGCTAAGCTTACTTATTTCAGCCCAACACTCAAGGGTGGTCTTCTCCTATACGATCGCGAGAAATGCTTTCAGCCTTTGGCATTCCCTCTCTGGCACGATAGGGTTCTAGGATACTCTCCCCATCAATGATTTAAAGTGTATTTTTAAAATATGAGGTTTCATTTATCTGACATTCCTAACTCCAAGAATTAAGGAATATTACTCATTATAACAAAGATCTTTCTTATCTGTCAAAACTTTTCACACAAGGCACAACCTTGACAGTCGTGAACACGATCCCCAAAGACTTTACGAATTGTCTCTAAAGTGTCTTTATATCCCTCATACCGAATATGTAAGGTGATTTCCCGCGGTGCCACAGCAATTAAAGCACTTACTAATAAATCTTCGTACCCTAACTCGTGAATATTGTCTAGTTGGTAATCTTCAAGGAATTGATGAGTTACTTTGACCCCCTCATCATTATAGAGATGAAATTTTCCCTGGGGTGTCATGCCAACATGTAAACACTCAAGCCGTGGCTTTTGACTATCTACGAAATGCTTAAGTAGTTCAATAAACTCAATGTATTCTCTTTCGACAATGTATTCCTCTATAGCAAACTCAACTGCTTTATTGACTTCATTCTTATAGTCGCTGGCTCGAAAACGCAGAAAGCCTTCAATATCGAATACTGAACTATCATCTAAACAATTTAAAATCTGGGTGACCAGGCTTGTTTTGCGGTTAACCCTATTCCCTCGAACTTGACCCAGTCCCTTATTTAAATAGTTAAGAGCCTTATTCAAAAGCATTTTCCAATTATCTTGTTTTAAGTCAGGCCGTTTCTTAAGAATCTTTACAACATGGTCTTTTTCCCAATGCAGTAAGATTGTCTCGGCCAAAGCATTCGCTAAATAATAGCGGTGGATTTTCTGAACCATCTCTTCATTTTCCATGGTGTCTAATGAAGAGTCTTGGAATTGACACTCAATCACCCAGCGTTTCCCTTGTTGATGCTCTATAATTTGAAAAGGGAGTTCTTCTTGGTCTTGCAGCTCTTGTAAACGTGCACAGATACTCTCCCGATAATATTGAGTTCCTAATTGTACGGAATGTTCCACTGGCACCCCTCCATAGTAGAGTATATGACCTTACTCAAGCCATATTTCGGTTGGGCCAATCTATTAGTACTTTTAATTTTTAAAAATACATTGGACATTCCTTAATATTTCCATAAATTCAAATTTTGATTCTATCTTTAAGACAAATATTATAAACGGGGACGATCCTTTAAAACAATTATGTTTCAAAAGGATCGTCCCCGTTACGCGTTATCGAAAATAGACTATTTATAATTACTACGTCTCACTGACAGCTATCATCGTCTCACTGACAGCTATCATCTCTAGAAAAAATAACAAGTTTTATTTTTTTCACTCACCGGCGTTAGCCAGTAATTCTAGGACATAGTTTGGCAGGGCAAAACAACCTTTGTGAATTTCAGTGTTGTAATACTTTGTCGTAAGTCCGAGGCTGTTCCATGCTTGCTGATCTATGTCAATTAAGGGATCATAGGTTTTAGAAGCAAAGCCAAACAGCCAATGCCCTGACGGGTAACTTGGAATATGGGCTTGATAAACTCTGCAAACCGGGAAAAGCTCGCTAATACGTTTATGGGCTCTCTGCATGGATTTGGCATACTCCTGATAATAGGGACTTTCATGTTGGTTAACCAGAATACCATCTTCCTTCAACGCCTTATAGCAGTTCCCATAGAATTCTTTAGTGAACAGCCCTTCCCCCGGACCAAAAGGATCCGTTGAATCAACAATAATTAGGTCATAAGAGTTTTCCTTAGACCGAACAAATTTCAGTCCGTCCTCAAAATAAAGCTGTACTCTTGGGTCATCCAGCTTACAGGCCGTCTGGGGAAAATATTTTCTGCAGACATCTACCACCATTTTATCGATTTCTACCATATCAATTTTTTCAATGGTATTGTAGCGAGTGAGTTCTCTGACTGTTCCGCCGTCTCCTGCCCCAATGACTAAAACATTTTTTATATTAAGATTGGTTGCCATCGGAACATGGACGATCATATCATGATAAATAAACTCATCTTTTTCCGTAACCATCATCAATCCGTCAAGGGTAAAGAAATTGCCAAACTCCATAGAGTGGAAGACATCGATTCTCTGAAACTCACTTTGGTCTGTATAGAGACACTTATCTACCTTTATCGAAAAACGGACATTTTCCGTGTGTTGTTCGGTATACCATAATTCCATTGCTATTCCTCCAGTACTCTAATATTTTCAATGGACATGTCTTCCGTGCCTGTCAGGGAACTGCCTTTAGACTTTGCATAAGCGATATAATCGATGATTTCCTCAGTTATCCGTTCCCCAGGCGCTAAAATCGGAATACCTGGGGGATAACACATGACAAACTCGCCGCTTATATAGCCTGTACTGTCTTCAATAGCTACAGAACGTTGGTTGGAGTAGAAGGCTTTCTGCGGTGCCATCACAACCTCCGGATTAATATACTCATGATCAAGCATTCCCGATTTATCTTTTGTATATAATCTTTTTATTTCGGATAATGATGAAACTAGACGCTCCAAGGCCAGGGCACGGTCACCAACAGAAATTATGGCAAGAATGTTTCCGATATCACCCAACTCAATTTGAATTCCATAATCGTCGCGCAAAATGTCGTAAACTTCGATTCCGGCCAGACCTATCTCGCGGGTATGGACAGAAAGCTTGGTATGGTCAAAGTCGTATACCGAATCCCCATTAATTAGTTCCGTAGAAAAAGCGTAGTAGCCGCCAATTTTATTAATTTCCTCCCGGGCATAATGAGCAAGAGCAGAGGCCTTTTCGAAGATACTCTTACCGCCTAGGGCTAAGTTCCTTCTGGAAATATCCAATGAAGAAAGCAGCAGATATGAACCGCTGGTGGTTTGAGTTAAATTAATCGTTTGTCGTACATGACCCGTGTTCAGACGCTCTCCTTTTAACAAAAAAGAACTTTGGGTCAGGGATCCGCCTGTTTTGTGCATACTAACTGCTGCCATATCAGCTCCGGCTGCCATAGCACTGATTGGCAAGTTATCTCCGAAGTAGAAGTGTGAACCATGGGCTTCATCGACTAAAACATACATATTGTGGCGATGAGCAAGTTCTGTTATGGTCTTCAGATCAGAGCAAATTCCGTAGTAGGTTGGGTTATTTATAAAGATTGCTTTCGCATCCGGATGCTCCGCAATGGCTTTTTGAACATCGTTAATTGACATACCCAAGGGGATTCCCAGCTTTTTATTAACGCCAGGGTTTACATAAACGGGAATAGCTCCACTAATGATAAGAGCATTGATAGCACTTCTGTGGACATTCCGCGGCATAATTACTTTATCGCCCTGTTTGCAGACACTCATAATCATTGCTTGAACCGCCGATGTGGTACCATTAACCATGAAGAAGGCATGATGAGCACCGAAAGCATCCGCCGCAAGCTCCTCAGCTTCTTTAATAACTGAGACTGGATGGACAAGGTTATCCAGCGGTTTCATGGAATTAACATCTACCGAAAGACATTTCTCCCCCAAAAACTCTGTAAGCTCCGGGTTTCCTTTGCCTTGCTTATGTCCCGGTACGTCAAATGGTACTACACGCATTGATTTGTACTTTAGCAAAGCCTCATAAATAGGTGCCTTGCTTTGTTGATGTGAATGCATAAAACCACCTTCTTTCCTTGACCATGTTGATTAGCTAATAATCTAGAGTTGCAAAATAAAATTACCCATTGACCTAAATCAATGAGTAATGTAATGCTCTTTTTCTTGACAGATAGGTCTATGTGATTATAAACCTTAGTTTCATATGGTGGGTTTGAGAGGACTCGAACCTCCGACCCCCGCGATGTCAACGCGGTACTCTAACCAGCTGAGCTACAAACCCATATGGTGCCGATGACCGGAATCGAACCGGTACGGATGTTAAGTCCGCGGGATTTTAAGTCCCGTGCGTCTGCCAGTTACGCCACATCGGCAAATGAATTGGAGGCGGCACTCAGATTTGAACTGAGGAATAGAGGTTTTGCAGACCTCTGCCTTACCACTTGGCTATGCCGCCATTGGTTATTGGAGCGGGTGACGAGATTCGAACTCGCGACTTTCACCTTGGCAAGGTGACACTCTACCACTGAGTTACACCCGCATGGTGCCTCAGGACGGAATCGAACCGCCGACACGAGGATTTTCAGTCCTCTGCTCTACCGACTGAGCTACCGAGGCAAATCGAGGATGTTGATAGATTTTACTATCGTGTTATAAAATATGGCGACCCCGATCGGACTTGAACCGACGATCTCCTGCGTGACAGGCAGGCATGTTGACCACTACACCACGGGGCCATCTTACAACCAAATCAATACTGGTGGGCGATGACGGGCTCGAACCGCCGACATCCTGCTTGTAAGGCAGGCGCTCTACCAACTGAGCTAATCACCCGAGAACTGACGATTATCAGTATACACAAAAAACGGCATTGTGTCAAAGGCTTTTTTAAAAATATTTATATTAAATTTTTCTTTTCAATTCGAATAACTTTTGACCAAATTCCACTAAGACTTGGCTCTACTTGCCAAATTAAAAAAGGAATATTTCCATGAGGCTGTATTAGTCCGTGCTCGTGCTTAATCATTCACCCATGTAATACTAGAAGAAGGTCTGTACAGACCTCCTTCTATATTCCAGGTAACAATTTAACAGTACTAAACGATGTTGCAAACGCAAATGTTTAAATTAAGCCTACTTGAGGTTAATTCGACGAAACTTTTTTCTGTTTAACCACAACTTCTTCAATACTGAGTGAGCGTGTATGCTTCGTATGTGACCACTGCTTATCCTTACGATTTATAAACCCTAAAAACACAATAGGAATCCAACTATAGATAAAGATTGGATATAGAATAAGCCCCACATAGGCTCGCCAAGGTAGACGATCAAGAGCTAATGCCGCAACCGGATATAAGTATTGGAAAGCGGACAAAATTTGCCACCCTGTCCAAGGCATTACCAAGGTGAACACATGAGTGTATTGGGGCTGAAAGGCGTCTATCAGATTGGTTAACATGAAAAAGGTGGCAATCATTACAAGTGCTGGTTGAAAGAGGTGAATTGCCGCATCCAAATACATTATTTTCTTCTCTCTTATACCCTTGATTATGAGAGGAAAAAAGTAACGTCCGGCTACATCAACCTGCCCCTGGGCCCAACGTTTCCGCTGATGCCAAGCTTGAACAAATGTTAATGGCTTTTCATCATATACAACTGCATCATGTGCCCAAGTTGTCTTAATACCATGAGAAAGAGCCTTCATACTGAATTCGAGGTCTTCCGTTAAGGAGGTGGCCCCCCATCCAAATTCTTTCAGAACGTCTGTAGAAATGCACATACCTGTTCCACCCAACACATTTGAAAGGCGACCTGTGTTAAATCTGGCTAGCTGCAGCATTCGATTAGTTACCCAAAATGCAATTGAAAATGTGTTTGTAACCCAAGTATCAAATGGATTCTTAGAATCGAGATAGCATTGAACAATTTTATGCCCTTGGCAAAGCTTGCTATTCATTTCGAATAGAAAGTTTTCCTTAACTAGATTATCTGCATCAAAAATTACTATTGCGTCATACTGACGTTCCATCTTAAACAAGCGATAAAACATCCACTCTAAGGCGTACCCTTTTCCGCGCTTCTCAGTATTGAAGCGACGATGTACAATAGCTCCGGCGTTCTTTGCTATTAAAGAGGTCTTATCAGTACAATTGTCTGCAACCACAAAAATATCGTACAATTCTCGGGGATAGTTAAGCTGAAGTAAATTCTCAACTAGTGGGCCAATAACAGCTTCCTCATTATGTGCCGCTACCACTATCGCAAAACTCTTCTCTGGCGTATGTATCTTAATCTCTTTTTTCCTGTAAAGTCCAAACATTGAAAGCACAAAATAATAGAAGGTTAAAAATATAATGATAACTTGAACTGGCACCATAATGACATTAAAAATCTGTGTGCCCGTGATTCCAGATAAATCCACAGATTCAACCCCTTTCTTAACCCATAAAATTTTAACATAGGAATGGCCCCTATGCAAGATAATAGATACGACAATTATAGACAGTTTGTCCACTTAGTGTATGTAATTAAGTATTATTTAAGTATAGCTATACTTAGAACCATGATAGGGCTAATTATCTCAAAATGCAAAGCATTTATAAAGAAATAGATGGATGCGTATAAAGCAGCATACTTTTTCTTCATCCAAATTAGTAAAGGTTTCGAAATGCATAGCTAATTAGTGAGAGCTTTTATCTAATTTTGTTAGACAATTTTTAGCGCTTATGTATTTTCGACTCCAACAAATTTATAAGATTAGCGCCGTTCATTAATTTTAAGTAAAAAGAACATTACCAGTGAACCAATAAACAATAATAACAAAAAGCTTACTTTTATTCCAAGCCCTAATGAATACCAATAAACATCTCCTACACGTGCGCCAGAGACCCATGGAACAAACAAACGAAAAATATAAGCAAATCCGCCGCCGATAACAATAAAAAGCAAAATCACCGAAACCAGCAATAGTATACCCATTACACCTATAGGAGTATCCAAGCGCCACCGACGTATTATGTCCCTTTTCATCCATTCCATTTCCAAGCTAACCATTCTGGCCCATTTGCGCCACATCATTCATCACCTCATATTATTTTATGAAGTGATTCCTAATGTTCCACAATTTTTTAGAAAAAGTATAAAAACATTTAAAATTGGGTAAAATCGCGGGCAAGGAGGTGGGGCAGTATGCCAGTACCGTCACAAGATGGTAAATTTGTTCATTGTTCCTATTGTGGCCAAAAGTTTCGTTTTGGTTATGACGCAAGTTTACATGAAAAAGAAAAACACTCCGATCAACTATCATCAAATTTGTAAATGCTCATCATGACGTAATTAAAAACCATCTGAATTTAGGCAAGAATATGTCTTCTATGGAGACGTTTTCTTGCCTAATACATTGAGTCCATTATAATAATCTTTTATGCCATTATTATATCAGTGACGGTTATGTCCAATCAATGGCAGAACCAGATAGAGTATTTAGCTGTTCCAACCTTTGTAAGTCCTTGTTGCATATATCCCACATTCTACTTCTATATAGATTAAGGCAAAACGGCTCTTCTTCTCTAGACAGAATAAACAAGACCGCTTTTTTTAATGAATTGCCCCTGGGGTTTTGGACCCAAGTCCCAACCTGGTTCCTTAATATTCAATTATGATTAATAAGTCTTGTTAAATCCACTTAATTATATCGTAAGATTAACAACTACCTGATTCGTGTTAAGATAACTTCTTAGGGTTTCGCCCCCGACTCGTAAGCGTTTTGTCTCACAAGGCTCTTAACGCATGCTAGGCGCTGAAGAAGAGTATTACCCGGCAACAACCTACCACCCAATCTCATATACCCCATAGCTAGGGTGCCTTTCGCCACACACTCATTACGTAAAACTCCTGCAATGTGACGAAAAGCGGACGAGCTTTTCTCCACACTGCCACTCGTAACCCAGACTCCTGCAGTGTGGATCGTGGAATCCGACTCCCTAAATTTGCCGACGTGTCGGCGAATTTAAGACACCCCCAGATGAGGTGGAAGGACCAACCTAAAGAAAGACCACCTCATTCAGAGATGGCCTTTCTTTGTGTGTTACCTGGCGATGACCTACTTTCCCAGGGGCTATGCCCCAAGTATCATCGGCCCTGGAGGTCTTAACTTCCGTGTTCGGTATGGGAACGGGTGGAACCCCTCCGGCATAATCACCAGATGTCTGAGATATCGCTTTCTTTCGATTGCTGTTCTCTCAAAACTGCACAGAGTCTATCTAGTATTGTCTAAGAATTTGAGCCACTCACCTAGCGTCTCGATTTAGGTCAAGCCCTCGACCGATTAGTACCAGTCAGCTCCACACGTCACCGTGCTTCCACACCTGGCCTATCAACCTGATCATCTTTCAGGGGTCTTACCAGCTTTCGCTGTGGGAAATCTCATCTTGAGGTCGGTTTCGCGCTTAGATGCTTTCAGCGCTTATCCGCTCCGAATATAGCTACCCAGCTATGCCTCTGGCGAGACAACTGGTACACCAGGGATTCGTCCATCCCGGTCCTCTCGTACTAGGGACAGATCCTCTCAAATTTCCTGCGCCTGCGACGGATAGGGACCGAACTGTCTCACGACGTTCTGAACCCAGCTCACGTACCGCTTTAATGGGCGAACAGCCCAACCCTTGGGACCTACTACAGCCCCAGGATGCGATGAGCCGACATCGAGGTGCCAAACCTCCCCGTCGATATGGACTCTTGGGGGAGATAAGCCTGTTATCCCCAGGGTAGCTTTTATCCGTTGAGCGATGGCCCTTCCACTCGGTACCACCGGATCACTAAGCCCGACTTTCGTCCCTGCTCGACTTGTAGGTCTCGCAGTCAAGCTCCCTTTTGCCTTTACACTCTTCGCGCGATTTCCAACCGCGCTGAGGGAACCTTTGGGCGCCTCCGTTACTCTTTAGGAGGCGACCGCCCCAGTCAAACTGCCCACCTGATACTGTCCTAATCCCCGATTCAGGGGACCTAGTTAGAATTTCAGTACAAAAAGAGTGGTATCCCACCGTTGACTCCACCAAGGCTGGCGCCCTAGCTTCTTAGTCTCCCACCTATCCTGTACATTTTATACCAAAATCCAATGTCAAGCTACAGTAAAGCTCCATGGGGTCTTTCTGTCCTGTCGCAGGTAACCCGCATCTTCACGGGTATTACAATTTCGCCGAGTCCCTCGTTGAGACAGTGTCCAGATCGTTACACCTTTCGTGCGGGTCAGAACTTACCTGACAAGGAATTTCGCTACCTTAGGACCGTTATAGTTACGGCCGCCGTTTACTGGGGCTTCAATTCAAAGCTTCGGGTTGCCCCTAACCTCTCCTCTTAACCTTCCAGCACCGGGCAGGTGTCAGCCCCTATACATCTCCTTTCGGATTAGCAGGGACCTGTGTTTTTGTTAAACAGTCGCCTGGACCATTTCTCTGCGGCTCTTATTGCTAAGAGCGCCCCTTCTCCCGAAGTTACGGGGCTATTTTGCCGAGTTCCTTAACGAGGGTTTTCTCGCGCGCCTTAGGATTCTCACCCCATCTACCTGTGTCGGTTTACGGTACGGGCACCTAGTCACTCACTAGAGGTTTTTCTTGACAGCTTGGAGTCGGTTACTTCGCTACTAATTTTCGCTCCCCGTCACGTCTCAGAGTCTCGCAGGGCGGATTTGCCTACCCTACCTCCTACTCG
>NC_018515.1:0-102500 GCF_000231385.2 Desulfosporosinus meridiei DSM 13257 | reverse complement strand
CCTTACCAAGGATACGCTCTACCAACTGAGCTACAACGGCATGTTATTTGAATGTGGTGCGCTCGGAGAGATTCGAACTCCCGGCCTTCTGATTCGTAGTCAGACGCTCTATCCAGCTGGGCTACGAGCGCATTTTGGAGCGGGTGACGAGATTCGGACTCGCGACTTTCACCTTGGCAAGGTGACACTCTACCACTGAGTTACACCCGCGAATTACTGGTGGGCCATCCGCGACTCGAACGCGGGACACCCTGATTAAAAGTCAGGTGCTCTAGCCGACTGAGCTAATGGCCCATAATTATGGCTGGGGTGGGAGGATTCGAACCTACGAATGCCAGAGTCAAAGTCTGGTGCCTTACCGCTTGGCGACACCCCAACTATATATATTAAGTCTAAGCATTTGCTCAGAACCTAACATCTTGGTTGCGGGGGCCGGATTTGAACCGACGACCTTCGGGTTATGAGCCCGACGAGCTACCGCTGCTCCACCCCGCGATGTTATATAATTTTTAATATGGTGGGCAGGGATGGATTCGAACCATCGTACCTCGCGGAACAGATTTACAGTCTGTCGCCTTTAACCACTCGGCCACCTACCCACATTATATTATGGCGACCCCGATCGGACTTGAACCGACGATCTCCTGCGTGACAGGCAGGCATGTTGACCACTACACCACGGGGCCATTTTGGTGGGCGATGACGGGCTCGAACCGCCGACATCCTGCTTGTAAGGCAGGCGCTCTACCAACTGAGCTAATCACCCATAATTCTATTTGGTGACCCGTACGGGATTCGAACCCGTGTAACCGCCGTGAAAGGGCGGTGTCTTAGACCGCTTGACCAACGGGCCACTGTTTTTAAGAACTTTTTTAGTATAGCTGAACGTAACATAAATGTCAACTGTTTAAAACAAGTTTTTTTAAAAAAATTGGACAACCTCTAAATTGAAATATTTCAGTGTATCTTTGTTGATAATTCAAGGGCTGCCGACTGTAAGAACTGCACTTTGATACAAGAGGAACTTCCCCACTTATACTTGGTTAAGACCGAATACACCGTTTTTCCCGAAGGTTGGGGGCTTCCGGCAAACCGAAATGTACTCAATGCTACTCGGTTGGAGATACCTCACTCGATTGATGTGAGTCCATCATTCCGGTAGAACCAGCACGGCTATGAATATCGAGTAGGGGCTAGTTTCATGACACCTCTACATTCCAATAACTAAAATGGCTGTCCGTACAGTGAGAAGGAGTGTCGCTTACAAAATTTGTAGTAAGCAACACTCCCTTTTAGATAAGTCAATGTTACAAGGATTGAATACTGAAAAACTGCTTTCGAGCTCCACATACATCAATTTAATCGGTAAATGCTATTATAGATATAAGCCAAGATTATTATTGTTAGAGTGGATGTCCGTTGAGTTCTATTCGTATTTTTTATTAAGATACTTTTTACGCAGATAGCTTGAATAACATACTGCTAGAGGGTTGTGTCCTAAGATACGATCTTTAACAGCATAAGTGGTCACAGGTGCTTTAGAATACTTATTGAACAACATATCATGACCAACGCATAAGCCCAAAGAAATGTTTAGTTCTGTCTCATCGTGTTCAAGAACTTTAGCTTGAAGAATAGGATCACAAATTATTTCAGTCTTTTCCTCATTTACTTTAGGGATCTCGTAGTCTTCTTTTTTGAGTCCGCCTATTTTGCAACAAGCAGAATATACCTCAAAGTGCTGAGATAAGATTTTTTCTAAGACTTCTGCTTCTTCAGCTAAACCTATGCAGAAAGCCATTCCCAGCTTCTTGTAACCCATGTTCTTAGCGAACATAATCAATTCATCCAGTCGGCTAAGATTGTTGCCATGAACCGCTTGAAAACAACCGCTTAAGCGATGAAAGGGTTTGTTTTCTTCTTCTAGACATTCGTCAAGTGAATACTTTCCACCTGTACAATCAAAACCTTCCTTATCACACATATTCTTAGTCTTCATTTTACAGGATGCACATTTCATTCAAGAGCCCTCCTATTTCCATTGCCTTAAAAGATCATTGATTAGATACTAATTCCTACTAGCGGTAATACATATTTAAGTCCGATATAGAACAATACGACTGCAAGAAACATTTTCATATAACGAGCATTGATATACTTCGACACTCGAGCTGCTACTACAGTACCAATAGCAACACCCACTAATTCAAAAGCCAGAAACTGAAGGTCTAAAGAGCTACCCATAGATAGATAGTTTAAAATACTTGTTGATGAAGATACCAATATTGAAAGAACCGATGTTCCTGCTACAATATACATTGGGAAACCCATTACGCTAGTCATAAACGGAACGAGTAAGAATCCGCCGCCTACCCCTAATGATGCTGAGATAACTGCTACAATAAGCCCTGTGAAGAAGACCATAATAGTATTGTACTTGAATTCCTGACCAGCAAAGGTAAAGGTATTTTGGAGGCCAATTTTTTGGAAATTAACGCCGATTTCTTTGATCTCATTCATTTTGCCAGCAGCCTTAAGTTCTTTAACTTTTGCCGCAAATAGTTTATTGGCAGCTGTTACTTGTTTTTGACCGTTAATAAATTTGGCTGTACATTCATAGGCGATACGTATAGAAATCCCTAAAGTTACCATGCCAAAGTAAGGTTGGAAAGTCTTCATTTCCTTTAATAAGGAAGACGAAAGGGTCGAGCCTATCAACGCGCCGACAATTCCACCTAAGCCCAGCACAACAGCAGTAGGTACAACAATTCTCTTCTCTCGAAGATATAGAGGTGTCCCAACAATCGGACTAACAAGAGTTAATATCTGGTTCATCGGTTTAACCATATTGGCATTTTTAAGTCCAAAAATACTCATATGGCCTACCCCGGCTAAAATTCCACCTGCTGCCCCTACGGATGTAAACACATATCCAACAAAGATACCCCAGAGGATCAAGCCTATAGGGTTAGCATCTATTCCAGCTAATGCGAAATGCATATCGTTTTCCTCCAATTCTAGAATTATATTTTGGTTGCTTGAGATGTCCTTAAATTAATTAATCTGGATTTAAATAGCATAGACTTAATTGGCTTGATAAGCCATTTTCCTATATGAAATAAAAAATACGTAGCTAGGTATGCCCCCAATATGCCAATCTGCCAATTGACAATAGGAATGGTAATATTCGGCCATTTGAGACTAATTATCCAAATTATAAGAACGTGGGGAGCTATTTTATAAATTGAGTCCACTACTACTGCTGTCAGATAATCAAAGAATACTTCTTTCATTTCCGTCTGAAGAGATTTGTAGGCCTGCGCATCCCCAATTTGAACTGCCACTTCTGAGAGTTCATCTAATTCCTGATACCGTTCTTTAAAATGCTGGACCTTTTTAGTATGAGGGTCTTTAAGATATTGTATTAGTTTAGAGCCCTCCTTCATAGCTAACACCCCTCTCTTGAAAAGACTTTCACTTACTAAAGCAGCCCTGCGAAACTACACTTGCCCCCTTCCATTTATTTATTTTTACTATGTACTTAATTTACCAAACTCCAAACAATTTTAATGTCGACATGGTGACTATATTTTTGTCTATCTTATGACTCTATTTATGTCAACCCTATTACCTTTTTTATGTCTGTTGACAGACATAAAATATTCAAGTGATCACCGAATACTTTAAAACCTATTTTTACAACGCCATCTAAGGTACTTATGCTCTCAGAGGATATACTTATTGACTCCTAAAAATTAAGGGAGGCTGGCGTATCTACCAGCCTCCCTTAGACGATCCATTTACTCAGCTTATCGAGATCGAGTATGTATACTTCCTTATCTTCAATAGCAATACTATTTTCTTGTCTAAATATATTAAGCAAGGAGGTGACTGTCTGTCTGGAAGTTCCTATCATGCAGGCAATCTCCTCGTGAGTTAACCGAAAGCCTATTTTTGTGCCTGTTTCGGTTTCAACTCCTGCTCGTTCAGACATCTTTAGAAGCAACATAGCCAGTCTGCCAGGTACCTGGAAACAGACCATTTCCTGAATAATTGCTTCTGCTTCTCTCATTCTAACGCCTAGTGTAGTGGCAACCTTTATTGCTATCGACGGATGGTTAACGAGCAATTCCTCAAAACGTGCTTTCCGTACAACTACCAGAGTAGCATCGTTAATAGCACCAGCAAAACAGGTACGTTCTCCGTGATATAAGGTTTCAGCCAGTCCCATAAGTTGCCCTGAGGTTCTCATACTACCTACTGTAACTCGTCGACCATCTGGAGTGATCCGATATATCTTCACAAAACCTTCTTCAATTAAGTATATTCGATCAGCTGTATCCCCTTCAGAGAAGATTATTTGCCCTTTAGGATAATGAACTACTGTCCCATATTCCCTGATAAGATCCTTTTCATGATCATCCAAAGCTAAAGCTTCATGATTTATGCTTTCCATTCTATCTCCTATACCTCCACATATTACTATATTGTATCATATTTTTACAAAATATCAGCAGAAACAGAACATTTTTTATTTGACAGCCACTGATAAGCTTTATTAAATAAGGATTTTATAAATTTTGAATCAATTATCTAACTGCTTATTTAAGGTAGCAATACATATCTCTTAAATGTTAATATATATTTCTCCCCTACTCAAGTCCATTCAATTCAATGTGACTAATGGGGATCAAAGTTAAGGGCATTCATTCCTACCACATAAATTATTATATTCCATTTGAGGATAATAAGTCTATAATTAGAATTTTTTGATTTATCACTCATATCTTGTGGCTCCAATCCATGAGGCCGACTCTGATATAGCAGCTAGAGCCATAATCCATTGTTGGAGTTGACGATTAATTAATTTGGATAATTTCTTTCCAGCTTTTTCAGAAAGATCAGTAAGAATTCCAATAGTTGTTGTAAGCCAATCTAATTCGCTGACCTCATCACACAATAATGAGAATAGCTCACCTAACGAACGTTCATCGGTATTTTGTCCATGTTGCCAAGCAAGAAGAATATATAGTGCATTACGATGGTTGTATGGCTAATCAGCCTATCATAGGATCGACCCTGAAACTCCTAAAGCCAAATCGGTTTTTTACACTGCCGACTTCTGCCTTTCGCCACACTGCGACTTATAACGCATACTCCTGCAGTGTGGATCCTACTTTCCCAGGGGCTATGCCTCAAGTGTCATCGGCCCTGGAACGAAAGGCACGATAGTGTCCAGTAACGAAAGCCTCCGGTGGAGAGTTTCGCCGAAGCCGCCGATCCCCCAAAGAATCCTTAGCGGCGAAGGATGAGTGCCACCCTACCCCCAAGGAACCCTTCGTGGCGAAGGGGGAGCCTTTCGCTACACTGCGTCCCGTGACGCATACTCCAGCAGTGTGTATCCCGAGGGGGTGGAACCTCGACTCCCCAAATTCGCCCACGTCGGCGAATTTAAAACACTCTCGACGAGGTAGAAGGATGACATAAAAAAAGACCACCTCATTCAGAGATGGTCTTTCGCTTGTTACCTGGCGATACGAAGGGGATGAGCCTTTCGCCACACTGCGTCTTATAACGCATACTCTTGCAGTGTGTTCCCGAAGGGTGGAACCCCTACTCCCCAAATTCGCCCACGTGGGCGAATTTAAGACACCCCAGATGAGGTGGAAGGATGACATATAAAGAAAGACCACCTCATTCAGAGATGGCCTTTCTTTGTGTTTTACCTGGCGATGACCTACTTTCCCAGGGGCTATGCCCCAAGTATCATCGGCCCTGGAGGTCTTAACTTCCGTGTTCGGTATGGGAACGGGTGGAACCCCTCCGGCATAATCACCAGATGTCTGAGATATCGCTTTCTTTCGATTGCTGTTCTCTCAAAACTGCACAGAGTCTATCTAGTATTGTCTAAGAATTTGAGCCACTCACCTAGCGTCTCGATTTAGGTCAAGCCCTCGACCGATTAGTACCAGTCAGCTCCACACGTCACCGTGCTTCCACACCTGGCCTATCAACCTGATCATCTTTCAGGGGTCTTACCAGCTTTCGCTGTGGGAAATCTCATCTTGAGGTCGGTTTCGCGCTTAGATGCTTTCAGCGCTTATCCGCTCCGAATATAGCTACCCAGCTATGCCTCTGGCGAGACAACTGGTACACCAGGGATTCGTCCATCCCGGTCCTCTCGTACTAGGGACAGATCCTCTCAAATTTCCTGCGCCTGCGACGGATAGGGACCGAACTGTCTCACGACGTTCTGAACCCAGCTCACGTACCGCTTTAATGGGCGAACAGCCCAACCCTTGGGACCTACTACAGCCCCAGGATGCGATGAGCCGACATCGAGGTGCCAAACCTCCCCGTCGATATGGACTCTTGGGGGAGATAAGCCTGTTATCCCCAGGGTAGCTTTTATCCGTTGAGCGATGGCCCTTCCACTCGGTACCACCGGATCACTAAGCCCGACTTTCGTCCCTGCTCGACTTGTAGGTCTCGCAGTCAAGCTCCCTTTTGCCTTTACACTCTTCGCGCGATTTCCAACCGCGCTGAGGGAACCTTTGGGCGCCTCCGTTACTCTTTAGGAGGCGACCGCCCCAGTCAAACTGCCCACCTGATACTGTCCTAATCCCCGATTCAGGGGACCTAGTTAGAATTTCAGTACAAAAAGAGTGGTATCCCACCGTTGACTCCACCAAGGCTGGCGCCCTAGCTTCTTAGTCTCCCACCTATCCTGTACATTTTATACCAAAATCCAATGTCAAGCTACAGTAAAGCTCCATGGGGTCTTTCTGTCCTGTCGCAGGTAACCCGCATCTTCACGGGTATTACAATTTCGCCGAGTCCCTCGTTGAGACAGTGTCCAGATCGTTACACCTTTCGTGCGGGTCAGAACTTACCTGACAAGGAATTTCGCTACCTTAGGACCGTTATAGTTACGGCCGCCGTTTACTGGGGCTTCAATTCAAAGCTTCGGGTTGCCCCTAACCTCTCCTCTTAACCTTCCAGCACCGGGCAGGTGTCAGCCCCTATACATCTCCTTTCGGATTAGCAGGGACCTGTGTTTTTGTTAAACAGTCGCCTGGACCATTTCTCTGCGGCTCTTATTGCCAAGAGCGCCCCTTCTCCCGAAGTTACGGGGCTATTTTGCCGAGTTCCTTAACGAGGGTTTTCTCGCGCGCCTTAGGATTCTCACCCCATCTACCTGTGTCGGTTTACGGTACGGGCACCTAGTCACTCACTAGAGGTTTTCTTGACAGCTTGGAGTCGGTTACTTCGCTACTAATTTTCGCTCCCCGTCACGTCTCAGAGTCTCGCAGGGCGGATTTGCCTACCCTACCTCCTACTCGCTTGGGCCAACTCAACCAACGGTTGGCTTAACCTATCCTTCTGTGTCACCCCATTGCTCAAACATTTCTAGGTGGTACTGGAATCTCAACCAGTTGTCCATCACCTACGCCTTTCGGCCTCGGCTTAGGTCCCGACTTACCCTGGGCGGACGAGCCTTCCCCAGGAATCCTTAGATTTTCGGCGGGAAGGATTCTCACCTTCCTTTTCGCATACTCATACCGGCATTCTCACTTCTATCCACTCCACCAGACCTTACAGTCTGACTTCTCGGCTGATAGAACGCTCCCCTACCCCTGCGCATGAAGCGCAAGCCATAGCTTCGGTGATACACTTGAGCCCCGTTACATTTTCGGCGCAGAACCACTCGACCAGTGAGCTATTACGCACTCTTTAAATGGTGGCTGCTTCTGAGCCAACATCCTGGTTGTCTGTGCAATTCCACATCCTTTCCCACTTAGTGTATACTTGGGGACCTTAGCTGATGGTCTGGGCTGTTTCCCTTTCGACTATGAAGCTTATCCCCCACAGTCTGACTCCCAATCTAAATCTGATGGCATTCGGAGTTTGATAAGGTTCGGTAACCTGGTAAGGCCCCTAGCCTATTCAGTGCTCTACCGCCATCGATCATCAATTGAGGCTAGCCCTAAAGCTATTTCGGGGAGAACCAGCTATCTCCGTGTTCGATTGGCATTTCACCCCTACCCACAGCTCATCCCCTGCCTTTTCAACGACAGTGAGTTCGGGCCTCCAGTGGGTTTTACCCCACCTTCACCCTGGCCATGGGTAGATCACACGGTTTCGGGTCTACAGCATGTAACTTACGCCCTCTTCAGACTCGCTTTCGCTTCGGCTCCGGCTTCTCACCTTAACCTTGCTACATACCGTAACTCGCCGGTTCATTCTACAAAAGGCACGCTACCATCCATAATTGGACTGTAACTGCTTGTAAGCGTACGGTTTCAGGTTCTTTTTCACTCCTCTTCCGAGGTGCTTTTCACCTTTCCCTCACGGTACTGGTTCGCTATCGGTCGCTAAGTAGTATTTAGCCTTGGGAGGTGGTCCTCCCTGCTTCCCACGGGGTTTCACGTGTCCCGCGGTACTCAGGATTCCCTCACAGAATGTCTCCCTTTCGTTTACAGGGGTGTTACCTTCTTTGCCGAGACTTTCCAGTCTTCTTCAGCTAGAGATCCATTCTTAAAAGAGGGTCCTACAACCCCGAATCCCGAAGGATTCGGTTTGGGCTCTTCCCGTTTCGCTCGCCGCTACTCAGGGAATCGATGATTCTTTCTTTTCCTCCGGGTACTTAGATGTTTCAGTTCCCCGGGTTGTCTTCTTCAACCTATGTATTCAGTTGAGGATAACCGGACATGACTCCGGTTGGGTTGCCCCATTCGGGTATCCATGGATCAAAGCCTGCTTACGACTCCCCATGGCATTTCGCTGTTAACCGCGCCCTTCTTCGACTCTTAGCGCCTAGGCATCCACCGTACGCCCTTAATAGCTTGACCTATTGGTCGCTACTTTTAGGTTTACTCAATACTTTCGTATTGATGTGAATTCGTTCGACTTTACTAGTTTTCTCTATGCAGTTTTCAAAGAACAGTGAATTTGGTGGAGGTAAGCGGGATCGAACCGCTGACCCCCTGCTTGCAAGGCAGGTGCTCTCCCAGCTGAGCTATACCCCCATTTCAATATTCCGAATTTGTATATCGATTTTGGTGGGCCTAGATGGATTTGAACCATCGACCTCACGATTATCAGTCGTGCGCTCTGACCAACTGAGCTACAGGCCCATTTTCGATATTCGCATTCGCGTTTTTGAGATTCCATTACTATGGTCTCTCAAAACTAAACAACAGCTGTTTCCAATGAGTTGCCGATCCCTCGGCGTGAGTCTTGCGACTCGTTATTGATCTCTCGTCGAACTTAAGTTTTTCAACCGTTGTTCTTCGTGAGAATCGACCAATAGGATGTTCGTCTAAAGCCTAAGCTCTAAACCGTTCTCCTTAGAAAGGAGGTGATCCAGCCGCACCTTCCGATACGGCTACCTTGTTACGACTTCACCCCAATTATCGGCCCCACCTTCGACGGCTAGCTCCCTTTCGGGTTACCTCACCGGCTTCGGGTGTTGCAGACTTTCGTGGTGTGACGGGCGGTGTGTACAAGGCCCGGGAACGTATTCACCGCAGTATGCTGACCTGCGATTACTAGCGATTCCGACTTCATGCAGGCGAGTTGCAGCCTGCAATCCGAACTGAGACCGGCTTTCTCGGATTTGCTTCACCTCGCGGCTTCGCCTCCGTCTGTACCGGCCATTGTAGCACGTGTGTAGCCCAAGACATAAGGGGCATGATGATTTGACGTCATCCCCACCTTCCTCCGGTTTATCACCGGCAGTCTATTTAGAGTGCTCAACCTTACTTGTTAGCAACTAAATACAGGGGTTGCGCTCGTTGCGGGACTTAACCCAACATCTCACGACACGAGCTGACGACAACCATGCACCACCTGTCTCTACGCTCCCCGAAGGGCACTCCCTAGTTTCCTAAAGATTCGTAGGATGTCAAGCCTTGGTAAGGTTCTTCGCGTTGCGTCGAATTAAACCACATGCTCCACCGCTTGTGCGGGCCCCCGTCAATTCCTTTGAGTTTCAACCTTGCGGCCGTACTCCCCAGGCGGAGTGCTTATTGTGTTAACTGCGGCACAGAAGGGGTCGATACCCTCTACACCTAGCACTCATCGTTTACGGCGTGGACTACCAGGGTATCTAATCCTGTTTGCTCCCCACGCTTTCGCGCCTCAGCGTCAGTTACAGTCCAGAAAGTCGCCTTCGCCACCGGTGTTCCTCCACATATCTACGCATTTCACCGCTACACGTGGAATTCCACTTTCCTCTCCTGTCCTCAAGATTCCCAGTTTCCGATGCACTCTCAGGGTTGAGCCCTGATCTTTCACACCGGACTTAACAATCCGCCTACGCGCCCTTTACGCCCAATAATTCCGGACAACGCTTGCCCCCTACGTATTACCGCGGCTGCTGGCACGTAGTTAGCCGGGGCTTCCTCCTTGGGTACCGTCATGTGGCCTCAATATTTTCAAAGCCACCGTTCTTCCCCAAAGACAGTACTTTACAATCCGAAGACCTTCATCATACACGCGGCGTTGCTCCGTCAGACTTTCGTCCATTGCGGAAGATTCCCCACTGCTGCCTCCCGTAGGAGTCTGGGCCGTGTCTCAGTCCCAGTGTGGCCGTTCACCCTCTCAGGCCGGCTACTGATCGTCGCCTTGGTAGGCCTTTACCCCACCAACTAGCTAATCAGACGCGGGTCCATCCATAATCGATAGCATTTTCAGAGGCCATCTTTCCTTAATGCCTGATGCCAGGCTCTAAGATTATCCGGTATTAGCCCTCGTTTCCAAGGGTTGTCCCGGATTTATGGGTAGGTTACCCACGCGTTACTCACCCGTCCGCCACTAAGAATTTTTCTAAGCAAGCTTATCAAATTCTCCGTTCGACTTGCATGTGTTAGGCACGCCGCCAGCGTTCGTCCTGAGCCAGGATCAAACTCTCCAAAAAAGTTATTTCACTTCTTCTAGAAGAAGATGATTGACTCATGATTTATTTTGAAACTCCTAAGAGTTTCTCTCATTGGCTGTCCTTGTTGTTTAGTTTTCAAAGACCAGGGTGTCACCGATTATAATTTATGTAGTTATGATCAATGACCGGAATTACATAATAGCATTTTATTCTTGCATTGTCAAGACATTTTTAATGACTTCTCAATAGCTTATTTTGCCTTTCGCTTTACAATTATTTTGTCGAGCGAACAAATAGTAATATACCATAGGGATATACACCTATTCAAACCCCTTTATGGTTCATTATAACCATATTATCTTTAATAATTACATCTTTACTCCATTATTCTTTATATATCTCTAATTTTTATTTTTTATAGCTTTTTTAATATCACCTGACTTAATATGATTTATTAATTTCTTAATTCAATATGCTTAAGTGGTTCGCAGTTAAAAAACAAAAGCTGCCCCTTAAATGGAGCAGCTTATACATCACTTATTCTATAGCATCTTCGTCTTGAACATTTTCATCTCTTGGACGCATCGTTGGGAAGAGGATAACATCGCGAATTGACGCAGAATCCGTCAATAGCATCACTAAACGGTCTATTCCGATTCCGAGCCCGCCCGTAGGAGGAAGACCATATTCTAGAGCTTGTACAAAATCTTCATCCATAATATGAGCCTCATCGTCCCCTTTTGCCCGCTCGGCAGCCTGAGCTTCAAAACGTTGCCGTTGATCAATTGGATCATTTAACTCGGAAAAAGCATTGGCTAGTTCACGTCCAAATATAAACGCCTCAAACCGATCGGTATATTCGGGTTGCTTAGCATTGCGTTTTGCTAATGGAGATATTTCCACAGGATGTCCAATGATAAATGTCGGCTGTATCAAATTTGGTTCAACAAAGGCTTCAAAAAACTCATTAATGATTTTCCCTCGTGATGCATCTGCCTGGACGTGTATGCCCTTTTCACGAGCTTTATCACGAGCTTGTTCATCTGTTATGATTTCCCTAAAGTCTACTCCGGAATACTCTAATATTCCATCAAGCATGGGAAGGCGCTTCCACGGTGTCTTAAATTCAAGGGGTTGACCTTGATAGGTAATTTCGGTAGTACCGTGAACTTTTTGCACAATATGCGCAATCATTTCTTCAGTCAATTCCATAATATCTTCATAATTCGCAAACGCTTGATAAAGCTCCATCATAGTAAACTCGGGGTTATGTTTGATTGAAATTCCCTCGTTTCTAAAGGTTCGTCCAATTTCATAAACCTTTTCAAGTCCACCTACAATAAGACGCTTTAACGGAAGCTCGAGAGCAATCCTCAAATATAGATCCATATCAAGAGTGTTGTGATGAGTAATAAATGGACGAGCTGCTGCCCCCCCAGGAATAGTATGTAAAGTAGGCGTTTCTACCTCAAGGAATTCCCGCTCCTCTAGAAACTCTCTCATATAACGAATTATTTTGCTTCGTGTCACAAAAACCTGACGAACATCGGGATTCATTACTAAGTCCAAATAACGTCTGCGATATCGGGTTTCTACATTGGTTAGCCCATGAAATTTTTCAGGGAGTGGTCGCATAGCTTTAGACAGAAGCAAAACCTCTACTGCATGAATAGATATTTCTCCTCGTTTAGTCCGAAAAACCTTCCCTTTTACTCCGATAATATCGCCTACATCGAATTTAGAGATTAGGTCAAACATAGTTTGCCCCAATTCGTCCATTCGAATATAAATCTGAAGACGTCCATTAAGGTCTTGTACATGTGTAAAGATAACCTTGCCCTGATCACGCTTGCTCATAATTCGGCCAGCAATACTTACTTCTTGGCCCTCTAGCTCTTCAAAGTGCTCTAATATCTCAGAGGTTTTATGGGTTCGCACATAGCGATCAGCATAGGGTTCAATATCTGCTTGGCGAAGCATCTCAAGCTTTTCTAAACGAATTCGCCAGAGGTCGTTGGTATTATCCATCTTTATTCCTCCATCAATTATTCTCTATTACCAATTTTACCAAACTAAGACTTCAATAAACAAGTTTAGATATAATCTTTATATATCGTTTGCTCAATAAGGACTATATTCCATATTTTGGATTAACAAAATCAATAAACAAAGTGCAGCATCTGTGCGTGGCTAAACCAAACCAGTCACAGAAACACTGCACTCTCTAAAGCTAATGTGTCTACACAAATTTCAAATCTTTGAATGTTAAAGTCTATTTAATATCAAGAATTTGATAGTGTAAAATACCTGCTGGAACATTTACTTCGACTACGGATCCTTTAGTTTGGCCTAAGACTGCTTTTCCGACAGGAGATTCATTGGAAATTTTATTAGTACCTGGGTCAGCCTCAGCTGAACCGACAATGAAATATTCTTCTTCATCACCGTAGTCTAAGTCTTTGAGGCGTACTTTTGTACCTACCGCCACAACATCAGTTCCTTCAAGTTCATCAATTATTCGCGCATTTCTGAGCATCTTTTCAAGAGTGATTATCCGGCCTTCGATAAAGGCCTGATCATTTTTAGCATCGTCATACTCAGAGTTTTCACTGATATCTCCAAAGTCAATGGCCTGCTTAATGCGCACGGCAACTTCCCGCCGCTTCACAGTTTTAGATAGTTCCAACTCCTCCTCAAGCTTCTTGAGGCCTTCTAATGTTAGAATAACTTCTTTTTCAGCCATATTTTCCTCGCTCCCTTTTCTCGTCCTACGCATCACGCTTCTATACTGACTGTACCGAGCGTTTTAAGAACCTTATATGCGTAATTCCTTTAATATAGGAACTCCTTAAAAAATTCCTCATTTGCATTACTCGTTATTATAAGGACCTGGCAAATTATTGTCAAGGACGCACCTCTTAACGTTAATAAGGCATCTTGTCAAATTATTTATTATTTCGGCAAGATATCCAGTGTTACCCTGAAATCCTAGTTAAGACTGCTTGCATTTCTTCGACGGATCTGGTTTGCATTATCTCATCACGAACTTTTGCAGCCTTGCTAATTCCTTTGATATACCACACAGCATGTTTTCTCATTTCGTTAAGACCGATTCTTTCACCCTTATAATGCAACACACGTTCAAAATGTTTTAAGGCAACCTGTATACGCTCTTCAATGGAAGGCTCAGGTAATATTTGCCCATGCTTCAAAAAAAATTGGGTGCGCGGTATGAGCCAGGGATTTCCTAATGCTCCGCGTCCGATCATTACCCCGTCACATTCGGTTTGCTCAATCAATCTACCGGCATCTTCAGGCATTAGCACATCCCCATTGCCAATCACCGGAATACTGACTGCCTTCTTTACTCGTCGAATCCATTCCCAGTCGGCATGCCCAGAATAAAACTGTTCACGAGTTCTTGCATGAACGGTTATCATCTGAACACCAACTGACTCTAACCCTTTGGCCAGTTCAAGCGCCACTATTTCCCTATCATTCCAACCAAGGCGTATCTTTACTGTTACAGGTATATTGACTGCGCGGACTACCGCTGAAGCAATTGCCTGAGCACGGGGGAGATCCTTTAGTAATGCCGATCCTTCACCATTTTTGATAATTTTTGGAGCAGGGCATCCCATGTTGATATCAATAATATTAGCATTGCACTCTACAGCCAATTCAGCTGCTTTAGCCATTGTCTCGGGTTCATTGCCGAATAACTGTACAATCCTTGGTTCCCCTTCACCACTTAAATCCAGCATCTGCAAAGTTCTCGAGTTTTGATAAGTCAGTGCTTTGTCACTTATCATTTCAGTCCATACATAATCTCCGCCAACGGAACGTACTGTTTCTCGAAACGCTTTATCTGTTACCCCAGCCAAAGGTGCCATAAACACCGGGACTCCAAGTTCATAATGTCCTAACTTCATATTATTATTCCTCTTAGTTACTATTTCCTGTTACGCTCATAGATTAGTAACAGCCCCTCAAGAGTTAGAAAAGGATCTACTTTTTGGATCATTTCTGACTCTTGAGAAATCATTTTTGCTAATCCCCCTGTGGCAATCACTTTGGTCTCAGGCCCTAGTTCACCTTTCATACGTTTAACGATGCCATCTACTTGACCGGTGAATCCATAGTATATTCCGGATTGCATCCCTGCTACTGTATTCTTGGCAATGACAGATGTAGGTCTAACCATCTCAATTCGGGGCAACTTCGAAGCCCTCTGAAATAAGGCTTCTGTCGAGATTCCAATTCCCGGTGCAATTGCCCCGCCTAAATACTCTCCCCGTTTCGATATTACGCAAAATGTTGTTGCAGTGCCAAAATCCACAATGACTAGAGGGCCGCCATATTTAGTATATGCAGCCACCGCATTCACAATGCGATCAGCGCCGACCTCTCTTGGGTTGTCATAAATAATAGGCATTCCGGTTTTAACACCCGGCCCCACAACCAAAGGTTCTACTCCAAAGTATTTTCGTGCTAGAGCTTCTAGGGTTGGCATTACGGGAGGAACTACCGACGAAATTACAACTGCATCAATTTCTTCAAAACTCAACCCACTTAAATCAAATAAATTTTTAATAACCACTGCGTACTCATCCATAGTTCGAGACTTATCTGTGGACACTCTCCAATGATTAGTTAACGTCCTTTCATCATAGACTCCTAACACAATATTTGTATTACCCACATCAAATAACAGAATCATAATACCGCTCCTTTTAGTTCAAGATCCTACAATCAGATCAAACCTAATGCTGCCGATCCATTTCAACATCAAGAATAATTCCTAACATAATGACTAATACTGGTAAAACACTAAAAGGAAGCCATAAACCAGTGAAAGGACCCGTGCCTTATCACCGATGTTATTGCATTTTCATCTTGAAAAAGTTAAAAATATCCCTTCTTAGACCGCAGTTTGACCTCTCCTGCCGAAAACGTTATCTCCTTGTTTCCAGTTTCTAAGATCAGCGCCCCATCAATTGAGATCCCTTTAAAGGTACCTTCAATTACGTCCTCTCCCCGCAATATTCTTACCCCTTCACCTAAACCAATGGCTCTTTTAGTCCATTTAGATTTCAACTCATCAAACTTCTTTTCTTCGAGGCAGATCAATTCTTTTTCAAGGTTTTCCAAGATTTTTGCTGCCAATAAATTAAGGTCTATGTCAAACCCCAAAATTTCCTGAAGAGTAGTAGCCGGAAATGTATTATTCAATTGCTCCCGAGGAAAATTTACATTCACTCCCATTCCCAGGATTAAAGTTTGAACTGTATTCCACTCGCCCACAACTTCTCCAAGAATTCCAGCAAGTTTCTGTCCTTTATGAACAAGATCATTGGGCCATTTGATTCCTATAGGCAACTCAAAAAGTTCCTGCAAAGTGTCCACAATCGCCACACTCGCTGCAAGGGTTATTTTTGAAGCATCAGCCAACGACAGGTTTGGCCTTAGAACAACGGACATCCATAGTCCCCCTGCCGGAGACTCCCACTGCCGTTGAAGTCTTCCCCGCCCCGCTTGCTGTCGACACGCTAATACAGTCAGTCCGTGTATGGCACCTTGGCGAGCCAGCTCCTTTGCCCGATCATTTGTCGAGGATAGCTCATCAGAAAAATCAACAACTCTTCCCAATGCTTGGGTACTCAACGCCTGCTTAAATACCCACTCATTTAAAGCAAGAGGGGTGCTCAATAATCGGTAGCCATTCTTGGTTTGGGCCTCAATATCAAAGCCCTCTTCTCTTAATATCTTAATCTGTTTCCAAACAGCAGCTCGAGTGACATTTAATTGGTTGCTTATTTTCTGACCAGACACGATCTCATCTGGTTGTGCTGTCAGAAGATAAAGGATGTCATGACGCAACATTTAAGATCCTCTTTCCCAACTTGCTCTGGTTGTAGCCTTTATTTCTCCTATGTCAAGACTGAAGTCCATTGCCCTAACTGAATGTGTTAATGCCCCAATTGAAATTAGGTCAACTCCTGTCTCAGCCACCTGGCGAAGTTGGCCCTCCTGAATTCCCCCTGATGCCTCAACAATTGCCCGCCTATCGATGTACTGAACCGCTAGCAGCATTTCGTCAATTTTCATATTATCCAGCATGATTACGTCGACACCGCAGGCTACAGCTTCCTCAACCTGTTCCATTGTCTCACACTCAACCTCGATCTTAACCATATGTCCAATTGTAGTCCTTACCCTTTTAACGGCTTCTGTTAAGCCACCTACTGCCGTGAGATGATTATCTTTTAGCATCACCGCATCATAGAGGCCAAAGCGATGATTCTGTCCACCTCCAACTCTAACTGCATATTTCTGTAAAGAACGCCAGCCTGGGAGGGTCTTTCGGGTATCAACTATACAAGTTGATAGGCCTGAAACTTGGTCAACAGCCCGTTTCGTTGCCGTAGCAATTCCGGAAAGATGCTGTAGAAAATTCAAAGCTGTTCTTTCGCCCTGTAAAATACCGCTTAGAGGCCCATTAAGTTCTATTACGACCTCCCCAACCTTGACCTCATAACCATCTTTAACCAGTTTGCAAACCTCAATCCTCGGGTCTACACGCTGGAAAACCTGCTCAACAAGCTCCAAACCAGCAACTACCCCATCCTGTTTAGCGTACAATTTGGCCATACTTGTGAGATCATTCGGAAAAATCTTAGTGCTAAGATCCCCTGTCCCAATATCTTCAATCAACGCTCGATCAATCAGCTCTTGAAACTGAAATGTAGCGTACATAATTATCCTCCTTACATTGAAGAGAGTGCTTCTGCCACCCATCAAGATCGAGCCGCAAGGGGTAGTCCGAACGGAAATGTCCCCCTCGGCTTTCTTTTCGATCCAAAGCCGCTTTAGCAATAGCTGCCCCAATTATCAACATGTTGACAGTTTCATAGTCATCCACGGAAGGAGTTAATAAAACCTCCCGTTCCCAAGCCGCAAGTAACCTTGATGCCTCTTTGAGACTCTCTTCATTCCTCAAAATACCAACCTGACTCCACATTAAGTCTTGAATTTGCTTGCGCAAGCTCACCCCTGACATCTTAGACATATTTGTTCCAGCTTCAATTCCACATTGACTATCTTCTGGACTCACAACCTCTTCCCAGCAAGGTCGCTTACCATCAAACTTATCTCTTATTCTTTTAACGATACGTGCACCAAATACAAGTCCATCTAATAAAGAGTTGCTTGCTAACCGATTAGCTCCATGAACTCCATTACAAGCACATTCTCCTGCTGCATAAAGCTGAGATAAACTGGTTTCACCGTATGAATTTGTCGCAATCCCACCCATCATATAGTGAGCAGCCGGGGCAACTGGCAAAGGCATTGTTAATACATCTACACCATACTTCAAACAGGTCTTGTAAATGTTGGGGAATCTCTCAAGAATTCGTCTCTCTCCAATAGGGCGAAAATCCAGATAAACCGAGCTTTCATTCATTTCTTTCCAAATTCCTCGGGCCACAATATCTCGTGCAGCAAGCTCTTTCCCGTCTATCTTATCCATAAAGCGTGAACCGTTAGCGTTGATTAAATGTGCACCTTCACCACGCACAGCCTCAGAGATAAGAAAGCGAGGGGCATTTGGAATTAATAATGCTGTAGGATGAAATTGGACAAATTCCATGTCCATTAAGTCTGCCCCAGCACGTAACGCCACCGCCATTCCGTCACCGGTTGCAACATTAGGATTTGTGGTAAAGCTATAGACCTGACCCAAACCTCCTGTTGCCAGAACTACTGCATTTGCCAGATGTCCTTCCAGTTCTCCAGTCTCACCGTTCAAAACTAAAGCACCTATAATATCTCCATGAACATTTTCTAATAAGTCAATTACAAAGCGATCTTCAAAAGTACTAATCTCTGGAGTGGACTTAACCTTAGCAACTAAGGCCCGCTCAATTTCCCAGCCAGTAGAATCCCCTAAGGCGTGGAGTATTCGTTTTTGACTATGGGCACCTTCACGAGTAAGAGCAAGTTCTCCATTCTTATAATCAAACTGAGCCCCCATACCCATGAGCTCTTCAACACAAACAACGCCCTCTTCGACTAAAATTTTAACCGTTAAGGGATCACAGAGGCCCGCACCTGCTTTTAGAGTATCCTGTAAATGCTGCGTAGGTGAGTCAGCCTCATCAATGGCTACCGCAATCCCACCTTGGGCATGTTCAGTATTGCTTTCTTTAATTGTTTTTTTGGTTAGAACTGTAACCTGAAAATACTCACTTGCTTTAATTGCCGTATATAGACCCGCTATACCGCTTCCCAATACTAGTACGTCTGATTCAAAAACCCTTACCCCTGATTTTGACCAAGGGCACAAATATCGTCTCAAAACACCCATCCCCTGCTCTTCTGCTGCTTATAAGGCCAGCATTCGCTCTAGTGTCGCTTTGGCTTTTACTCGAATATCCTCTTCTACTGTGACCCGGGGAGAGAGGGTTTTTAGTCCATCGCGAACCTTCTCTAAAGTTGTCATCTTCATATTTGGACAAACAAGTCGTTCTGAAGCAAGATAGAATTTTTTCTCCGGGCAAACTTTTTGGAGTTGATGTAATATCCCTGACTCTGTTCCTACTATAAACTCTTGACTTTCAGAGTTCTTCGCATAGTTGATTAAGCCTGCAGTAGAGCCTATATAATCTGCAACTTGGCATATTTCCTCCCGACATTCTGGGTGCACGATAACCTTAGCCAACGGATGCTCTTTTTTTACCGCCTCAATGTCATCGTTGGTCAGGCGATCGTGTGTCTTACAATAACCAGGCCATAACTGAAGTGAACGTCCCAAGATTTTAGCTGCATATCGTCCAAGATTTTCATCAGGAATAAATAAAACATCCTCGCTGGCTAAAGACTGTACTACTTTAACTGCATTAGAGGAAGTACAACATATATCGCTCTCGGCTTTAACTTCTGCCGAGGAATTAACATAACAAACCACTTGAACTCCGGGAACTCTCTTTTTATACGCCCTTAACCCCTCTACATCAACCATATCCGCCATAGGGCAACCCGCATTTAACTCGGGTAATATGACAATTTTATCAGGGGATAAAAGAGCAGCACTTTCCGCCATAAAATGGACTCCGCAAAAGACAATCACTTCTGCATCAGTGTCTGCCGCTTGTTGACTTAATTGCAGAGAATCTCCAACAAAATCAGCAATATCCTGAACCTCCGGCCTCTGATAATAGTGTGCCAAAATAACTGCTTTGCGTTCTTTTTTTAATTCTTGTATTTCCCCAGCTAAATCTTCGAATAAGTCTCGACTTATGCTATAATTCATATCTTTACACCCTTTCTAAGTGACTAATACAAATAGCCAAGGCCTTAAGCTTACACCTTAGTTAAAGCATTTGGCTTTGTCAAGCCTTCTGCCCATGGACTTCCCGATCAGAAATCTTGGTCTCCTGGTTCTTCTCATCAACAAAGACAACTTTTGGGGTATACTGCCGAGCTATTTCATCTGTTAAGACGGCATAGGAAATAATGATAACTTCATCTCCAACATGCACCTTACGGGCAGCTGCACCATTCAGACAGATTACTCCTGAATTCCTCTCTCCAGGAATAACATAAGTTTCGAGTCTTTCTCCGTTATTATTGTTTACAACTTGTACCTTTTCATTTTCTAATAGGTCCGCTGATTCCATTAATGCGCTATCAATTGTAATACTGCCTACATAATGGAGATTTGCCTCTGTTACTACCGCTTTATGAATTTTTGATTTCATCATTGTTCTATACATCTCGCTTAACCTCCACAACCTTATTATCAATTAAACGGGTTGTTCCAAATTTAACGGCTAAAGCAATTAAAACTGGTCGCTTAATATCTGTCACTTCGGTCAAGTCACTGGCGTCCCTAACTTCAACATAGTCAATGACCCCTTGACTTTTTAAGGTTATACTCTTTTTTATCTGTTCTTCAACTTCTCGAGCTGATTTCTGCCCCATTTGAATGCTTCTCTCGGCTTCATTAAGGCTCTTAGACAGAACTAAGGCTTCCTGCCGTTGTTCAGGATTTAAAAAGACATTTCGCGAGCTCATTGCCAACCCATCGTCTTCACGCACAATGGGAACAGGACAAATCTGAATCGGAAGATTGAGATCAGTAACCATCCGTTTAATAATTAGATACTGTTGATAGTCTTTCTGACCAAAAAAAGCCATATCCGGTTGAACAATATTAAACAACTTATTGACTACCGTTGCTACGCCACGAAAATGCCCGGGACGGTTTGCCCCGCAAAGCATCTCATCCAATTCTCCGACTTCCACAAACGTTACCATTTTCTCAGGATACATTTCCTCAACGGTCGGATGGAAAAGGATATCAACCCCAGCTGCCTCGACCAAAAGAGCATCCCGTTCTATGTCTCTGGGATAACGCGTCAGATCTTCATTAGGGCCAAATTGTAAGGGGTTAACAAAAATGCTCACTACCAAGAATGCACCCGTTTCTTTAGCTTTATCAATTAAGGTTAGATGTCCATGATGTAAAAAACCCATAGTTGGGACGAAAGCAATTTTTCGCCCCCGTTTTTTTTCTTCGGTTATAATATTACGCAGATCGGATATACGAGAAGTTCTCTTCATTTGACATTCCACCTTTCTTTAAGAAAAACGGTTTAAGCAATTATCCACCAAGCAGCCCTCTCAACATATCCAGCTCTTCTAGAGGATAACTTAAGCCTTGAATAGATCTCTTGCTTTCCCCTAACTCTAGAGCTTTCAACCCTAAACCCTTATAAATCTCTGTAAGCCTAGGCGGCAGTTGGTCTAAATGTCCTTTTACCACTTGAGCATCTCCTCGAGCAATTGGGCCCGTTAACGCTTGAGGTAACCCAACTCGCTCTAAATTAGAGAGGGTTCCTTGCATTAGTGGCAATAACGAAACTAATGCTTCGTCTCTTGGAATACCTGCCTCGGCAAAAAGGTCTACCGCCATGGAAGCAAGAACAGCCAAATAATTTGAGGCAACAACTGCACCGGCATGATAAAGAGTCTTTTCGCTAGCCAAAATCTTATGCGGGATACCACCAAGATCTTTTACAATATCTGTGCCTAGTTCCTCTACCTCACCTTCTACGCCAAAATGAGTTCCCGACAGGATCATCAAAGCATTCTCCACACTTGCAAAGGCTTGCAGAGGGTGTAACGATAAGCACCTGACCGGCAAATCTTCCTGAACACGTAAAATTGCCGAAGGAAGGGATCCCGAGCAATGAATCCAGACTTGGCCTGGAACAACAAGGTTCTTGGCGACCAGCTTTTCTGCAATCAAAGGGATTACCCCATCCTGAGTCGTAACGAATAAACAATTTACTGCTGGCACAAGTTCCTCTAATTGCAAATGATCCTTGTTGATAAAACCTCGAAAACGTTCGTAAGAGAGACGACTTCGGGTATGAACCCCTACGCACTGATGTCCCGCCTTCGTTAACTGTACCGCCAAAGCAGTTCCTACAATTCCTGCTCCAATAATCCCAAATTTCATCCCGATCTCCTTCTCATAATTAACAATTCAAACTTAAGTACTTTCGAACAACAAAAAAATACCCCCACGAGCGTGAAGGATATCGTTCCCTCCGTCTCGGTCTTCAAGATCCAAGCGGGCTATTTATTTAATAAAAGCACTGTCAAACTAAATTTAAACCTGCATGAATTTTAACACATTTCTTATAATTCTGACATCGTAAAAATATTTTTAAATCTAATTATAGTACAATTCATGGTTTGATATTGTCTAATTAGATTTATAGTTTATTTGTGGTCAGAGGATAGACCTTCCCTTCCCCTTCAACTTCATTTATTGATCTTCCGGAAGGCAAGATGAGTTTCGGAGCTATTTCTCGTAAAGGGGCAAGCACAAAAGCTCGTTCTTCCAAATACGGATGGGGTAATTTTAACTCTTCAGACTCACTAACCCTATTATCATAAATAAGCAGGTCAATGTCAATCGTCCTTGACCCCCAATGTTCTTTGCGAACTCTCCCTAGGCGAAGTTCAATTTCCTGACAAACATGAAGGAGGTCCAATGGTTCTAAGCTTGTCTCGATTTCCACAACCTGATTCCAGAATAAAGGTTGATCTAGTCTTCCCCAGGGTTCGGTTTCATAGATACGAGATGCCGTAATAACTCTAATAGCTGGGCCTTCCAAAGCTGAAATAGCCTCGCTGAGATAATATGCTCGATCTCCCAGATTACTTCCTAATCCTAAGAATGTTCTCATTCAATCACCTGCTTCGCCAAATCTCCACTGAAACATCTTTAAAAAGACCTTGGATAGGCGCTTGTGGTTTATGCACTTCTACTCGCAGAGACTTACAGGCAAACTGATCCAGTACTTTCTGAGCAATTTCTTCCGCCAAGCGTTCTATTAACAGATACCTGCCTTCAGTTACGCATGTTTTAATCACTTGATACACTTCACCATAATGAATGGTATCTGCCACGCTATCTGAGGAGCCTGCCTTTTGTAAATTATAAAAAAGATCCAGATCAATTAAGAATCTCTGTCCCAAAACCTGTTCTTCCGGCATTACCCCATGGTACCCATAAAATTCCAGACCCCTTAAATGAATAACATCATGCTCCGACATAGCCAGCTCCTCTCTGTCCTCTTACAATCGCATCGGCCATTTGCATTGCCCTTTTGTTAGCCTTAACGTCGTGAACACGAATAATATCTACTCCCGAAACAATCCCTAAAACGCTTGTGGCCAACGTCCCTTCTAAGCGCTCATTGACGGGTAGGTTTAATGTATTTCCGATCATTGATTTACGCGAAGTTCCCAATAATACCGGACGCCCTAAGGTCTTAAATTCCGCCAAGCGAGCCATAACCTCAAGATTTTGTTCCGTCGTTTTCCCAAATCCGATTCCCGGATCAACAATGATTTGATCCCTCTCCAGACCATTGGATTCAGCTAACTCGATGCTCTTTTGTAAGAATGCAAAAATATCGCCCATTAAATGATGATAGGCTGTCCCAGCTTGATTGTGCATAACAATAACAGGGACATGGAAATCACCAACTACTTTAGCCATATCAGGGTCTTTCTGCAATCCCCATACATCATTGATCATGTGGGCACCTGCTTCAAGCGCTTTAGCTGCTACACTAGCCTTATAGGTATCCACTGAAATGGGAACATTTACTCGTTCTAGCAGCATCTTTAATACCGGTTCTAAGCGCCTCCATTCCTCTTCGGCACTAATTCCCGAGTAGTTTGGACGTGTTGACTCTCCGCCAATATCTAGAATATCTGCGCCATCATCTATCATACACCCAGCTTGAACAACAGCGTCTTCTAGGTTATTGAATTTACCGCCATCAGAAAATGAATCCGGAGTTACATTTAAAATCCCCATTACAAGGGTACGCCCCCCCAGAATAAGTTCCTTTCCTCGGCAATTGATACTTCGGGTCTGGGCCGGTTCTAAATCAGTTAGCAGTTGCTTAAGAGCATGTCCAACCTTTTTTAGTCCAAATGGTTGTGCTAACACCTTCTTCGCCAGGTGCTCTAATTGCCGCACTGTACCTAATAACATGACATCTGTTGCATCTATGTTATTAGTTATAACCTCCCGGTGTACAGCAGCATCCCCACCTACAGAAAGCATCTCTTGTTTGAGTATATGGGCTACTCGCAGCGGAACTTGCTCCAGTTTTATCGCACGCCCTATTCCCTTCCCAACCATCTGGGCTACTCCCCCCGGATCGGATCCTATCTGTGCCAATGCTATTTTAGATTCTTGCAAATTATTAATCGCAACCCAGCGCATTCCATATACTTGCATTGTTGCCTCCTTAATACATAATCTGCTTCATCGCAGGCTTAAATTTATAGCATGAACTTTGAGCTTTACAATATCGACAATCTCTTGACCAATCATCGGCTCTAGCTAATGCCTCACCTAATCGACTTAACGTATCATTAGGGTGTAGCCGATGTTCGCGAATCCCCTCTAAAATGACTCCGATATCCTCTGAACAAAAATCACAATCTACAAGCAAAGGGTACGCCAAACGAGCACTTGCCTCGGCATGATCTTCACCTGTCTGATATTCGACCCAACGTCCAATATCATGAAGTAATGCTGCAGCATAGATTAATTCTTTGGAGGATTGGGAATCTCCTTTTTCTAAGAGGTAAGCATAAGCAATACGCGCAACATTCAGTCCATGCTCAAAGCCATGTTTACAAAAAAGCCGCTCTTTCTCTAATTCAACGTTTTTTTGCAAATAGCTTGCAAAATCCTTATGGTCTATTAAACGATTGACGCGTGCCATTGAATACAAACTATCCCACACCCCTCATGATCGCATTCTTAGCGGATTCTACGACTCCTGAGAATCAAAGTGTTTCGCTTGTTTAAAAGTATACGACCCTTTGAAGGATGGGACTCGCAAGGATTTTCTGGCGATACTGACAGTCATCCCTCTCTGCTTAAGGGTCACGGCTTCAAGTTCCGAAAAATAATCCATAAGGGTAGCTTGATCTCCAATCGCACTTACTTCGTAGGGAACCCCCTCCGACCGGTTCACAGGTACTTGATTTACCAAGATGGTTGAATTTCCACTTAACACAATGGCGGTGGAACCAACGACTCGTTGATCATTAATACTAATTGCTTCCGCTCCGGCTAACTTCAAAATATTGATCATAGTTGCAATATCATTGGTGTTGAGGGGAAAAGCAACTTTATTACTACGGTCATCGATACTGATCAGTATTCCCGGGCCTTCAACTGCCTGTGTACCATCAAGCATTTGCAGTTGTTTTAAGTGTACCAGAAGTTGCGGATCCGTTCCCACCTGTTTACGCGCCACATCCAACCTTGCTGATAACTCTTGATGCTCTTTTTGGAGCTGAGCATTTTGCTCTTGAGAATTTATAAGAACCGCCTTCATTTGGCTCATACGTTGTTCACTGATTTGTTCTGCAGCCGATACATTTTTTTGAGTTTGGGCCTGTAGGGCAATCAAAAAGCCTAAAGCAATTGCTACCATAGTAACAGGTAAAGCTAAAGTTCTTTTCCAACGCTGCATTATGTTCCCTCCTTGACAGGTTCAGCATAACGGTATTCTTTTAGTTTGCCAGCAGGAGTTATAATATTATCTAATACTTCAAGCTTTCGTGTTATACCATACTGCTCCTGAAATTCTCCAAGTCTATCCCAACCATAAAACTTCAATGCAGCAGATAGATTATGCGAATCACCGATTGCCCCAATCACATAAGGAGGCATTTGTCGAGTGCCGTTAATCTGAATAAACGAGCCCCCGCAGAAAACCTCTGTATGGGTGGTTACACGCTGTCCATTAATAGCGACGGCTTCCGCCCCACCGTTCCATAGAGCATTTAAAATTTCGCGAATATATTCCTCATGAATATAATACTTATTCTGGTCTTCGTCTCCAGTAGCTACACGTGTCGAGTCATCTAATGTAATTTGCACACCTGGCCCTACAAGTTCTACTAAGCCGGCATTCATCATCGCCTCTTGTACTTGCTGATTTAATAAAGACGACGCACTCTGGCCTTGGGCATATTTGACTAACTCCTCTTGGATCTTGGCATTCTCTATAGAGAGTTGTTGGTTTTCTTGTTCAGTTTTAATTAGACTAGGAACAGCTGTTTCTTGAAATGTCACCTGACTGCCCGCTACTCCCTGGGCTTTAATCAGGAGGACAAAGAGAAATCCAAGAAGAATTGTTGATAAACCCAGGAGAGACCGTTCCTTTTTATCTAAATGCATTCATTACACCTCCATTTGCCACTGCTACTTGAAAAAAGGACACCCCTGCGGGCGTCCCTCCTTTATTCACTCAGCCATTCTTCGCCGGCTTTATTGTAGTCTATAAGTTCCTCAGGCTTGAAGTAAAGAGCAATTTCCCGTTCAGCACTAGCGAGAGAATCCGAACCATGTATAACATTTCTGCTAATATCCATCCCATACATTCCTCTAATAGAGCCAGGATTAGAATTTGCCGGGTTTGTCGCTCCCATCAGCTCACGAGCTAAGGCAACAGCATTCTTGCCTTCCCAAACCATCGCCACTACAGGAGAAGACATGATGTAATCAACCGTAGGCTCAAAGAACCCTTTGCCCCTATGCTCTGCATAATGTTCTTCCGCCAAGCCCCGGTGCACTTGAATAAGCTTCATACCTACGAGCTTAAAGCCCTTTTTTTCAAATCGACTAATGACCTCTCCCACTAATCCCCTCTGAACTGCATCTGGTTTAAGCATAATAAATGTGCGTTCCATCCTACGTCCTCTCCTTAATTCGAAACTTCTATAATCTATTGAATTTTATTAAACGCATCCTCAATTGTTTGACTCGGCAATTCCGAATCTTGTTTTTCTTTTATTTCAAGACTGTCTAATCCGTCAACGGATTTCTCACTGCCCTCAATCCTTTGATCGAACTTTTCCATTAACGCTGCAAAATCTTTGACATCAAGAGTTTCCTTCTCCATTAATGCCTGAGCAATGGCATGTAACTTATCAATATTTTGCATAATGAGATCTTGAGCTTTCTGATAGCAACTATCAATAATGCGTCTGGCCTCTTTGTCGATGGAGTATGCTACAGCATCACTATAACTGCGGTCACGAGAAATATCTCTACCTAAGAAGACTTGTTCTTCTTTATGACCAAAAGTAAGCGGACCCAATTCCTCGGACATTCCTAATTCCGTAATCATTTTACGCACTATTCCTGTGGCACGCTCCAAGTCATTTGAGGCACCTGTGCTGATTTCATGAAGCACTACTGCTTCAGACACACGCCCACCAAGCAGCATTACCACTTGATCAAGCAGTTGTGACTTGGTCATATAATTTCGATCTTCCTTTGGTAGAAGAAGTGTATAGCCTCCTGCTCTCCCGCGCGGAATGATGGAGACCTTGTGTAAAGGATCTGTATGAGTGAGAAGTTCCCCTAACAGTGCATGCCCGGCTTCATGATAAGAAACCAGCTTCCTCTCAAAAGGACTAATGACTCTGCTTTTCTTCTCCGGCCCAGCAATTACTCGCTCAATCGAGTCTTCTACAGCCTGTTGTTTTATCTGAGTTTCATTCCGCCGCGCGGATAGAAGAGCAGCTTCATTTAAGAGATTCGATAAATCAGCACCAGTAAATCCAGAGGTTTGACGAGCAATAACCTCTAAATCAACGTCTTTTGTCAGTGGTTTATCCTTAGCATGAACTTTAAGAATCTCCTCCCGACCTTTAACATCCGGGACATCAACAATCACTTGTCGATCAAAACGGCCGGGACGCAATAATGCTGGGTCAAGAACATCTGCTCTATTTGTAGCCGCAATGATAATGACTCCATCATTACCGTTAAACCCATCCATTTCTACAAGAAGTTGGTTCAGAGTCTGTTCCCTTTCATCATGTCCTCCGCCTAAACCAGCTCCCCGTTGTCGGCCAACCGCATCAATTTCGTCGATAAATACGATACAAGGAGCATTCTTCTTGGCTTGTTCAAATAAATCCCGAACTCGAGAAGCCCCGACTCCAACAAACATTTCAACAAAGTCTGAACCACTTATGCTAAAGAATGGCACCCCAGCTTCTCCCGAGACCGCCCGTGCGAGTAAGGTTTTACCCGTTCCGGGAGGTCCAAACAGCAGAACACCCGTAGGAATCTTAGCACCCAACTCATGAAACTTCTTCGGAGACTTTAAGAACTCAACAACTTCCTGAAGCTCTTCTTTGACTTCGTCGGCACCAGCAACATCTGCAAATGTCACTTTTTTCTTATCTTCGCTAACCAAGCGAGCTTTGCTCTTCCCAAACTGCATCACTCGGTTACCGCCGCCTTGACTTTGCTGCATCATAAAGAAAAACAAACCTACAATAACAATGATTGGCAACATTGTAGTTAGAAGACCCATCCACCAAGGAGACTTCGGTGGCGATTCCACAACCAGTGGAAGGCCATGAGCATATAAATCTGCTACAAGTTGCGGGTCAGAGGCAAGTCCGATAACCTCATGTTTTTTCTCGTCTTTCATAGTAACGGTATACTTAGTGGAGTTGTTGTCAACAACGGCCACCACACTTTTAACCTGATCCTCAACAACCGCCTTTTTGAAAGCGTTATAATCCAGACCTACCTCTTTATTAACAGGAGGGGTCGACCACTTTATTAAGACTATTGCCATGAGAATTATAAGTATATAAATTGCCGCATTCTTTAAGACCTTCAAATATGGTCCTCCTCTCTAGTTAAGAAGCTACTTCAATTAAGAAGCAATTCTTCATATTATACCATGCAGTATCAGTTTTTACAATGAATTCAAATTGCTAACACCCCTTCGTGGTACAAGAATACAGTAGATTTTTTCCCCATTATAACCGAAATGATATAGCCCACTTTGGCGAATCCCCGGGATCCATAGCACCTCGTTTCCAAGAGCAACTAAAGGTATTTTGCTCCTCTCTTTCTCCCCTATCTTTGCCTCCTGAAAAACCTTTTTAAGCGGCTTATGCCCAACACCGCGAATCCACATCTTGTCCCCTTCTCTTCGATAGCGGCACACCAATGGCTCTGCAACAGATGTTAAGAAGTCACGACTAAAGACTGCCATCTGATATTCAAGTCCTTCCTCTGTTTTTAACGAGGTAAGATCCTCCTCTCCCAGAAAGCCAATAGCTATGTCAAGTTCGGGAATTTCTGTCCACTTTTGTAAGAATAACGGGGTTTCTATGTCTAGCCCCGGTGGAGCAGCTGACTTGTCACCCCCCCTATTTGATCGAACTCTATTGGGTTGTGGAGGGCTAAATATCAATCCTTCATTTGTAATCTCAACTCTCAAGCCCGGCAAGTCCTGCATCCAACCGAGCCTTGCCTGAGAAGACATAATCTTACTAATATAGGAAAAACCTATTCCTCGAGGCTCCTGGGTGACTTGCATCGCGGCCTTTCGCAATAAGCGAGAAAGTATGGCGGCAGGTTCTTCAAATACATTCAAAGTAAGGCAAGTGGTTCCTTTAGGAGCTTCTCTGTGATAACGAAGCCAAGCAGCCTCTACTTGTTTCGTTAAATATTCTTCATCCCAACGCAAGAGCTCTCCGGTACGCCCTAAAATCTCCTGAATGCGGGAATTGTAGCTTCTCTCTAATTCTGGCAGTAACTCTAAGCGGATACGATTCCTTACGTATATTGGCTCTTCATTTGAATGATCCAGGGCATAGGGAATTGCTTCTCTAGCACAATAATCTAAAACACTTGCTTTGGAAAAGGTAAGCAGAGGGCGAATAATTGAGTCCTTGGCAGGGTACATTCCAGCTAATCCTGCCGTTCCACTTCCTCTAAGCAGACGATATAGAATCGTCTCAGCTTGGTCTCCTAGGTGATGAGCCGTAGCCAATAGAGAGCATTTATACTCTTCCATGTCTTCTTTCCAACGCGCATATCTCCACTCTCGGGCGGCTTCCTGAAACGATTTTCCACTTTCTTTAGCATATTGCTTTGAATCAAACCGATGAATAAGGCAGGGAAGCTTCCACTTGTCAGCCATTTGTTGAACCAAGACCGCTTCATCATCGGACTCTTTTCGAACCCCGTGATGTACATGAGTTAATACAAGAGATATTTCTTTGCCCGATTCCTCCTGTACATATCTCCAAAGGATATGACTTAAAGCCATAGAATCTGGCCCGCCAGATACTGCAACCATAACTTTCGTTTGCGAAGGAATTAATTGAGGCAGTATGTATTTGCGCAAATGCTCGTACATCTTGCGCCTCCTTTGTTCATTATATCTTTCCACTGAAAAATTACTTTATAACCTATCCTCTTAAACTAGTTTAACACTTTCTCTAAAAACAAACACTCTTTGTCCATAAAATTGTAGTACCTTTGATAATCAGTAAAGCCAGATGCGATATCTTTTGTTTTTTAAAAGGTTAACTCTGAAATTTTTTCAGGGATACACAATTACCCGTTCAACAAATAGAAAAAGCCCTGATTTCTCAGGGCTCAATTCTTTCAAACAAGACCATACTTTTTAGAACAATCCACTTACCTTACCAGTCTTTGTATCCACATCAATTCTTCGGTAAGCTGGGTCTGAGCTTGTTCCTGGCATTAAACTAATTGCACCTGCCATTGGGCAAAGGAATTTTGCTCCTCCGTAAACTAATACATCACGGATAGGCAGTCTCCAACCTTTAGGAACACCTTTCAGTGCGGGATCATGAGATAAACTCAAATGAGTTTTTACCATCATGGTTGAAAAATCAGCATAATAGGGATCTGATTCAAATCTCTTAGCCTTAGCTTCAGCCTCAGGTGACCAATCGACACCGTCTGCACCGTAAACTTCCTTAGCAATAAGCTCAACACGTTGACGAAGGGGCATTTCTAGTGGATAGAGGCATTTAAAATTGGACTCTTCTTCGCAGGCATCCATAACAGCATCCGCTAACTCTAAAGCGCCATCGCCGCCATTGAGCCAGTGATCTGAGTGGGCACAACGAGCACCCGCAGCTCCAACTATCTTCTTGATCAAATCGATTTCAGCTTGAGTATCTGTATAGAACCCATTAATGCAAACAACAGGTACAATACCGGATTTCTTAATGATTTCTAGGTGATGTAATAGATTCGCACATCCCTTTTCAACCAGTTCAAGATTTTCCTTGGTGTACTCATCAGGTAATGGACGACCTGGTACCACTGCTGGTCCGCCGCCATGCATTTTAAGTGCACGAATCGTTGCCACAAGAACAGAAACATTTGGCTTTAAGCCACCCAAACGGGCTTTAACGTTCCAGAACTTCTCAAATCCAATGTCGGCAGCGAAGCCACTTTCAGTAACATGATAATCAAACATTTTCAGACCAACCCGGTCCGCAATAATGGATGATTGCCCGATTGCAATATTAGCGAAAGGACCCGCATGAACCATAACCGGTTGACCTTCAGCAGTGTAACAAATAGTTGGATTAATCGTGTTCCGCATCCAAGCAGTCATAGCGCCGTCAACTTCTAAATCTGCAGCAGTTACAGGTTGACCAGTTTTGTTATAAGCAACTACGATCTTCCCAATCCGCTCTCTGAGATCCGGCAGATCTTTAGCGACAGCCAAAATAGCCATTAATTCTGATCCAACAGCAATCCCGAATTTTGACTGCATTTGGAAACCATCTTTTTTACCGCCAATACCAATAATAATATTTCTTAGTCCCTGAGCAGCATAATCGATAACCCAGCCCATTTCCACATTTTTAGGGTCTATGTCCAAACGCTTCAAGCCTCTTTTAGCTAACTCTTCATCCGTATAGTTAGCCTCATGCTGCATCCGGGCATTTAGGGCAACCATGCAAAGATTATGAGCGTTCATGATGTCATTAATATCTCCTGTGAGTCCTAAAGAAAACTCAGTCATTGGAATCAAGAGGGCGTTACCACCACCTGCAGCAGTACCCTTAATATTCATAGTTGGGCCGCCGGAGGGTTGACGTACTGCGCCGCCAACATTCTTGCCTCTCTTAGCCAGTCCTTCAATAAGCCCCAGAGTCGTTGTAGTTTTTCCTTCACCGAGTGGTGTTGGAGTGATTGCTGTTACTTCAATATATTTGCCATCAGGTTTATCTCCAAGGCGCTCCATCATTTTCAGAAAGTCTACTTTAGGGGTTTTTCCATATGGGATTATTTCCTCTTTTCTGAGGGATAACTTTTCGATTAATTCGTCCACGGTAGGCATGTTTTTCTCGGCCTCTTCGGCGATCTGCCAGTCTTTAAGTTTTGTTGCATCCCAAGCCATTTTTAAATCCGCTCCCTTATAATAAATTTCTACTTTCCCTAAATAATATGGAAAGCTTTCCCGCACCTCAGTTAACAGTAGTATCTAAAAATAGTCAATCCCTTCGCAGCCTCCTAATCAATAAGAATTAGTATATTCCACAAAATGTATTTTTATTTTAAGTAAAAAATACATTGCAGAGTTAAAATTTTCCCAACAATTATTTCTGACTCTGGGTGCCGGGCGGTCTCGAAATAGACACAATAGTTTGATTCGACACGCATTTCTGATATCCTGCTTTTAATCTAATCTTTTAGGCATGTTTTCCGCATCAAAAATATCAGGTACTCCAAAAGTTTTTTCGAATGACCATGACTATCCCATCATCATCTAAATCCCCCCCGCTTACTCTGCGAGCTTCCTGACCAATAAGATCCGCCATTTCCTGAGATTTATCTAAGGGAGTCTTCTCTAAAAACTCCATAATCCAGTCCCCCCCTTCCTTTATAACATCTTGCACTCCATCGGTTAACAAAATCAGCGCTTCCCCACTCTGCATATCCATTTCAATGATGGGAGTATCAATCTGGTTTAAAATACCTGCAGGAAGGCTTGATGATTCGATTTTTTTAACTCCATCTTGTCCAATCAAATAGGAGGGTGATGCCCCTACTTTTATTAACTTCAACCCGGTAGATTCTAAATCAAGAATGGCCATGTCAATGGTTACAAAGCTTTCTTCGGGCGATCGCAATACTAAAATGGAATTAAGTGCTTGAATAGCACCCTCAGGCTTAAAACCCGTTGTTAACAGTTGCTCTAGAAGGGTTAAGGCCGTCGCACTCATCTTCGCAGCATTTTTCCCCACACCCATTCCATCACTCAGAACAAAGGCATGTTCTTTTGATGAGAAGGCAATTGAAGCATAATTATCTCCACTCATTCCGTTTCCGGTTTTAGCAAATGTGGTTATCCCTACATCTAGAAAGAAGCGACGCCGACGTGCTAGATTTGATGGTTTTACTACTTCCCAGTTATGTTGTGTGTGCAGCTCTTTCGCCAAATTTCCGATAACTTGTGAAACGTTGAGAAATTGCCGGGACAATGCCTCTTGATTACCTATCAAGCGGCGTCGCCATGTTTCTTGGCTCCTTTCTTGCTCAATAATAAACTGAACTCCCAACAACATCTCTTTTAATCTCCCACAGTGTCGTTTCCACTCAATTGGTAAGGATTGCAATTTTATATCTGTTTCTTTTTCTACCAGGCCAAAAAGCTCGAAAAAAATATGGTATGTTTTGTAAAACTCTCGATTCCAACATACATCCATTGTCGGACAGGAATGGCATACTCGCTCAACTAGGACATTCATTAATTCCGGAACCTCAGGACGCATCTCAAAAGACTCCGCTTCCGCAGCCTGATAACTCATTGCAATCTGATCAAAGATCTCCGACAAAGCCTTAACTTTAGAAACTGTTGTCTCAACTTCCGGTATAACTTTAGGCTTTAAAAAATTCTTTTCCGGTGTTGCTCCTGGCCAAATCAAAAAGAGAAACAGGCCAACCGTTGAGGAAATAAGCTGAGAATAGATTGCCTCCTGTCGCAGGAAAATAGTAAGAATCAGCATAACCGCTATAAAGGCTGTCCCTATTCCCAGTTTGCCAAATCGCCGGAAAGCTCCGGTACAAAATCCTGCCAAACCATATATTCCCGCATCAATCAGATTCTGAGTACTTATCGACAATTGGGGCATAAAACCGAGCAGTGCTCCCACACCTGCAGCAGTTCCGGACCCATAACGTTCTGAAACAAATAAAGTGAAAAAGCTCAACAAGACAATAGCAAAATTAATTCCCATGACCTGAACCCCTTGGAGACCGCTGATTACACCAATTAGGATAAAAAGCCAAGCAATACCTTGTTCGTTTTGAAATTCGCCCTTCCAAATTACTTCCTTATGACATAAAGCAAACCAAAAAATAATTGAGCATCCTCCTACAATCATTCCCTGCAGAGCAACTATCAAAAAGGCATAAGGATCAGGATCTGTAAAGGTAATTGTAAGAAATGAGACTAAGGCTGTCATAACGCTTGTTGCTCCAACCAAATAAGCCCCTTCGTGATTTTTCTTCCGCACTAAAGGTAAAACAACCATCAAGGAGGCTAAAACAGCTACACTTTTTAGGACGAAGGATATGTCATTTAATGATACCATACCGATTAAAATACCAAGTATACCAAACGGAAAACCTTTCTCCCCTCTAAGTATCAATGCTGCCCCAAAAGCGACCCCGAAGGGGTATAACTCAAAAATGCTTCCTCGAGCCAACACCCCCCCTAATAACATGGGAAGAACCGCACTTTCAATGGAAATTCTGCTTCGCAGACCTTGATCTAGTTTCAGTGTCGCCCACTCTGCCATAATGTCACCTCTTAACCATTTATTGGTAATATTATAACTTAAATTATTGGCAAAGCTTGTCTAGTAACGTCAATAACGCACAGAAACTTTCGACTTCATTCATAGTTAATCTCTTAAAAATACCGAGATGTTCTTTATGGCAAAGATATATTCCAGCATTTTAGTAATTGTCTCAAATTAAAATATTAGAAAACTTGGCTAGCGCCCGAAGACACTGGCTTCGCACGTATTAAACCTTCTTGCGGTATATAACGCAAGTTTATAACTTTCTGACTGTAAAATAAAAAACCGCCTTTCGGCGGTTATATTAGTAACGACTTGATCCTCTACCTCCACGTTTAGAGTCTGTGGCACGACGGAATTCAGTTTGACGTTCATCACTGTCTTTTATAAACTTAGCCAATTTATCCTCAAAGGACACAGTCGGCGGAAGACGGCGTTCACGACCCACATTACGAACAGTGGGGTTTGCTTGTTTAATAGAGAGTCCTATTTTCCCTTTTTCGTCAACGTGAATGACCTTTACTTTAACATGGTCTTGTTCCTTTAAGTAATCTCGAACGTCCTTGACATAAGCATCTGCGACCTCCGAGATATGTACTAGTCCGGTAATTCGATCCGGCAATTCAATGAATGCCCCAAAGTTCGTGATCCCTGTAACGACACCTTCAACAATACTGCCAACGTCAATGGCCATACGAAGCAAACTCCTCCTTGTGATGATCTATCTATACTTATCTATATTATATGCAGTAGATTTCATGCCTGTCAAGGTTAAGAAGACTAATGTGCAGTACTAATTCTTGGGAGAAATGAGAATTTCGCCTTGTTTTACAAGGCCTAGCTGTTCACGGGCTAACTGTTCAATGTAACTCGGCGTGTTTAAACGAGTAATCTCTTCATTGAGAAGTTTCTCTTGTTTAAGCAATTTGGCCTTTTCCTCATTCAGCTGAGCTAGTTGACCGTCTACCCTAGTTCTAAGATTCCATATCTGCCACATCGAACTTCCGACGATTATCATGACTGTTAAAAATATAAGAATAGAGCTTTGACGAATTCGGACTCTTTGGTAATTTCTTGAGTTAATCTTCCGACGAGCCCTCTTCATCTAATTCCTCTCCTCCTAACCCAAGTTCCGTACCTGGAATAATACATACAATTTCGTACCCCTTACTTCTTGCCCGAGTTAATAACGTAGCAACTGAGCTCTGACTAAGATGAAGGCGCTTAGCAATGTCCTCTAAAGATTTTCCACTTTCTTTGAGAATTACTGCTTGGCGTTCCCGAAAACTAAGTTTCTCTAAACCCCTAATTTCTAGTTGCACCCCGGCACGCCCTTGCTTAAAGTTATTCACAATTTGTGGATATACTGTGGACATATTGCCTACAAACCATGTACAAACTACTTACAATTGGGATAATATCTTCATTATAGTCACTAAGCCTTAAGGAATCAATACCTCTGGAAAATTTTAGCCATTTGTTCGTGGGGGTAACAGACTCTTCAACCATTCCCGCAGTTTGATTTTCGTGTTTACAACTCTCTTAAAAAAGATAACTTCTCCAATTCTAAAAAGAAGCAAACTTAACCATTGTAAAATAGCGAAGGGTGGTCGCATAATCAGTACTAAGCCACGAATAGGAATCCTAATGCCTCTATGGATAAGCTCCACGAGAAATGCTATAAATCTATAGAATCCAAAGAAAGCTCTCAAGGCAAACCGGCTTAAAACTTTCAAGTACAACCCTAAGCCCAGCAAACTCCCCCAAATAATATACATGCGGAAGTCAAGGGCATTAGCTCTTTCAAAATAGTAAAATAGTATCACCATCGCTATTAGTGAAAAAGTTACGTCCCCGAAAAATGTTAAGATTTGCCCCCAGTTTTGCCAGCGACGAAAAGAACGGTAAAAGTCAAAAACTAATCCCACAGCCGCGCCAGCGAAGATTACCCAAAAAAATGTTTCGAATTCTGAGATTGCCCTTCCTCCTCTCCCTCTAATTCTAATAAGCTTTGGGAGGAATCCATTTAATCCAGGTCAACGAAATACTCTGTTCAAAAATCCACGACGTGAAGCATTCCCCGGACTTCGATGATAGATTAAAGCACCCACCGACCCCTGAAGATCTACTAAACCTTCTTCAAGATTAAGCAACTTAATGCCTAACTGATCCCCTTTGACACTTAAGATCCCAAGTTCGGTTTCCAGAATAATTTCCTTGGGGTCAAAGGACTGAACCTTTCGGATCCCCGACAATTCGAGAAGTTCTCGGTTCTCCATGACAAGGCGATGCCCTTTGGCAGCTTTTTCGACCATGCCCCATCCCCCTATCTCTTTTTCTTCTATAACCCTATTCAGCTTGCCCGAACTTTAGACATTAGGAATTAGTTTTAGTTGTAACGCAATTCATTCCTCCTTAAAGACATTACTGGAATATGATACGTTCAGGCTCTGAAAAAGTTCAGACTACCGGCAAATTACTCCAAACTATCTATTCACTTGTCATCCAGATTCTCTTCAAGGCACTCAAGTGAATCAACACGTACTTTTAAGCGACAATCCAATGTTCTTTCTCCTTTCCAATCCCAGAAGATTATACTCTGATAGTAATTTAGTTCTTGAATTATTGCTGACGAAAGTAAAAAGGGGCCACCCCTTATTGAATGTCCTTAAACATTCAATAGGAGGTAGCCCCTTATACTTTCTGATGTATTAAAAAAACAGAGTCTCTTTAATTAAGACTCTGTCCTTCGTTCATCTCGAATCAATTCGTAGAGCGTCTGTGCTTCGTTAGCTTTAACACTGTTCGGAGTTGACAATACTTGAACTTCAATCACTCGATTAGCAAACTCTAAAACTATTCGATCCCCTATTTTGACCTCTGCCGAGGGCTTAGCAAGCCTTCCGTTAATTGAAATTTTTTCACCAACACAGACGTCCTTAGCTACCGTCCGGCGTTTTATTAGTCTAGATACTTTCAGATATTTGTCAATACGCATATAACCCCCCCTTTATAGGTCTTTGGGTCAGTAGGCTTCGTTTACATCCTGCAAGACCAGCTAATTCGTGCAACCCCATCAATAAACTTTGGGGCAAGACAAATCTTGGCAGATATACAAAGTCAGGTTCCAGCAAGACCTAGAACCTGACTTTATCACCAGTCCGAAGACTTATTTCTGTACTGCGTCCTTGAGAGCTTTTCCTGCCTTGAAACCAGGCACCTTTGCAGCAGGGATTTGAATTTCTTCCTTGGTTTGTGGGTTTCTCCCTGTCCGTGCTGCACGTTCTTTAACTTCGAAAGTACCGAATCCAACTAGTTGGACTTTTTCACTTTGTGCCAACGATTCCTCAATCACTTCAAAAACAGCTTTTACTGCTTTCTCTGCATCCTTCTTGGACATGTCAGCTTTCTCTGCAACTGCGCTAACTAATTCAGCCTTATTCAAAATGAGTCCCTCCTAAATAACTGATCTACTACGTAAATTATATTTCGCGATAAAAAACCATTCTCCTGCTTTTTTTGGATTAGATTACTCCATATTACCACTTTTTTCTTGGGATTTTGCCTTTTCCCAGAAAACATCCATCTGTTCAAGAGAAAGAAGCTCAAATTCAATCCCATTGTCTTTGCTTAACTCAACCATTTTTAAAAAACGTCTCTGGAACTTATGTATTGTATCCCGCAAAACTTCTTCAGCATCAAGCTTTAAAAACCTCGAAAGATTAACGATTGCAAACAACAAATCACCGAACTCTTCACGAATTCCAACCTCATCAGCTAAGGCATTCTCTAGCTCTTTTAATTCCTCCAGCACTTTAGCCCAAGGGCCTTCTATATCTGACCAATCAAATCCTATTTTTCCTACTCTGCGTTGTGTAGAAGTCGCCCACATAAGAGCCGGTAAACCTTTAGGATCACTAAAGAAGTCAGACTCCTTACGGTTCTCGCTCTGTTTCTCCTTTAATTTGATTTTATCCCAAGTGACAATGACGTCATCCGCGGTCTCTGCCCTTTCCTCTCCAAAAACATGAGGATGCCTACGAATCATTTTTTGAATAACTTCTCTCAAAACATCTTTAAGTCCAAAGGTACCTGCTTCAGTGGCAATCTGAGCATGAAAAACTACTTGCAATAGTAAGTCTCCCAACTCTTCACACAAATTATACATATCTTGTTTCTCAATAGCATCGATAACTTCATAACTTTCTTCAATTAAGTATTTCTTTAATGACTCATGGGTTTGTTCTCTATCCCATGCACAACCTCCTTCCGAACACAAAGTCCTCATTACTTTAGCCAACCTATTAAAAGAAGTGACCTCTGTATTTGGGGGTAAAACAATTGTTGTCAAATGGTCATATTCTCCATGATCCATTTCATAAAGCGGAAGCCTGTCAATATGCTCGTAGGCTGTTCCTAAGGCTTGGACAACATAAACCCAAGCTTCATCAGGATAGACTTCCATAAGATCCAATTTGACCTCAGAAGCAATTAATTTATTATACACTTGGGGAACAATCAGCCACTCCCGCCCTGTATGTTCGAAGTCCTTAAGGGCACTATAGTTTATTATTGAGACTCCATCGATTGGGTCGAATTTCAAAACCCTAAAAATCTCATCCACAAAACTCATAGCTGGGTGGATTACTACATCATACTCTTGCGCAAGCCTTTCTTCAATTAGTTGTACAGTCTTTTCCGCAACCATGGGATGTCCGGGTACCGTATAGATAACCTCAGGGCTTTTACTTAATTCCTGGCGAAGATGCTCAATTATCGTTTCATAGACTTCCTCAAAAGTATTTTCTTTTGCATAGACTTCATCAAATGATTCTATACATACCCCTTCTGCCATTAACTCTTGCACACAAGGATGCTGAGCTGTGCGCGCAAAGACTTTATTCGCACTACAGATACGTCGATAGTTTCCAAGGGTTAACTGCTCTAGCCCAGCCGGGCCTAACCCAATAACATGAAGACACGAAGACATTTTCGGTATCACCTCTTATATATTTTACCACAAACTTTCTTGGTCAGTATAGCCAAATCGCCGCTCTTACGCCTTACCGGCGTAAGAGTTTGGTCAAAAGTATGAAAATCGTGTTATTTATATTCTAACCAAAATTAACCCCGAGTTTGTATGATATAAAAAAAAAGCGGTGAGACCGCTTTATCAAAGTTTATCACTCCATATTAGGATGTGTTCATTTTTTCTGGAGAACGCCCTTCTAATGCGATTCTCCTTAGCGCCTGACTTTGCGCCTTTAGTATGTTGCAAATCTCTATGCCTAATAAAGTCCATCGATAACTATGTAAGTCTATGGAATTAAGTTTTATTGTTCCATTTGTTTGGCTAAAAATCCGGCTGCGGTTTCTACCAATTTAACTTCCAAGTCACCCATCTTCATGTTAGCATCTTTGGACATTAGAATCACTGCACCAATTGGATCTCCTTGGGTAATAATTGGTGCGACTACTTCACTGGTAACTTTGCATTCCTCATCCTCATTATCCGGGCAAGTTTTACAAGAGGCATGTTCTCCTGCTATACCTATTTGTACAGTCTTTCTTTCTTCCATTGCCTGTTCTACTGCCGGGCCAATGGCTTTATTCAGATACTCTTTCTTTGATGCCCCAGCGACAGCGATAATTGTATCTCGGTCGGTAATACAGGTTATATGCCCCGTCGCCTCAAATAATGAGTCTGCATATTCTTTGGCAAACTCTCCCAATTCGCGGATAGGGGAATATTTTTTTAATATTACTTCACCTTCCCGATCAACAAAAATCTCTAACGGATCTCCTTCTCGAATACGAAGAGTCCGACGAATTTCTTTTGGTATAACGACACGACCGAGGTCATCGATTCTTCTTACTATACCTGTTGCTTTCATAGACGCACATTCCTCCTTTTGTCGTTTTCGAATCCTATTTCGTCTTGTCCTTTTTGCTTCTGTAGTTTTTATTTGTAAATTCAATGATAGTATATATCTAGGGATTGCCAATTATTCATTATTTTCCAATGCAAAACAAAAGAAGGCATCTTTACAATGCCTTCTTTCACCCGTTTTCCTAGCTTATTGGCTTATATCCTTGAGAATACTCTATTTTTGCATTTTTTCGAAGATCGTCAAAATAGGTCTGAAACTTTGCGTCTTTAGCTTGGTTCAAAGCGTCCTGTCCTACTTGACCCTTCACCTTTTCGTATTCTGGAGCCGCTGCAGGTGTATGAGCTTCAACTTTAATTATATGATACCCAAATTCGGTTTTCACAGGTGTTGTTGAATAGGTTCCTACTTTTTGAGCAAAAGCCGCAGTTTCAAATTCAGGAACCATTTTTCCCTTTGTAAAAGATCCCAAATCCCCGCCAGACTCTTTAGCCCCTGGTTCAATGGACTTTTCTTTAGCAAGCTCTTCGAAATTAACGCCCGTATCTAATTGAGCGATGATTGCTTTGGCTTCATCTTCAGTCTTAACTAGAATATGCCGAGCCTTTACACTTTCAGGTTGACTGTAATAGGCAATATTTTGATCATAAAAAGATTTGATATCCGCATCACTCACTGTAACATCATTGGTAATTTTTCCGTAAACTGCCAAGAAGTTTCGTAATTCGGTTTCTGCCATTCCTTGTTGTTTAAGAGTATCTTGAAATGTTGCTTCATCACCCATGTTCTTTTTAATAGTTTCCTCTTGCTCTTTTACTTTTTCATCCTCTGGATTAAGGGCAAGCTTTTTAACCTCTTGGGCCATTAGCTCCCCTTCAACCATACGATCTAACAATTGACTCTTGATCTGGGGTAATGCTTGTTTTCCTTGGTCAGTGTCGAATTTCATACCCTGTTTTTCATAAATTTTTTGGGCCTCTTCAACACGAGCATCATAATCTTTCACTAAGATTGGACTTTCGTTAACTTTAACTGCCCATTTTCCTCCAACCAGCGAAGAGCACCCCGTGGTCACAAGCATCAATGCCAGCACTCCATAAATCAACCCAACACGGGACCTTCTCATATAGACACACCCTTTCAATTAGACGTGAGAATAGTATATCAAGGAGTTGTCCTTGAAGCAATGTCGCAAAATGTCGAGAGCACCCGGCGAACTGCCTCTATGGTTGCTTCTTGACCAAGGGTTCGAATACGTATCTTGCACTCTAAATTTCCATTAGGCATAGTTTTAAACGACAATGGATAAGGGGATGCTGACGCCACGGACATCAGATGTTCACCGGTCAAGAAGTCAATATTAGCTAAGAAACGCAGACTAACGTTTTGTTTGGCCTGCTGGATTTGCTCGATTTTCAACGAACCAGCCAATAATTTTATTCGAATAATTTCAATAAGGTGTTCCACTTCTCGGGGAGGGGTTCCAAAACGATCGACCAGTTCATCCACCATCTCACTAAGTTGCCCCTCATCACGCACCATAGCTAAGCGTTGATACAGTGATGCTTTGGTTTGATTATCCGCAACATAGGTATCAGGTAAATAAGCATCCACTTGCAGTTCAATGCTAGGTTCTATGGCCTCTTCAACTTTCTCCCCACGAAGTTCCTGAACTGCTTCTTTTAACATCTGACTGTACATTTCAAATCCTACAGCAGCCAAATGCCCGTGCTGCTGAGCACCAATTAAATTCCCAGCACCCCGAATTTCTAAATCTCGCATCGCTATCTTAAAACCTGCTCCATATTCTGTGAACTCACGTATAGCAGCCAAGCGTTTTTCGGCAATTTCTGTAAGAACCTTTTGAGGCTTATACAAAAGATAAGTATAAGCTTTACGATTAGACCGTCCGACCCTCCCTCGCAGTTGATAAAGTTGAGATAATCCAAAATGATCTGCCTCATCAATAATCAAAGTATTGGCGTTAGGCATATCCAGCCCTGTTTCAATAATTGTTGTGGATACCAAGACATCCATTTCATGTTCTAGAAAATCCAGCATAACTTTTTCTAATTCTCTTTCGCGCATTTGCCCATGGGCTACTCCAAACCTCGCTTCAGGCACTAATTCACTCAAGAAACGTGTAACTTGATCCATATCCTCAACTCGGTTATGCACATAGAAGACCTGTCCTCCGCGTTGGATTTCACGACGAATTGCCTCCCGTACCACATCAGCTCTAAATTCAGTAACATAGGTTTGAACGGGATAACGCCCTTCCGGCGGGGTCTCGATAACACTCATATCCCGAACTCCCACGAGGGACATATGCAGTGTTCTGGGGATTGGAGTTGCCGATAAAGTCAACACGTCTACATTTCCTTTAAGGGTTTTAAGTTTTTCTTTGTGTGCAACGCCAAAACGTTGCTCCTCGTCGATAACCAATAACCCTAAATCATTGAATTTGACAGCTTCTGAAAGGATACGATGCGTCCCCACTATTATGTCAATCTTCCCATCTTTAAGTCCCTTAATTATTTCCTTTTGTTCCTTCTGGGAACGAAAACGGCTTAGCATCTCTATACTTATCGGATACCCAATAAAGCGTTCTTTAAAGGTATTGAAATGTTGTTGAGCAAGAATTGTGGTAGGAACAAGTACTGCTACTTGTTTGCTATCCATCACAGCCTTAAAGGCTGCCCGAAGAGCAACTTCTGTTTTTCCGTAGCCAACATCTCCACAAAGCAACCGATCCATAGGTCGTGAACGCATCATATCCGACTTGACGTCGGCAATACTCTGAAGTTGATCTGGAGTTTCAACGTAGGGAAACTTATCCTCAAATTCATTTTGCCAGACATTATCCTGGGAAAAGGCATAACCTTTAATAGCTTCTCTCTGCGCATATAGCTTTACCAGATCAATAGCCATTTCCTTGACAGCACTTCTGGTCTTCTTCTTGACTTTATACCATTCTGAACCGCCAAGTTTGTAAAGCTTCGGCAAAGTTTCCCCAGCACTCCCCAAATACTTCTGAAGGAGATGGAGTTGATCTAAAGGAACATAAAGCCGGTCTTCCCCAGCATAACGAATCCCAAAATAGTCTTTGGCAATGCCACCCACTTCTAACCGTTCAATACCTGTAAATTGACCTATTCCATGATGAACATGAACTACAAAGTCTCCGGGCTTAAGATCCGATACAAAAACATTCTTCGGAACCGGTGGGTTTGGTTTTTTGCCGGCAGCCTTACTCTCTCGTTTGTAGATTTCTGCTTCGGTCAGAATAACAAGTTTCCCCAAAGGCAACTCGAAGCCCTGATCAAGAGAATATGGATAGATATAGACATTTCCTTCCTCAACCGGATCCTGTAGCTCTTTACGAGCTGCAGTTACTCCTCTATCCTTCAGGCCTTGAATCAACCGGTCAACATGATCCTCATCTCCAACAAATAGCGCAACCACGTTCCCTGCATCCTTGCGATGTACAATCTCATCAACCAATTTACTTGTTTTCCCCATAAAACCTGTTAGAGGTCGAGCATTAAGGTTAAAAATTCGCTTGGGCGAAAGCCCAGGCGCCTGCCTCAGGAGAGTAGAAAGTCCGATCAAGGGGTGATGTTCGCCAAATTTCAATAGTTCCTCGTAAGCAATATATTGTGACTCTGGGTGAACAATTCCTTCGCCGTTTTCCAATTGCTGGGTAAAATCCAATAAACGCTCATTGGCTTGAAACTCCAACTGTTCTTTTAGACGCAGAGGCTCATCAAGTACAATAAAATGGTCATTGGAAAGATATGAGAAAAAGGGAACGAGTGGTGTATTGACTAAACTTAAAAATGGATAAACATTTTCATCCAGAATCCCTTGTTCAAGGCGTTCCACTAAGAAATCAACTTTGTTTTGTAGGTGCTCAGCGACTTCTCTTCGCCCTGAGCGCTGGAGTCGTCCAGTGGCTTTGCGAGCCTCAGCCCGAATGGCATAACGGAGTTCTCCTAACTCTTCCTTAGTAATGATGTATTCCATAGCAGGAGAAATTGAGACCTTGTTCATAGAGCCGGTAGATTTTTGAGTTCCTAAATCAAAGGTTCGGATCGAATCCACTTCATCATCAAAAAACTCAACTCGTACAGCCCAGCCATCTAAGGGGGCAATATCCAAGATCCCGCCCCTTAAGGCAAATTGCCCCTGTCCTTCTACAGTCTCTACTCGTTCATATCCTCCGGTAATAAGTAAGGAAAGAATATCTGACAATTTGTACCTCTGGTTAATTTCAAACGTTAAAGTAAACTCTCTCCACCGTGAAGAAGGGAACAAGCGACGTTCAACAGCAAGGACAGAAGCGACTACTGTACATTTTGGATCATGTGACAATTGGTTTAAAACGCGGATTCTTTCGGAAGTAGTTTCTTTGCTTCTCCCCAATATTTCGAAAGGAAGCCATTCCGTAGTTGGAAGATGTAAAATAGTCTGATCAGAACACCACGTCCGCAGATCATTGACCCACTTTTGAGCTTGCTCCTCTGAATAGGTCAAAATCAACCCCGGCCTCGATCTTTGAAAAACCTGAGCGACAAACGCTGCCTTTTGACTTCCTGTTAAATCATAAATCATTTGGGGCCATTCTCTATGACTTAAGGATTGATTAATCTCCTTAATATCGAGCCCCTGTCGCAGATAGTTATGAATAGTATTCAAGATGTCCATCCTTTCGGGTATTAAAGAAACTTAGCTAGAAGTTTATTATTAATAACTCATTCATTTTACGACATTCAAAAAAGATGAACGCCCGCTCAAGGGCCCCCATTCACCAGCCCTAACGCCAATCATAGCTGCGGCTGCGTTCATCAACATTTTATTCTACCTAGTCGTTAAACATGATCTAGGATTTAAGATTAATGATATACATTGCGCGGCTTAGTTTCCATATCACGTAAACAATCCGTACAAAGAGTATAGGCTACGTTACCAATAATATCCATTATAGGATCCGAGTTATTGCTGGTCAAGTCGTTTAATTCAATTTCACCAATAATTCGATCACAAGCATGACAAACCTTAAAGATTTTCATCCCCTAATTCACCCCCTAGCTAGTAGAATTACCCCTAGGTTAGGAGGTTATACTTGATCCTACCGATGATACAAATTCATAGCCCGGCTATATTCCTCTTTTATCCATAAATAGCTGGCTTTTTCAGCCCTTTCTAATACATCATCCAACATCTGCGATTCATCATCTGAAAAAGGAGCAAGGACGTATCGGGCAGGATCCCACTCTTTCGGCGGACGCCCTACTCCCAATTTAAGTCTCCATAACTTTTCAGATCCTAGTTCGCCCTGAATCGATTTAATCCCATTATGTCCTCCCGCACTACCCTGATCACGCAGACGGAGTTTACCAAGAGGCAAATCCATATCATCTTGTACTATTAGTAAATCATCCAGCGGAATTTTATAGAATTTAATAAGCTCAGCTACAGAACGTCCGCTTAGATTCATAAATGTTTGAGGTTTTAAGAGAAATAATCGTTCCCCCTCAATTTGCCCCTCTGCCACTAATCCTTGGAACTTAGAGCGAAATTGCAGATTATGAACCTCTGCAATAAGATCAATCAACAAAAAACCGATGTTATGACGAGTCTCTTCGTATTGAACGCCAGGATTTCCCAGGCCCATGATGACCTTCATCTTATCTCCTCCAAAGCATATTCATGCCACACTTTGAATACATTCTTTAAGAATAGGAAACGAATTCACACTAAATAGAGGGGGTGAACTATGAAACCCAGCAGAAAATTTCTATCCTTACCCATTATTTCCCTCCAAGAAGGACAGCAGCTAGGCTATGTAAAAAGCTTAATTCTTAATGCAAGCACAAAATCCCTTGCAGCAATTGTCGTAGACCCTAAGGGCTTTTTTAAGGATCAACGCATTATACCCTATGCAAAAGTCGTCAGCGTTGGCGACGATGCGATTACCATTAGTAAGGAGTCTCACGTTGAAAAAACCTCAAGTATGCCTGAGTTATTAGATTTAGTCAAGGAAAAGCTGACCATCATCGGAACAAAAATGGTCACAGAAACCGGGAAAACCCTTGGAACAGCAGAAGAGTATTATGTAGATCCAAGTACCGGTAAAATAACAGAGATTGAGATTTCTGGTGGCAAGTTAGAGGGCTTTCTTAATGGCAAGGCGTCTATTTCGGCAGATTACATTACCACTATCGGCCATGATGTTATTATAAGTCAAAAAGGAAGTGAAAATGCACTTACTGTATCAGACAAAGGCCTGAGTAATTCCTTTAAAAATCTTATTCATACAACATCCAGCCTAGCCTCCGACACCACTCATACTATCAGTCATTATTTTAAAAAAGATAAGGTTAAATCTGTCTCTCAGCTCCCCGATACTAAAGAACTGGTCATTGTTCCGCAAGCCGGCTCAGATCTGCCAATTGAGGAGGAAACTGTCTCAGAGATACCTACACCCAAAGACCCCCAGGGATAAAGCCCCGGGGGCCTCTTTTTATGCTTTTGCTCTATTTCCTCAGACAATAGGTCCAACTTATTAACTAAAAAGTTTGCTCACTGAGAGATCTTCATGAATCCGAACTATAGCTTCCCCTAATAATGGAGCTACTGACAAGACTTTAATTTGGGGAATTACTTTCTCCCTTAAAGGTATTGTATTCGTCACGACAAGTTCACGAATAACCGAGTTAGCCAAGCGTTCCACAGCAGGTCCTGACAATACAGGATGAGTACAACAGGCATAGACTTCCTTCGCTCCCCGCTCAACCAGAGCCTGAGCTCCTTGAGTGATTGTTCCGGCTGTATCAATAATATCATCAATCATAATAACCGTTTTACCTTTCAACTCTCCGATGACATGCATGATTTCCGAAACATTTGCTTCCGGTCGTCTCTTATCGATAATAGCAAGTGATGCACCAATCCGTTCAGCTAAATCTCTGGCCCGAGTTACGCCACCTAAGTCCGGAGAAACCACACAGAGGTTTTCCAGACCCTTCTCCCTAAAGTATTCTGCCAAAATAGGCACACCGGGCAAGTGATCGAGTGGAATATCAAAGAATCCTTGAATTGCAGGAGCATGTAAGTCCATAGTGACAACACGATCTGCTCCAGCGGTTGTTATAAGGTTCGCCATCAACTTTGCTGTAATAGGGTCACGAGCCCTAGTCTTTCGCTCTTGACGTGCATAACCATAATAAGGCATAACTGCCGTAATTCGACGTGCTGACGCCCTGCGTATAGCATCGATCATAATCAGCAATTCCATAATATTGTCGTTTGTCGGGTAACATGTTGGCTGAACAACATAAATATCTGCCCCTCGGACACTTTCATCGATAGCTAAACATGTCTCTCCGTCTTGGAAACGTTTAATTTTCGCTTGACCGAGTGGTACTCCCAGATAGTCTACAATTTCTTGTGCCAATGGACGATTAGCATTCCCACAAAAAATTTTAAATTCCTTTGCTGCCATGCCTCTTTTTGCCCCCTATTTAATCTTTTCGCGATGCCAATGTTCCTTGATAACTTGTTGGCTCCGTTCAACAACCAAGGCCTTTGCCGGTACATCCTTAGTAACAGTTGACCCTGCACCCGTGACTGCATATTCCCCCACTTCGACAGGCGCAACTAAATTAGTATTGCTGCCAATAAATGCATGATCTCCAATCTTGGTGAGATGTTTGTTAACCCCATCATAGTTACAAGTAATTGTTCCCGCTCCGATATTAGCAGATTTCCCAACATGCGCATCCCCAATATAACTTAAATGGGGCACCTTGGCTCCAGCTTCAATCCAGCTATTTTTGATTTCGACAAAGTCCCCTATCTTGACCGCAGGTCCTAACTTAGTGCCTGGACGCAAGTAACTGAACGGACCAATATTACAACCTTCACCTATTTCCGAATCCCTAGCTACCGTGTAAGTTACTGCGGCACCACATCCAACGATACAATTATCGATGGTTGTCTGTGGCCCAATAACAGCATCTTCTTCAATCACAGTTTTACCTAATAATCGTGTAAACGGCAATATTGTCACGTCCTGAGCCAGTTCTACATCTATCCCAATAAATGTAGACACCGGATCAACAATTGTAACTCCCTCGGCCATCCAATAGTCTAAGATGCTCTTACGTACAATTGCCTCAGCCTCAGCTAATTGACCACGACTATTAATGCCTAGGGCTTCATAGGAATTGGTTGTACTATAGGTTAATATTTTTTCTTGATTTTTAAGGAAAATATCAAATACTTCCGTTAGATAATATTCCCCTTGGGCATTCTGGGTTGTAATCTTTGACAGTGCAGTTTTTAATGCCGATCCCTTAAAACAGTAGGTCCCGGTGTTTATTTCCTTAATCTCCCTTTCCTCTGGACTTGCATCTTTTTCTTCAACAATCCTAACAAGATCCACACCCTTTTTAATAATCCTGCCATATCCAAAAGGCTGCTCGATAACGGCTGTCAAAACCGTAGCACTGGCCCCCTGAGCCTGATGCAATTCAACCAGAGCATTTAAAGTCTCGGATCTAAGCAACGGTTGATCACCGCTTAAAACAAGAACCGTCTGATCATCTTCTACATAAGGCATCGCTTGCAGAACTGCATGTCCGGTACCAAGTTGTTCAGTTTGAATGACAATCTCCGCTCTATTATTTATACAGGCTTCGACACTCTCCCGGCCATGTCCTACAATAACCAGCGGGCGGTTAACCCCGACTTTGCCCACCATATCCAAGACATGTTCTACAAGAGTTTTTCCAGCCAATGTATGCATAACTTTCGGCAACTTTGATTTCATTCTTGTACCTTTTCCTGCTGCCATAATCACCGCTACCAAATTAGACATAATCTAATTCGCCTCCAGCTCTAGTTTAACCTCTACTTATTTTATATACCCGTAAAAGTATAACTTTCAGATGGCTTAAGTGCAACTAAGACTTTTGTAGCAGACCTCAAATCTAACTTATTCGCCAAATTTAGCAAGAATCCTTTTTTATTTTCTCAACCCTTTTTATCTTATGGTCATTTAATTCCTATTAAAGCCCCATTATTCCCAATCATAAAAAATTTAGACACGCTAAAGGAGACCCAACTGCAAGGTCCCCTTTAGCATGCCTAAAATATCTGAAATAAGCTATTCAAATGGCTTCTTGATAAGCTTTTAAAACCGCAGTCTGAATGACTTCTCTGGCAACAGCTGAAATGGGATGGGCGATATCACGAAATTCCCCTTCAGGAGTTTTACGACTTGGCATAGCTACAAAAATCCCATTCATACCTTCTACAACTTTGACATCGTGAACAACGAAAGCATTATCAAAGGTTACTGAGACTACTGCTTTCATTTTTCCTTCAGTATTAATCTTCCGAACCCGCACATCGGTAATATTCATTATGAATCACCACCCTTCCACTTCCGGGCCTATTCATAATAATATTCTCTGTATGGTAAAAAAATCCTGCCTCAAATTCAGGAAAATTTCTTTTAATTTATAAAAATATCCTATATCTTTTTTACAAAAAGACAGGAACAACTGTGGTTTTTCCTGAGTCAGGATTCAACTCCTTAAGCTGTAACAACGACAGATACCCTTCAACAAGCTTTGGCTCTGAAGTTATTTGTGCTTCCACCAAAATACCAATACCGACAACATCTGCTTGAAATTCTTCCATCAGACTTTTGATTCCCAACGCTGTTCCGCCGGCTTTCATGAAATCATCAATAATCAGCACTCGTTGTCGTGCTTCTAAAGCTCTTCTAGAAAGGGACATTGTTTGAATACGTCGGGATGACCCGGAAACATAATTGATGCTGACCGAGGAACCTTCCGTAACCTTGTTGCCGCTTCGTATGACCACCATAGGCACTCCCAGCGCCTCTGCTGTGACAAGGGCCAAGGGAATACCTTTAGTTTCGATAGTTACTACTACATCAGGCTTCTTTTGTCGAAAGGCACCTGCAAATATTAACCCTAGTGGTCGTAGAATAGATGGATTAAACAACAAATCCGTCATGTAAATAAAGCCACCCGCTAAAATTCGCTCTTTATCATTCAACCGTTCTGCTAAGGAATTGAGCACGGCAGTTGCTTCTCCCTTGGAAATCTCCGGAATATAACGCACCCCTCCGGCAGCCCCTGGAATGGTTTCAAGATGACCATGCCCGGAGAGCTGCAAACTCCCCTTGACAGCCATTAAATCCTCACTAATTGTGGACTTAGCTGTTCGAAATTGTTCTGCAAATAAGGCTAAAGGAGTCAGGACATTGGGCTTTAACATCAGCACTTGAGTGATGGCCACCATCCGTTCCGCTCTTTTCATTTTCTCCACGATTATTTATCCACCTTGTCCGGCTCATTCTTAATACTGAGTACATCAAACATGACATTCTCTGCTGTAACTATATGCGCCATTGCTAATGACTGGGCTTCTTCGCTATCATGTTTTCTTAATGCTTCAACAATCATTCTATGCTCCTCAAGAGCCAGCTTATTTCGTCCTGGTACCGCTAAAGAAGTGGCCCGAAAACGTTGGATTTGTTCCCTCAAGTTAGCTAAAATCTGAATTAATCGTTCATTGCGGCTCGCACTATACACCAAGGCATGAAAATCCGTGTCAGACTTTACAATCTGCTCTAAATCCATCTCGCCTTCGGCATTGGCTCGATAAAATAATACTCGCTCCATTTGTTCTAATTCATCTTCCGTAATACGTTCTGCTGCCAGCCCTGCTGCCAGCCCTTCAAGAGCTGAACGTATTTCGAAAACATCAGCGACATCTTTTGACGAAACCCCGGCAACATAGGCCCCCTTACGTGGAATCATGACAACAAAGTTCTCCAATTCTAATTTCCGAATTGCTTCACGTACCGGGGTTCGGCTAACCCCCATTTCTTCGGCTAACTGAATCTCCATCAGCCTCTCTCCCGGTTCAAGAACGCCACTTAAAATCGCATCCCTCATAGACTCAAAAACAATCTCCCGTAATGGTTTATAACCGTCTAGTATCACCGGCAATAATCGTTTTCCCATCCTAATATCCCCTTTCAGAAGAATTATTTTTAGATAGTATTTGTCACCCAAACGTGTTTAAAACCCCTTTTTCTCAACTCGGATGCAACTTGCCTCGCATGGTTCTCTCCTTGGGCAATTCCAAATACACTCGAGCCGCTTCCAGACATTAAGGCTCCCGAACATCCCAAATCCACTAAAATTTTCTTATATTCTTGAATAATGGGAACTAGTTGAATTGAGGCAGGTTCCAGATCATTATAGAGAAGTTCCCTAATTCTGTGTACTGATTTTTCCTCTAAGGCCTTTTCCCAATCCATTTTGCTTAATTGACCTGATTGTCCTAATAAGTCAAACTGTCGATAAGCCTCCCCCGTATTCACTCCTGAATCTGGCTTTATTAAGACAAGATCTATTCTGGGAGCTTTAGGCAATGGCTCGAGCCGCTCACCACGTCCCGTTGCCCACATGGTTCCACCTTGAAGACAAAAGGCCACATCCGCTCCACATATACCTGCCAGCTTAAGCAGCTCATCAGTGCTTAAGGGTTCATCATAAAGCCGATTTAATAAACAAAGAGTGGCTGCGGCATCAGCACTCCCTCCAGCTAATCCAGCCTGTATCGGAATGTGTTTTTCAATTTCAATCTCTATTCCACCGGATAGTTTAGCTTGTTCTAAAAACTCCATCGCTGCCTTATAGGCCAAATTTCCCGAACCACTTAATCTTCCACAACGACATACGATTTTTTCACCATAACGACGAACCTTAACAATATCGTGTAATTCAATGGATTGCATAACACTCTGAAGATCATGGAACCCATCTTCCCGGACACCAGTTATGGCCAATGCTAAATTAATCTTCGCATTTGCGAACATTGTAAGAAAAGATTCTCCCATATACATTACCTCTTCCGAACATTGCCAGAGCATTTCCTACTATTATACATATTTTCAGGTTGGAGTTCCAGCACTTCATTAGGCAAAATCTTAATAGAACAATAGGGGCGAAGATAATCCTCGCCCCTACAAAACTCTTTACTAAAACTACCCTTTGAATACTTTAAGTTTTTAAAACTCACCACCAACAACCCAATCGTTCTGTGCCGGAACATAAGATAAAGCCTTCTGCAATTCAAGCCTCTTTCGAATTTCTTCCTCAATCGGCTCTAGATGCTCAAAGAACATTACAAATGTGTCCCCAGGCGAGCAACTATCCAGCCCTCGACAAAAGGCATCTAACTCTGGGAGTACAACCATTATGTTCTTAGTATCCATACCACTGGCTATAGCTTCATGATATAGAATTTGAGCAATTTCACCGGGTTTTCGTCCCCGTAGATCTTGATCCTCACGAATAATCAGTCGTTGAAACCCTTTTGCTGCAATCCGCCCTACTTCTCTCACCATCTCATCAGGTCTATCTCCAGGAACAGTAATACAGCCCACGAGGGATTTCTTCTTAAAATGTTTAAGGGTTTTAGCAATTTCTGCAATACCTGCTGCATTATGTCCGTAATCAACAAATACATCCACACCATCGACCTTATATAGATTAAGTCGTCCACGATTGTGTTCTGAGTCTGAAGAAAACCCTTGGAGAGAATCTCGAATAGCTGCAGTACTTATCCCCAGAGCCCATCCTGAAGCAATTGCTGCAAGGGTATTTTGAATATTGTGTTTAGCCTTCCCATCCCATGTGACGGGAATTTGTTTTACGGAACAAATGCGAAAAATCTGGGAGCCTTGACAAAGAAGTATCATACCTCTGCGTACAAAGACCGCTGTTCCACCTTTCGCCAGGTGTTTTCGAATATGAATATTATCTTTTTCCGTGCTGAAGAAGATGACCCTTCCCTTGGTTCGCTGTGCCATTTGGACGACGTATGGATCATCAGCATTTAAAACCACGTAGCTATGGGGTTTAACTACTTCAGCAATTAGACTCTTAACATGAGCAATATCTTCAAGAGTTTCTATTCCGTATTGACCAAGATGATCACTTGAAACATTAGTAATTACCGCAACATCTGCATAATCATAACCCAATCCTGACCGGAGGATTCCTCCTCTTGCGGTTTCTAATACAGCTACTTGAACCTGTGGATGTCTCAAAACGACTTTAGCACTATCCGGCCCGGTCATGTCTCCTCTTGCCCACATTTTTTTATTAATAACTATCCCATCAGTTGATGTCATTCCCACAAATAGCTTTTGATCTGTAAGTAACTTACTAATCATGCGGGTAGTTGTCGTTTTGCCATTAGTGCCACTGATTGCAACAATGGGGATGCGTCCGTTTCCGGTGGGGATAACTTGTTCAACAATAGCTTTACCGACATCTCGCGCTTTCCCTTTACTTGGAAAATGATGCATTCGAATACCCGGAGCTGCGTTCACCTCGATAATACAGCCTCTTCTCTCGCGATAGGAAGCTTCAATATCCTCAATAACTAAGTCTATTCCAGCCACATCTAACCCTACCAGCTTCGAGGCATAGACCGCCATCTCTACATTATCCGGATGTACAAGATCCGTCACATCTTCTGCAATCCCTCCGGTGCTTAGATTTGCACTGTCCCTCAAGTAGACAACTTCTCCCTTTAGCGGAACAGATTCCATGGTTAAGTCTTTAAGAGTTAAGTTCAGAAGGACGACGGAATCAATTTTGATCTTCGTTAAGACCTTCTCATGATCATCTCCACGCAGCGGATCCAAATTAGTTTGGGCAACTAACTCTTCAATAGTGGATTGCCCATCTCCAATCACGTGGGCCGGCACTCTCTTGGCTGCCGCAATCAGCCGCTCGCCTACAACAACTAAGCGGAAATGCTCTCCTTCTATATATTCCTCTATAATAACCCACTCGCCATAAGTTTGAGCTACCTTAAACGCTGCTCTGACCTCCGCTATGCTTGTGAGTTGAAGAGTTACTCCCTTCCCTTGATTACCATTCAAGGGTTTAATGACAACCGAAGTATTCATATCAATAAATGCTTTTACAGCTTCTTCTTCGGTTCGCACAATCAGACCATATGGAACAGGCACTCCACCCTCACTAAGCACTTTCTTGGTCATTTCTTTGTCACAAGCGATATCCACCCCTATGCTTGACGTTGCATCTGTGATTGTCGCTTGAATACGTCTTTGGTTGCGGCCATAACCTAACTGCAATAAACTTCCCTCATTGAGACGAGAAACTGGAATTCCTCGTTCCTCACAGGCCTTAACAATTACTTGTGTTGAGACCCCTAACTCGCACTTAGCCATTTCGGATTTAATTTGATTTACTGCCTTTAATACATCAAAGGAGTTTCCTTTTAAGAGGGTATCAACAAGTAAAAAACCTAATTTAAAACCCTCAATGGCACCGGTTTTATCTTCGTAATTAAAAATAATTTCATACCAACCAGGCTTATCTAATACAGCCATAGTTTTACCATATTTAATTGTTTGGCCGGCTTGAGTTAATAGTTCTATAGTCACATGTTCAATGACATGGCCGATAAGAGTTCCCTCATGTAGACGCTCTAGGAACCCTCCGCGTTTGCCTCTAGAGCAGTAGTGCTCTTCTAAGCCGGGTAGCTGTTCAACAAGTCGCTGCCGAAAGTCACCCAGTTCATCAGTAAACCGTTCCGTCCATTCTTGGAGATCCACAATAGCTCGAATAATTGGGCGATGGCTGTACACATTGGCCCCTTCGACTGCATGGATTTCTCTAATCTCCATTTTATTATTGTTCCTCCTTAAGAAGCAATGGTTAAATATCCTCCACTAGTTTTAACCTTTTTCTCTCTTGGTATTCCTCATAATTCTTTCAATTGGTCAAAGCTTAGAGACTCGCTGCTTAAGATCAAACCCATAGCCCTCAGATAAAACATGCATTACAATCGGGCTTAATACCAGAGATTGGCCAGGGGTGGTTTCAGAAACATTTGTAGTGGTTGAAGTTGATGCATCAACGACTGTTACTGTATTGCTTCCTATCACTGAAAAACTGGCATCTGATTGAACTAAAATGGCAGTATCCTCGTCAATACCCACTCCCAGTACATAGGGATTCTGAGAAATCGCCGATAAAAGTCTGCCAATTCTCCCTCGTTGGGCAAAATGTTGATCTACCACTACAGAACGAAGGAGCCCCAGCCCCGGAGCCATAGATAAAGTGTTTTTCTTGGCGGTTCCTGCTTCTCCACCGACAATCATTGTATCGGACATGACAGATGCTCCTGCACTTGTTCCTGCAATAATGATCCCGTTCTCATATAATAATTGAAGCTTACGTCCTAGCAACGTACCACCCAGCAATCCAGTTATTCTTAGTTGATCACCCCCTGTAAAGAAAATCCCTGTCGACTGTTCAAATTCTTTTTCAATTCCTTGTCTGTTAGCTTGTGTACGGTCTGAAACATCCAGAACCTGAACTTCCTTAGCCCCTAGTTGTAAAAACAATGAATAATACTCTGTCCCCACCTGAAGAGGATATTCCGTCGCAGCGGTCAATACGGTAATCCGTGCTTCTCTACCTCCTGATTCCTCAACAAATCTCTTTAAAATTTTACACTCGTTTTTCTTATCTTCTGCTCCACCAATAATAAGCAGTTTTCCTTCAACACGTTCTGTCAAAACTGATCCCTCCAGTCTGACTTATTTTCCACCTAAAAAGGGTTTAATTATGCAAGCGAACATTCAGAAATCATAAACATACCATGAGTTAAGAAATATATTACCTAAAGAAAGGGGCTTCTATTCTATGCCCAACTATCAAATCTATATTTATACAGCTAGTCGATTGCTTGAACTCTATAAAGACAATCAACGAATTCGTTCCTATCCTATAGCAGTCGGCAAGAAGTCAACCCCTACTCCTCCAGGCAATTACTATATCGCCACCAAAACAATGCAGCCCGGCGGAGTCTTCGGCACCCGCTGGCTGGGACTATCTATCCCTTACTATGGAATTCATGGCACCAATAACCCCATGAGCATTGGGCAAGCGGTATCAAAAGGTTGTATTCGTATGTACAATCACGACGTAGAAGAGCTCTACCAAATTATCGAAACCGAAACTCCCGTAATCATACAGGCATAACATTGATGGGCGTTACGCTAGACACGGGGACGGTCCTCTCGTCTTAAGACAAGAACCGTCCCCGTGTCTAGCCTTATTTGTTTAATACGGGCTTCGCGGATAACCCCTTCGCATCTGTCCCCTTGTTTCTACCCCCCCTACTCCGTCTGTTCCCGTAATTGTGTGGGTTAAAATATCCTTTACAGAAACAATTTGATCTGTTGGGGTAAATGCAATTCTCTCAACAATAAATACTGGATCGAAAGCGTGAATTAGCATGCGTTTAGGCGATGAAGCAAAATTTGCTCCTGCTGATAGAATCGCTTCATAATTTGATTGACAGGCACCTGCAAAGATAACAAGTGCATCTCTATTATGCTGAAAACGCCGAGCTTCTAAAACAGATTCCACAAAATAACGAGAACTCCGGTAGCTGTCCATACTATGAAAATCTTTTTTTCCTGAAATCAACCCATCATGCCCTGTCAACACTAATATATCCGTAGGGTTCTCTTGCAATATTTTGCGTATTACTCTCGGTTGCTCTATTTCTGATTTGCAAATCCCTTTAGCCTCAATTCCCATTTGACGATAGGTCTTAATACATTGCTGCAAATATTCCTGATCCCCATCAAGCTGCAAAACTCGGCCAGGTATTTCAAAGAATTCTTTTTGATCGTCGAATTCTACTTTTCTCTGACTTGTCAGTTTGTGTAACTTTTGATAAATCATTTTATGATCTTCCCGTTCATAATTTGCAACCTCTACAGGACTCTTCAACACAAGATCCGAGATGGGGGCATCTGCCAATAACCTTAAATTAAGTCCTTTAAGAATCACAGAGTTAGATCCTTTGCCTTTAAAATTGTTGCCCTGTATTTTATAAACATGGAAATAGACATCCTGCTGATGTGATAGACGTGCTACAACATCCCCAACCTGAATCATCAGTCTGACCCCCTCTTTGGTAATTCTAACATCGGCCATCTTAACTCTTAGCTAGAGTTTCATCATAGTTGATAGTAAATTTGCTATATCTCCATATCCTATGTCGAACCTAACTAAAACGGCATATATTAGAATTATAACAATTTACGTAAAAGGGGGTCTCCATGATGTTCGCAGGCATCATTCCAGCCCAAAATGAAGAAAAGAGCATCTTGGCTGCCTTGACCACCATTCTGCGTCTTCCTATCAGTCATATCATATTAGTACTCAATGGCTGTACAGATCGGACATTTGAACTTGTCCGTTCAATTCCTGATGCTAGAATTCACACTCTCTACTTCTCAGACTCCCTGGGAATTGATATCCCGAGGGCAATTGGAGCACTCTATGCACGCCATTTAGGTGTTAAAGGCGCTCTCTTCGTCGATGGGGATATGTCTGGAGATATCTATGAGAATCTCGTTAAACTTCTTGATTCCATAGAGTCAGGAGTTGATGTAGCCTTAACAAATTGCTATCCTTATATTCCACATCGTCAAAAGTTGGCCAATCTAGTCTTAAGGTTTAGGGCAAAACTAAACCGTGAGCTGGATTTGTTTAAAAGCCTTGGCCTCGCAACCCCAACACACGGACCACATGCACTTTCCGAACGAGCTCTGCGTACTCTTCCTCCCGAAGCAATAGCTATCCCACCCCTCACCCTATACTGGGCCCAAAAAAACAACCTGACTATTAAAGTTGCTGCATCAATTCCCCACGAAGCTCTTCATTCTCCCAGAAAACATCGTCGTCATGCCCGACTGATTGCTGAAACCATTATCGGAGATTGCTTAATGGGATTATCCCTTGTCAAAAATGAGCCTCCCTCTAGATCCTTGGGAAAACACACTTTATTAGGCTATCATCCTGAACGACGTTTTGATCTTCTTGAATACTGGGAGCAGTCCCTTAAGTCTGAAGGAATTTTCTTTGAACAGCATATAATTATCCCCGGATCTCCCCTGCCACCGCCAAATCTACCTGAAGCTTTCTAGTTGTCTTTAAGGCCTTCTTAATCTTGGATCAATATTATACTTTTGAAAGTAATCTAAAATCTCTTCCTTTTCATCAGCTTGTACGTGTACAATTGGTTGCATCTTTCCCTCATTCACTCCGCTCCACTTCATGTAAATCGTTTGATTATAAGACTTATTTAAAATGGGATCTGTGTACAATAAATCAACCACTACGAAATGAGCATTAATATTAGATTGTTTAAGGTACATTTCGTCACTTGGTATATTCATTATCAGGCTTGAAGCAGCGTCCTTAGGTATCTCGTTGACAATTGATGACTCATCATTATAAATCGGCTCTGCGGATAATTGTTCATCGAAAACGATAGTCTCACTAGAAAGATCAACTGCCGGGTGTACCCCTACATTATTAAATTTTAATTCTAAGCTAAGTTCATTGCTTATCTCCACTTTTGGCGACTCTTTGAGTACAAAATAAGGACGTGTCGTCCCTTGCTGAACTTTCCAAGCTGCAACTGTTAGGTATACAGTAACTAATGCAGTCAGCGCTAACACAGAAGTGGCAGACGTAGCAATAACGCTCGACCATTTTATTGAGCGGTGCTTACCTTTTCCCAATATTCCCTTCAACCTCCAGTATGTAAAAACTTAATCTAATTGATATTCCGAAAAAAATAATTACAACCTTTTTATAGTTTTGGATTTTTTTCCTGTTTTATGCCCTCAAAATCAATTATTTTGGCTTATAAATAATAAAAAGAAGCCCTCCACACGGAGAGCTTTGTTCAATCCTACTTGTCTATATCCATACATCCCTTTGACTACTAATCTCTGTTTTTAAATAAAGGACTTAGTTAATACTATAAATTCCTCAATACTCAGTGACTCTGCTCGTCTACCGTCAGAAATCCCCGCACACTGCATGCGTTCGATGACTTCCTCCTTTTTTAGGCCTAACCCACCGGCCAATGAGTTCCCTAGAGTTTTTCTTCGTTGGCTGAAGGCAGCTTTAACAACCCGGAAGAAGTCTTTTTTATCAACATCAAATCCTGGATAAGGGCGGAGGTCTAACCTAATTACTGCAGAATCTACTTTAGGAACAGGCCAGAAAGAATTAGCTGAAACATCCATGATTTTTGTGACATTAGCCGATATCTGGACTGCAATAGATAAAATTCCATATATTTTAGTGCCTGGCCGAGCATTAATCCGATCAGCAACCTCTTTTTGAACCATGATCGTCATCCCACTTAAAAGGTCAGCTTGCTCTAAAAAATGCATAATTAGTGGACTGGTGATGTAGTAGGGTAAATTCCCTATCAAATACCCCATTCTATCACCCCATAAATCCCTTAAATTTACCTTTAAGGCATCTTGGTGCACAACTTCCACAGAGTGCTCCTTAAGTTCTTTGTACAAAAGATTTATTTTCTGTTGGTCTAATTCTATTGCCCACATTTTCGGAACTTTTGGCGCTAATTTACGAGTTAACACTCCCAGGCCAGGCCCAATTTCAACTAAAGGAGTATCTTTTTGTAATACACTTGCAGCAACAATTTCTTCAATTACTTCATCATTTATTAAAAAATTTTGGCCCATGGATTTCAAAGCTCGTGCCCCATGCTTTACCAGACGTTGAGTATATTCAGCGGCGCTCTCCATGTTGCACCTCCTTCAGTACTTGAAAAAACTCCTGTCGAGAAATTCCAAACCTGTTTAAGCGATGGAGAAATTGTTTTGCATTACAATCTCCAATTCCTAACTTACGACCAAGTTCGAAGCGATATTCTTTAGCATGCCCGGTTCCTGCAAGACCAACTAGTATTAAATCATCTATACTAAACTGACCAATTTCAAACTGCTCTTGCCGGATCTGCGCAAAGGCACGTCGAATTTCCTCCAGGGCTGCGTTCTCAACCCCAATATCCCCTTGCTTTGTTGCGACTTTTCTGGTTAAGTAAACATGCTTTGCCTTGGGCACGTGCCTACGAATACGATTGCGAATCTGTTCCCCAACAGTATCTGGGTCAGTAAATACAATTACACCTTGTCGATTGGCCATTTCTGCGATGTATTCAAGTTTTTTTCTCGTAAGCCCATAACCATCAGTCCATATTATATCCACTTCACCAAGGGCTAAGCGCACTGCATGAGCGTCATTTTTCCCTTCAACAACTATAAGTTCCTTTATCATCCTTGATTCCTCCGTTTTCAACTCTTATATCTTAACCGAGAATGTTCAAATACTCAAATAAAAGCCCCCACTTTTAAGTGGGGGCTCAAGTTCTTTCGAATTATTTCTTTTCTTGGGTCTCTTTGTTCGTTCCGTAGGTTTTCAGAAGCTGTTCCCAAATCTGAGGATCTTCCATTCCTAAACGCCAGACGGCAACACCATGTAGTTTATACTTAAGCGCATCATCCATTTTTGCTCTTAAGCTGGCGATATTCTCAAAGTAAACTTCGTGACGAATCCCATTTGCTGTGTAGGTAAATTGCGGGACTTTAGCATTTGGGTCAGTATGGATCTCTACCCCATGTTTCTTAGCCCTCTCAACAGTTTGGGCGTAAGACAGATAGTCCGGCATTGTTGGCTTATTGGTTCCCCAGTCAAAGGAGTAAACTGGCAGACCCATTACAATTTTTTCTTTAGGAATTTTTCCTACTGCAAATTTAATAACCCGATCAACCCATCCTTCCGATGCCACAGGTCCTTGAGTTGTTCCCAGCCCATGCTCATCATAAGTCATAAGAATGATTTGGTCAGCAGATTTTCCGATTGCTGCATAATCATAAGCTCCCGACCAAAGGTCAGATGGATAATCTGCAAATTTTGCAGGAATAGAAATGTTTAAAACTTTGTCCTTTGCTTGCAAGGCTTTTTTAAGTTCTGCAACAAAGGCCGAGAAATTGTCACGATCTCCGGGCGGGGTTTTTTCAATGTCAATAGAAATACCATCCCAATTATCCTTCGTTGTCAGATTAACTAAATTGGCAACTAGGTTAGACCTTTTTCCAGGGTTAGATAGCATACTATGAGCTAAATTCTCATCAAAGCCGACAGTCCCTTTTAATTTCATGTTATGCACTAAGGCATAGGCTTTGGAGCCATTCTTCTGAACTTGATCTTTTAACTTCAGATCAATGTCTCCAGTCGGAATAACTTTACCGTTTGCATCAAAGGAATACCAAAAAAACGCAACTTCATCCAATAGTTTTGCATTTTTTAATGTAGATTCTTTTGAGCTGGGCACAGGTCCCTCCTGGTCAGTATAAAAACCCATGACTACCCGCTTCTCGGGACCTAATACAGAATCACGTGTTGCTCCTGCTTCGGCTTCCGGCAATTGTGTTGTTTGCTCAGGGGCTTCCGGAGCAGCCGGTGGTTGAACATTTGTACATCCCGCCAAAGAAAGGCTTAAAACCAAGGCACTACTCGCTAATAAAGTCAGAAACCGTTTCATGCTTCACTTCAACTCCTTAATCTAGATTCGGTAACTGACTTTATCTTCCCCGCTTCAAAAAGAGGTTATGTATATAAGGATTGTACGTTAATATCCTATTCAAGCTAATTATGGAAGATCAAAATAATTAGAAATACCTTTGGCAATTGCTCTAGATAGTTGTTCTTGATACCAAGTCTGTTGCAACTTCTTCTGTTCTTTAGCACTAGAAAGATAACCTACCTCTACAATTACAGCGGGCATACTAGTATTTTTGATAATATAAAAATCTCCAGGTTTTGCAACCCTACGATTCATCCCATTTATTTTAATCATTTCTTGTTGGATTAATTCCGCCAATCTTTTTCCAGATTCTGATTTATAATGAAAAAAAGTTTCTGCACCGGAATTTTGACCTGTTTTAGTTGCATTGACATGTAGGCTTACAAATATATCCGCCTTCTCTTCTTTTGCCATTTCAATACGATGATTTAAATCAATTTGCTTCTTGGTCGTCTTTCCTTTAACTCCATCCGGAACATAATCAAGATCTTCCTCCCGTGTAAGGAAAACTTCTATACCACTTGGTTGCAACATCTCCTTAACTTTCTGGGCAATCTTAAGATTAATGGCTTTTTCATAGACACCTTGAGATGAAACTGCTCCAGGATCATACCCTCCGTGCCCAGGATCAAGCATTACTACATAACGGTTTTCAAATTGATTAATTACTGCTGCTGAGCCTTGCCAAAATACCGAGAGTATTAGTGTACTCATAACACCAATAACAAGTAAAATAGCTAGCTTTGTTCCAATAATAACCTTCGGCCATCGCATTTTAGCACTCCCCCAATTAGCGATTCTTTTTAATGATTATGTGCTGATAAATAAAGATATACTTTCTGTTCTCAACAAAAAAGAAGCCTTGGCTTGACCTAAGGCTTCTTTCCATTTTATTTAAGTTTAAGTAACGGCTTAAAGTTTTATAAAAGGGCTGAATTTATTGAACATATACTGTGACGGTTCGAACTCCCCATGATAAAGCAGCTTGTTTAGAATCCATATAAAGGTCGACACGCTCTCCACGAATTGCTCCTCCGGTATCAAGAGCTTGGGCATAACCATATCCTTCAACATAAACTGACTTTCCTAGAGGAATCACTCTAGGGTCAACTGCAATAATTCCTTTACCTACCGATGCACCGGTAGCAGTTCTCCCTCCGGGCATACAATAGGCAGACGCTTTCATGACATAAGCACGTTTAAAGCTAATGGTATTACCCCCCCTCGAAATTGTCGTCTGTGTACCACGGGAAACAACTTGGTTTGTGGGAGGTTTCACAACCCGTTGGTTGAGTATTTGACGATCTACTTCTTTTCCATCCTCAAGTGTCAGTCTTACTGTCTGTTCTTGAAGACCGTTAGAGCCCCGACTGACTAGTCTATCCGGTAAGCCAAGAGGATAATCAGCAGGTTGGGCAACTATTTGATAGGGGATCTCACTTTTTACGGTCTCAATAGGATGGGTAACCCGAACCACATTCAGTTGGTCATTAGGTTCCAACATATGGTCAAGAGCTAAAGAAATTCTATCTTCTGCCCCTAAGGTTATACCAAGCTTGTTGAGAGCGTCAGCCACAGTTCGTGGTGCAATATAAGTATCTATTTTTTTTCCGTCAGCACTAACTTTAATAGGGATTGATCTCAATACTTGGATATCCATGTTATCAGTTACTGATTCCGATAATGCAACATTGACTTCATCCACATCTTTGATCTCAAGCTTATAACGTTCTGATAACTCGCTAAGAGCTTCACCTACTGTTTCTTTAGCTGTTCGGGTGTTAAAAATCTGACCATCAACTGAGAGATTAACTGGAACGCTACTTTGTACATTAACTGCCATCCCATTGGTAACTTTAGTATCTATTGAAGGACTCACAATATCTTCTGGATAAAACTCAATTTTCGACGAATGCTCAAGTGCCTGGCCTACTGTCCCATAAAGAGTTCTGATACAAACCTGTTTCCCATCTATATTGGCATTGATAGTCTTCACATTGTATAAAACCGTTATGCCTGCAACCAGTAGGATACCGACCAAAGCAACTGCAATCTGAGCAATACGAGATTTCCGAACTAAGGTTACTACCTGAGTTGGATTCTTCTGAAACATTAAATCCCTCCAAAATCACTGATAACAACTTCATTTTAAGGCATAGGTGGTCACTTGTCAAAATATTTTTACATTATTTGGTATTTAAAATATGTATTCTTACGGGCTTTCGGCCCCAATCAATACATTGTCTTAGCGTTGAGAAAAAGACATCAATTTTATTGCCACGAATATTTCCGCCGGTATCCGCAGCTATTGCATATCCGTACCCTTCAACATAAACCTGGCTTCCCATAGCTATTACTCTAGGATCGACTGCAATCAACCCTTCTCTCGGTTTAATACCTGTTGCTGTATTATTTCCCGTAAATGTATAGGCAGTTGCTTCAACGTTTAAAGTTTTAGCAATACTCAACTTACTCAAATCCAACTCTAACTTGCCAGCTTCAAGCTTTGAGTTGTCAATAATAACCTTTTTCTTCGGAATGGGTTGAGTGTTTCGGAGAACGACTTCATTCTTTGGCTTTTTAAGTTCATAGAATGATTGAATTTGCTGATCTACAGGTTGTCCATCGATCTCAAAGGTCTTGATAACTTGACGTCTAGTGCCATTTTCCCCTTTTACCTGGATCTGGCTAGTTCCCGGTGGAATTTTCTCGGATTCAACAAATTCGGTTTTAAAGGGCAACTCCATATCAACTATTGCTATTTTACTCGTCCTTGACTCTATATCACCTGATTGCAAATTCAAGCTTCGCGATGCCGATTGATCAATTTCACTAGGTTCCTGCGGGCTGAGGCCTTGGAATCCCCGGCTAATTTGCCTAGGTTTATTCAATCCTTGCTTAACTAAACTCTCACTACCTTTTTTAACTGTTTGAGTACCTTCAGTGAAGTCATTCGTTCTTACACTTTTTAAACTTATGGAATCAACTAATTGTACTGATGGTTTAAGCGTCTTCCCGCTATCCGCTTCATATAGTGATGAATACCTGGTACCTGCGGCTAATACTGCTAAACTCCCAAAGTATACGCTCAATGCCTTTGTTTTACGCCAATAATCGGAATAAGTAGTAATCGGCAAAGAATACATTTTACCCCTCCTTACAAAAAGCGTATGAAGTTTTTACAAAAAAAAGAACCTTCTAAAATGAAGGTTCTTTTAGTCTAAAGATCGTTTCCGCATTTTGCATAGTTGCAAATGCTACATCCTCAAAGCTCAAATTTTTTATTTCTGATAATTTCCGCACAATTTCTCGAACATAGGTGGGTTCGTTACGTTTTCCCCGGCGTGGCTCCGGGGTTAAATAGGGGGAATCTGTTTCTACCAACATTCTATCTAAGGGGATGCGCTTGGCAACCTCGACGGTATGGCGCGCGTTTTTATACGTAATGGGCCCAGCAAAAGACAAATAAAATCCTAACTTCAAAAGAATATCCGCCATTTCCCAGGATCCTGAGTAACAGTGAAATACTCCCCCATACTTTGGAGGATTAGCCCTAACGATTTCTAAGACATCCTGGTGGGCATCGCGATTATGGATGACAATCGGCAACCCAATTTCATTAGCGAGCTTTATCTGTTGAATAAATACCTCTTTTTGAATAGGCCGTGGAGATAAATCCCGGTAGTAATCCAGACCAATTTCACCCCAAGCCAGAACTTTTGGCTGCTTAGCAAGCTCTAACAGCCTATTCCAGGTATCCACTTTAACATCTTGAGCGTTATGAGGATGTATTCCAATCGCTGCGTAGATAAAATTGTAGTCCTCGGTTAATCTTACAGATCTTTCCGAGGAAGGCAAATCATAACCAACATTTGTTATCCTTGAAATTTGAGCTGACTGAATTCGAAGTAAAACTTCCTGAAAATCTTCAGCATAGCTGGGATCATCGATATGCGCATGTGTATCCCAAATCATTTTACCCGCGCCCCTCCGGGAAGTCTCTTGTTGACCGTAAGCACTTCCAAGACTTCTCCTTGTGAGGCTGCTAATATCATCCCCTGGGACGTAATTCCTCTTAGCTTGGTAGGTTTTAGATTAGCAACTACAACGACATACTGATTGATTAGATCCTCTGCCGAATAATGTTTGGCAATACCGGAGACTATTGTACGAACTTCTCCTGCTATTTCAACTTCTAACTTCATCAGCTTATCTGTTTTTTCTACTTTTTCCGCACTTACGACTTTTCCTACACGCAAATCAATTTTAGCAAATTCATCAATACTGATTTCTTCTTTAATCGGTTCAAATCCAAGAACAGGCATTTCTAAACTTTCTATGGGAGCGTTCTGTTTTTCATCCACCGTTTTCGTCTCCTCTGGTGTTAAATATTCAGTCATATCAATTCTTGGAAAGAGAGGTTCTCCCTTTTGTACCTTGATCCCCTCTTCAAGAATACCCCATTGATCTGCTTCTTCCCATTTGATGAGTCTTTCATCTTTGCCAAGCAACCCGCAAATCTTAGAGGGTATACCAGGCATAAACGGAGCTGTCAGAATTGCCATGATCCTAATACATTCTACAAAGGTGTAAAGAACCGTGTCTAAGCGTTCCCTCTGATCCTCTTGTTTAGCTAGAGACCAGGGAGCTGTCTCATCAACATACTTATTGCATCTTGCGACAAACCGCCATATTTCTTCCAGTGCACTTGCAGGATCACATTTCCTTAAGCTTTTATCCACGGCTTTTTTGACCTCAGTACTTAAAGCCTTTAATTCCAGTTCCAGAGCTTGTTCTTGACCGGAAGGAGGGACTATTCCATCTCTAAACTTAACAACCATGGCCAGACTTCGAGATATAAAATTCCCGAAATCGTTTGCTAAATCGCTGTTTAGCCGTTCTACCACATTATCCTCCGAGTATGTCCCATCTGTTCCTACTTGCATCTCACGCAGCAAGAAATAACGAATGGCATCTGACCCATATCTCTGGATCAAGGCAAAGGAGTCTTGGACATTGCCTCGGGATTTAGAAATTTTTCCACCATCTTTAGTTAAATACCATCCATGTCCATATATTACTTTAGGCAGCGGAACATCAATTGCCATTAAAATAATTGGCCAAATAATCGCATGAAACCGCACAATATCTTTTCCCATTATATGAACATCAGCTGGCCAATAGTTTTTATAGTTTTCCCCGTCAGGGTAACCTAAGGCAGAAATATAATTAATTAAGGCATCAAGCCAGACATATACCACGTGCTTGGGATCAAAGGGTACTTTAATTCCCCATTGAAATGTAGTGCGCGAAACGCAAAGATCCTCTAAACCACCTTCAATAAACTTAACCATCTCGTTCCGCCTCGAAACCGGTTGGATAAAATCAGAATGTGTATTAATATAGTCTAGCAAGGCTCCTTGATATTTAGAAAGACGAAAGAAATAGCTTTCTTCTTTCAGTAATTCAACATCTCTTCCACAATCGGCATTGGGGCACTTCCCTTCATTTAATTTATTTTCCATCCAGAACGTTTCACAAGGGGTACAATACCAGCCCGAATACTCTGACTTGTAGATATCTCCTTGTTCGTATAATTTGGTGAAGATTTGTTGAACAACTTTTTGATGGCGCTCCTCCGTTGTCCGGATAAAGTCGTCATTGGAAATATCTAAAGCTCTCCATAAATCTTTAAACCGTTCCACGACCCCATCAACGTAGCTTTTTGTATCAGTATTGTTTGCTTCTGCAGTACGAACGATTTTCTGGGCATTCTCATCGGTTCCAGTTAAAAAGTAGACTTGATTCCCTTGCAATCTATGATAACGAGCTAAGGCATCTGCAGCAACCGTTGTATAGGCTGTCCCAATATGCGGACTAGAATTAGGATAAAAAATTGGGGTTGTTATATAGTATTTCACGCTAAGTCTCCCTCTCAAATATCTTTTTGAATTAATAATATAAAATTTAATATTTGTCAAGTCTGCCCATGATTAAGAATTAATATGTAAAGTAAGGAATTACTTGTACAGGCTAATAATACCAGTAAAAACTTTAAAAAAATGGGTTGACTTTATATGGAACGATTGGTATCATAAGTCTGTAGTTTTGTGTCGAATGTTGTTGCAAAGGAGTGGGGGAAAAATGATGAAATCAACTGGAATCGTAAGAAAAGTAGATGAACTTGGTCGTATTGTATTACCGATAGAGCTTCGCCGCACTTTAGGTATTGACGAAAAAGACGCCCTGGAAATCTATGTAGATCAAGAAAAAATCATCCTCAAAAAGTATGAGCCAGCTTGTGTATTTTGTGGTAATGCAAGCGATATCCAACTTTTCCATGGCAAAAATGTTTGCCGAGAATGTGCAGTTGCTATGGGAGAAAACGTGGCCGCTAATTCTGAATCAAGTTCAAAAGCTGTTTAGGTTAGCCTATACATAGACAATCAACTAGCATAAGCTCAAAATTCGAAGGCCTTAAGGCCTTCTTTTTTATGCTAGATTGAAGATCCGGCTTTCATTAACTATCTATTGTTTCGTCAGTCAAGAGCGCCTGATAAACATCGGATTTCCTTACCCCATATAGCTTTGCTACTTCCTTCATAGCCTCTTTCTTACTCAATCCTTGATCTATTCGTGCTTTAACCTCTAAACACCATTCAACGGGGCCTCCGACGGGTTTTATGGGGATGTAGGGTGCAATTATTATGCAACATTCACCTCGAGGTTCAGTCTCCTCAAAAGCATCTTTGAGTTCTAGAGTAGTCCCTTTATGCACTTGCTGATGTAACTTTGTTAACTCACGGACTACCGCTGCCTGTCGATCCCCAAAAAACTCTGACATTCCTTGAAGAGTAGCTACCAAACGGTGTGGTGCCTCATAAAAGATCTGTGTCAGCGGCAGATTGGCTAATTGCTCCAGACTCTGTTTCCTTGCTGTATTTGAAGAAGGCAGAAAGCCATGGAAGGCAAAGTGTTCCGTAGGCATTCCCGATAGAACCAAAGCAGTCAGAGCCGCATTAGGTCCCGGCAAGACATCAACAGGAATATTTTCGGCAAGACAAAGGTTGATAACCTCTATTCCTGGATCGGAAATACCAGGTAGACCCGCATCTGAGATCAGTGCAATTGCCTGGCCACCTTTGAGCTTTTCTACTAATTCGACAGATTGCTTCTTTTCGTTATGAGCATGATAACTTATCATGCGAGTATTAATCTGATAATGTTGTAATAGTTTTCTTGAATGACGTGTATCCTCCGCAGCAATAAGATCTACTTCCCGAAGTGTATCCAATACCCGCAGGGTGATATCTCCTAAATTTCCTATCGGAGTTGCACATACATACAATGTGCCTTTAGATAACATACCTTTGGCTCCTTGTATATTTAAGTTCTCTATCTCTAGTCTTTCCGTAAAAAGCCCATACAAAACAAACAATCGCCCTCTAAAGGCTGCCCGAAGTGAAGGTGACAAACGTGAAACCCTTCTTGATACAGACGGACAAGATTGTCATGGGCAACCCCTTGAATGTGCTCGGCGTTAGCAATAACACGTTCTGTTTCTTTCTCCGGAAGAGTACATTCCCGCCTTAACTTAGTATTTTCATCTTCTAACGCTTGCACATAGGGCTTCAAACGGTTTACCTCTTCTAATAAGGAGCGCAATTTTTCTTCCACTTCTGTAAGTGCCTGCGTCAGTTGGCTCATACTTTTTCACTCTTTTCTTTGGGCTTTTCCCCTTTCCTGTTACGTTGCTGTTTTCCCTCCGTTTTGGGTGAATAAACACTTTCGACTCGAGGGTTTGATTCATCCTGGATTTCAATTGTCTTATGTCCCGCTTGAGGATTTTGTCGCCCACAATGTTCTTTATCCTCAGGTCTGTAACAACCATTTTCATATTTTAAGCAACACATAAGACGACCGCAGATCCCAGAAATCTTAGTTGGATTTAGGGAAAGCTTTTGGTCCTTAGCCATACGAATCGAGACAGGCTCAAAATCGCCTAAGAATGAGGTACAACAAAGAATCCGTCCGCAGGAGCCAACTCCTCCTAGCATTTTTGCCTCATCCCGAACTCCAATTTGGCGAAGTTCTATTCTCGTCCTAAATATGGCGGCTAGATCCTTTACTAGTTCTCTGAAGTCAACTCGTCCTTCTGCTGTGAAGGAGAATATAATCTTATTTCCATCAAAGGTATACTCCACATCTACCAGTTTCATTGGTAAATGATGTTCGGATATTTTCTTTAGGCATATTTGAAAAGCATCCTTTTCTTTAAGTCTATTTTGCTCTACAAATAATTCATCTGCCAATGTCGCCTTACGCATAACCTGCTTTAAAGGGAGTACTACTTCTTCATCTGCAACCAGACGAGATGGAATTACTAATTCTCCAAATTCGATACCTCTTGCTGTTTCAACAATTACCTTATCTGATACAGCAAGTGTAAGATCTCCTGGGGCAAAATAATATATTTTCCCTGCGTGTTTAAAGCGAACCCCTACGACCTCAATCACTGCGAACCCCTCCTTGTTGAAATAATTCTAATGCTAACACCTCAATCACTAATCTGGGATTAGCTTGTTGTCGTAGTACATCGATCGCTTTACCGATCTCTAATAATTCCAACGGACGAATGGTGTTATTCTTAATCCCTTCCTCAGCTTGTACAGCCATAACCTGTAAATATAGAAGGGCTTGGTTCTTGTCGATTGGAAAAAGCGGAAATAGTTTCAAAAAGTTTCTCTCTTCCACCGCCGTGCGAAACTTCTCTAACCAGTCTTTGATTTGCTGTACACCATATTGCACTATTTCAGTTGCCAGATTATGATTTTTTCCGCTTAAGCGAAAAGCCTGAGCTGCTTCCAAGTCGTTAACCTCACCTAAGCTACTTACCCATTTTTCTTCGGAGAGATTAGGAAAAAACACCAATTGGGCACGGCTTTGTATTGTAGGCAAAATTCCTTCGGCATTCTCAGCACACAATATAATTAAAGTGCGCTCAGGTGGCTCTTCAATAACCTTTAACAAGGAATTTGCCGCCGGTAATGTTAACAGGTCTGCCTGTTCTACGATAGATATCTTATAGTCCCCTTCGTAGTGCTTAAGGTATAACCTTTCTTGCCATAAAAGAACTTGTTCAATCCCAATAACCGCTTTTTGTGCTTTCAACCATGAAACTTCAGGATGGTTCCCACTAAGGATCTTACGGCAAGTTGGACACACATTGCATGGCCCTTCAGATGTACTGTTATGGCAGTTCAAAATTTGCGCCAAGCGAAGAGCTACCTCTCGCTGGTGAACTTTACTTCCTCCATGAAACAATAAGAGATGAGCCAATCTGTTTTCCAGGGCCGCTTTTTCTAATAGAGCCAACTGTAGTTTCATGAAATCTTATTACTCCCCATCTTCATCCTTAATCCTCCTCAACTATCCAAATTGTCTGATCCCGGAACCCATCCCATCCTTGCCATTTTTTTCCTTCGGAAGCAAGCAGCGTTTTTAGAACTTCATAAGTTATTTCTTCGCCCATTACAATGACAGGAATTCCTGGTGGATAGAGTGAGATAGTTTCTCCGACAACATGACCCAAACTCTCCATAAGAGGAATTTTACGTTTAGAGGCAAAGAAAGCTTCTCTGGGGGAGAGAATTGAAGTAGGTAATGGCGGAATTAATCCCCCTTCATGTTTCAGTACCTTAGTTGCTGGGGCTAGTGAAGGTGCAAAATCTTTTAAATTTTCTAGTCCTTTGGTAAGCCATTGAATATCCTGAGGAGTGTTGCCAATCCCTAATAAAAATAGAATGTTCTCTTCGTCCCATAATTCTGGTTCAATACCAAAGGTTTCTCTAAGGTATTTCACACAGTCAGGCGCAGGAATACCCAAAGGATTTGTGTTTATGACAATCTTTGACCAATCAACTGAATGAATACCAAAAGTTCCGGCATCTTTAGGATTAAGAATTCGATAACAATTATCTAATTTTTTATGAAGATTATCTACTTCTTCTTTAAGATTCTCCCATCGCCACTCATCCAAAGCGAACTCTGCTGCTCGTTCTAAAGAAGAGACAAGCAAATAGCTCGGACTTGAAGATTGTAAGAGTTCTAAACTTTGTTTTAATCGAGGGCGGCTTACTCTTGATCCCTGAATATGTAACATTGCCGACTGAGTCAAAGAACTTAGGGTTTTATGACAACTATTCAAGACAAGATCAGCACCCAGTTTTAAGGCACTTCGAGGAAATAACTCACTGAGATAATGTGAGCCATGAGCCTGATCAACAAGAATCGGTTTATTATAACCTAATTGTGATCTTTCAGCCAATAAACCTTCCAGATTAAAAGTTGTTCCATAATAACTTGGGTACGTGACGTGACAACCAATAACCTCTTCCCACCTAATATGCTGCTTCCTAAGCTCCAACCCTAAAGGAAGATTAAACTCTGGATGAACTCGTGGGATTAGATAATCCGGCTTTAACCCACTTAGCACCAGGCCTGACATTACAGAACGATGAGAACTTCTCTCCACTACAATGGGTTTATCCGCAGTGTCTTTTAATGCCAGAAACATTGCCTGATTGCCGGCTGTCCCACCATTAACAAGAAAAAAAGTTTCCTCCGCTCCAAAAATCTTCGCTGCTTGTTTTTGTGCCAGAGCAATAATTCCACTTGGAGAATGCAGCATATCCAGACCCGGAAGTTCAGTTAAATCGAAACTCAAAAAGTCGTAGCCATTAAAAAACTCCTGTCGACCTTTATGTCCAGGAGTATGGAAAGAGCAGTATCCTTGTTTGTGATAATGGCTCAATCCCTCTCCAAGTTCACCCACGTAACAAAAACCCTCCATTTATCCATAAATGTACGAATACAATTTTGACAGGGTACAGTCTTAGTTTAACATGGATTAGGAAATATTTCATCCAAATGGCAACTCCTGTTTATTTAACTTGAATATTAATTTTTAAATTCTAGATTATGATCTAATAAAAAATCCCTTTTATTAAGAACATAAACTCCTGATATTCTGGTGACCCCGGCTCTGCTGAGAACAACTCCTGTTGACATTCCGAACAAAAAAACATTCCTTGTATTCTAAAGCCATCATATAATCCTTCTTTCGGAACCTTCGTACACCTATAACACACGGGCAAAATTTTGCCCCCGTTTTGTAAAATACTTGAATTGTTATCAGTCACTTCTGAAGAGGGCTGAGCAGTGATTGTAGGCTTAGACATTATTTAATTCCTCCTAGTTACTTCTAACCCTAGTCTTGCCCCTCTCCTTCTGAATTAGTCGCACTGCTGCTGGACATTCCGGTATTATGAACTGTTACTTTTATGTCAAAGGAAACTGGAAAATCGGAAACTTCTTGCTTCCAACGTTCTTTTATATTCTTCCAATACTTAGGGTTTCTTTGCTCAATATGCCTTCCAATCCCTAGAAAATCAAAACCTAATTCTCTTTGTTTTTTAATGGCACTCTCGCATTCCTTCTGAATTACTTCAGCAAAGCTAGCTTCTGCCTCTTTAACTAGTTCTACCCAATCCGTCCCGGACAGTTGTCGTTCCAGCCCTAAAACTTCATCAATAGCAATGCTCGTTCTTATTTGATAGGTTAGACCAAAATTTCCGCCATCTGTTTTAACTTTATACCTTGTATTAGATTTCAGGACTTGACCACTAAACTTCACGGTGCTTTCCTTGAGATCCACAGTATTAATCAATCGGTTGAATACATCATCTTCCAGCCACATATACCCTTTTGTTTCTTCATCATTTAGAAAATCAACTAATTGATCTCCATTCAAAACTCCTGCTCCTTCAACTCGAATCTCTCCGGCCTCATCACTTTTTTCTGCTTTATAGTGAATCCCTTCTCCATCCTTAACTGCTTCGACAACCGGCAGGATAGGGGCAGTGCTTTTAGTGCCCAAAACTGTAAGGTAATGTCCTAAGCGTACCATGGGAAAGGCTGATAGGTCATGTCCTCCTTCAATAATACTTCTAATATATAATGCCGGCAGTTGCTCGGAGCGCAGCTTTAAATTTAACACGTCTTCAGCCTTGCCTCGAGCAATAACCAGATACATTGAACGGCGAAATTCTGCGAAACGCTGAGCAAAATCTAACATATTGTTAAAGCCGCCAGCTTTTGCCACATCCTCTCCAATGACGATTACCTTTAATGAGCCCATAAAGGGGGTTCGATAAGCTGCTTTAGATACTATGTCAAAGGCTTCTCTGACACTTGAGGCTTCCGCACCTAAAGTCCGTTCTTCAGTTTCCGCCCCGCTATTACCTCCCTTTTTCGTCTTTGCATATTGTTGTGTAACAAGATATGTTCCTGGCTTTTTCCCCAGATCAAATCCTATTCCCATCAGAGGGGCTAAATCTTCTACTTCTCGCTTTCCCCAACATCCCGATATTGATAAAATTATAAACAGACAGATTATCATTAGTCCGGCCATATACTTTTCTCTGCTACTTTTCATGAGACACCCGCTTTCTTCTTCCAGTGAGAAAACGTCCATATCGTGAGTATCCATAGACTTGCAAAAGGAAAAATAAGATAATTATCAACAAGTCCAATTTCTACAATTAAGCCAGGCCCTCGCTTATTACTGAGGGCAACCCCCATAAATATCATCCCGATAACCAAATGACTCTTAGTTCCTTTAAGCCTAAATAGACTTTCTAAGCTCCAAAGAACAACAAAAAAGAAGGCACAAATCTTTATTACCAATGCCCCAAACCATGCTCCCAAAAACAAGGATTCAACTCCGGAAATTGTTCGACTTACCTCTACCATTTTCCCTAATACAAGTAAACCATAGACTAAGTTAACAGTTTCAGAAGGTCCAAATATGACTATCTGCATTAAGACAACTAAGGTATTCACAAAACCTACTAAAAAAACTGTTAACCATACCCCCTTTTTCAAACGAGTAAACTCTTGCTTATCGGTTGGTAAAAAAGGTAAAATTCCAGCAAAAAACAGAATGTATTCCATTACAAACGGAGTTACTTTGAAACCAGCCAAAATAATTGGGGCTACTCCTTGACCTAAAATCGGCATTAGTTCTCCTTGTTCTATACGTGGTATGGAAAGTCCAATATTCAACACTAAGGCAATTACAACCAAAGGAAAGACCACTTCGGTAAAACGCGTGAAAACTTCAATGCCCGATCTGGCTAAGTATAAAACTAGTAACAGCCCCCCCAGGTAAAACATCTCAATTGGGGTTCGTGGCATAATCGATGATTCATAAATATCTCCGATTTGTCCTAACAATAAACCACCAAAGTAACTCACAATTAATATATAAAGTACACCAATTATTTTGCTAACCCATTTTCCCAGTAAGATTTCTGTCATCTGTAGTAAGTCCTTTTGAGGGTACTTTTTGTACAACGACAAGATCATCAAGCCAAATGGGATACCTAGGGCAAAGCCAGGCAACACAGACATCCAACCATCCCGGTCGGCGACCCCAGTTGTCAGCGAGGCTATGGGGAGAAAGGTCGTCCCCATAAGTACTGCTGCTCCTAGTATAGTAAATTGATGTGAGGATATTCTTTCCATTTCTTCAGTTTCCAGCTCCCCTCTTCCAGCGCGTAACTCCCCAGAGAACCGGTATCCAAAGAGATACAAAAGGCATAATTAGGTATTCATCAACAAGCCCAATTTCAGTAATTAAAGAAGGCGCTCTGACATTTTTAAAGGCAATTCCCAGAAATACGACAGCCGTTAAATGTTTCCATCTTACACCTTTCATACCAAAAACACTTTCCAAACCCCATATTGCTACAAAAAGAAGTGATCCTATCTTTATGACTGCAGCAGCAAACCAAACACCCAGAAATAAGGATTCCACTCCCGAAACTGTCCGACTTACTTCAACCATTTTCCCTAATGCCAGTAGTCCGTATACCAGACGAATAGTCTCTGCTGGCCCAAAAACAAGCATTTGGATCAGTGCTATAAGGGTGTCAAGCATGCCTGCCCAGAAAATGACTTTCCAAGCTCCGGTTTTCAATTGACCAATTGCTTTCTTATCCGTAGGCAAATAAGCAATAATTCCGGCTAAAAAGAGTATATAAGTCATTACAAAAGGAATAACTTTCAATGAGCCCTTAAAGATAGGCATTAATCCCTCCCCTAGGATTGGCAGAAGCTCTCCTTGCTCAATTCGTGGAATAGACAGTCCAACGTTTAAAAGTATTGCCACCACGATAAGAGGGAAGGTTATCTCAGAAAAGCGTGCAAAAACTTCAATTCCCGATCTGGTTAGGTATAGAACAAGGATGATCCCACCTAAGAAAAAAATCCATAGAGGAGTTTGAGGCATAATTGATGTTTGATAGATATCCCCAACTTGTCCCAGCAATAAACCCCCGAGGTAGATGGCACATAATAAATAAATTATCCCTATTAGTTTTCCGATCCACCTTCCAAAGGCCTCTTCAGATATCTGTAATAAATTTTTGCGAGGATAATACTTCATAAGAGACAATACCATCAGACTGTAAGGAATTCCTAGTGCAAATCCCGGCATAACGCTCATCCAGCCATCTCTCCCCCCGACTAAAGCAACTATGGAGGCCACGGGAAGAAATGTGGTTCCTAACAATATCGCTGCTCCTAAAGTTGTGAATTGATGTGCTGAAATTCTTTCCATTGTCACCCTTTCCCCTTTGAGCGGGGTTCTTGAACATCAATCAATTGAGGTCGGCGCTTCAATGCCCACCATGGGGCCCTAACGAAAGTATCCTGTAACAAGGCCCGTACACGTAGAGGAGCAATAGGACTTGTATACGGCACTCCAAATGACCGAAGTCCTAATAAGTGGATCAAGATAGCATAAAGGCCAACTGCTACGCCAAAGAAACCAAGAATGCCAGCCAATATCATCAGAGGAAATCGTAAGAGCCGCACAGCTAAACTAAGGTCGTAATAGGGGATAGCATAACTCGCAACAGCTGTCAAACCAATGATAATGACCATCAGAGGACTGACCAAGCCTGCATTTACTGCTGCGTCCCCAATAATAAGTGCCCCTACAATTCCAATCGTTTGTCCGATTGGTTTGGGTAATCTTAGGCCGGCTTCCTGTAATATTTCTAATACTATGGTCATTGTTAAGGCCTCTAATAAGGCGGGAAAAGGTACTCCCTGCCGGCCTGCGGATATACTCATTAATAAATCCGTCGGGATAATTTCTTGATGAAATGTTGTAACCGCAATATAAGTACTCGGAGCTACAACAGCTACAAAGGCTCCAACATAACGTACAAAACGTGAAAGAATTGCTGTCATAGCTCTTTGATAATAATCCTCATTAACATTTAGGAACTCTACTAGTATTGCCGGTACAACTAGGACTATAGGTGTTCCGTCAAGAATTATTCCTACCTTCCCCTCTAAGAGCTTGCCAGCTAACACATCCGGCCGTTCAGTATAAGCAATCTGGGGGAAGGGCGAATAGGGAAAGTCTTCAATCATTTCCTCTATATATCCCACATCTATCACACTATCCATCTTAATTTTGCTTAACCTCAGTAATACCTCAGAAACAATATCCTTGTTTGCTATTTTCTCAATATAAGTTACTACAAGTTCGGTGTTTGATATATCCCCTAGTTTTAGGGAGATAATCCTCAATGAAGGGTGTTTAATCTTCCGCCGTATAAGAGAGGTATTAATTCGAAGGGTCTCGGTAAAGCCTTCATGTGGCCCCTTTACAATAGATTCCGCAATAGGCTCATTGACGCCGCGATTAGCCCATCCCCTGGCCCCAATAGAAATTGCCTCAGTAGATTCTCCAAAAAAGATAACTGCGTCGCCAGATAATATTGTACTTACAGCCTCTTCCATTTTCGATATCTTCTTAATTTCTATGCCAGGGAGGAAACTTTGAATTGTGATTTCAATAACATTAGATAGTGTGACCCGCTCTAGCTCTGGGTGATCAATTAAATCCACCATAAGAGGTTTTAAAACAAATTGATCAAGTATATTTTTATCAACAAGACCGTCAACTACTACTAACATACAAGGGATACGACTTTTTCCGGGAAAACTAAACTCTCGAAAGACAATATCACTGCTTTTTGATAGGATTTCTTTTACGGCCTGCCCTGATAGAGGTTTATTCATATCCTCTTCAAATGAAAAAGAAGGAGATTTCCGTATTTTTCGTTCTCCCTTTGGTCGTATTGTAAGATCTTTAAGCATCTTCATCCAGCTTGACATGAAATCCCTCCCATTCAGCATATTTTGTCCTGTAATGGGTTGATTATTCGCTCGTAGTTATATCTCCTGACTTATACCTAAATCCTAACCCCTTACTAAAATAAAAACTTTGGAATTAGACTTTTTTGGTAAAACAAAGAAGAAACTGCGCATTTACACGGCAGTTTCTTCTTTGTTCTCCACAGTTAGGTGATTTTGAGTCTACTATTTCCTGCTATATCCCCAGCAGTTGTAAGACCGTTAAAGCTAATACTCCCGGGAAACCTAATAGCCCTACCAGCAAGATCGTAAACAGGTTAATTGGAATATCCAAGCCGATTACAGTTAACAGTAAGTTTAAAAGCCAGAGCCCCACAACTCCTCCCAAAACATGTATTAGTACTTTAAGAAAGACTCTAGGTTGTCCCAAAGACGAACGCACAATTAATGCCAATAATATTGCAAATAATCCCAAAAAAACAAAGGTCATGGAAATCCTCCTTTGCCTAAAGCATATTTAAGCATATGCTTATAAGAGCAAAGTAGAACACAAAAAAGAGAGCAGGCTAATAACCTACTCTCTTTTCTTTCATTGTTGTTAATTTAGAATTTACTGTTATGAATTAATCCCACTTTTGTTCAGCCAAACGTTTATATGACTCATAGCGAACCTTCGCATACTTCTCCGCACCTACAAAGAGTTCTTCAGCGCTTTCAGGGAAGGTGTTCAAGAGGGATGAGTAGCGAACCTCGCCCATGATAAAGTCACGGAAGGATGCACTTGGCTCTTTCGAATCTAGGCTAAACGGATTCTTGCCTTGATCAATCAAGTCGGGATTGAAGTGATAGAGATGCCAGTAACCAGCATCAACTGCTTTCTTTTGTTCCTGTACACTCTTAGTCATTCCAGATTTAAGTCCATGGTTAATACAAGGAGCGTAAGCAATAATCAAGGAAGGTCCTTTGTAAGCTTCGGCTTCTTTAATTACTTTAATGGTTTGAGCCATGTTAGCTCCTAAAGCAATCTGCGCAACATAGACATATCCATAACTCATAGCGATCATGCCTAGGTCTTTCTTACGAATTTTCTTACCTGCAGCAGCAAATTTAGCTACAGCTGCTCTTGGTGTGGACTTTGAAGACTGGCCACCAGTATTTGAATAAACTTCAGTATCCATAACAAAGATATTTACATCGTCACCCGAGGCTAGGACATGGTCTAAGCCACCAAATCCGATATCATAAGCCCAGCCGTCTCCACCGAGAATCCATTGGGATTTCTTAATAAGATGATCCTTCTTCGCCAGAATTTCTGCAATAACCTTATTATCTCCTGTGTATCCGCTCAATCCTGCGAGAATCTTAGCTGCGGCAGCTTTAGAGGCATCAGCATCATCCCAACCGGCCAGCCAATCTTGGAATGCTTCTTTTAGATCTGCACTAATATCCATTTCTAAGGCTTCAGTAATTAAGTCAAACAGCTTTTCGCGGTTCTGACGAACGCCTAAATACATACCATAACCGAATTCAGCGTTATCTTCAAATAAGGAATTAGCCCAGCTAGGACCTTTACCGTCCTCATTCGTAGTATAGGGAACCGCTGGAGCACTTCCACCCCAAATCGAACTACAACCGGTTGCATTGGAAATCATCATACGATCTCCATATAATTGGGTAATGAGTTTAACGTAAGCAGTCTCTCCACATCCCGGACAAGCACCATTGAACTCTAGTAAGGGTTGTGCAAATTGACTACCTTTAACTGTTGTTACATCAAAAAGCTTACTCTTATTCTTCAGGGTAACAGCATATTCCCAGTTGGCAACTTGTTGCTCAGTTTGCTCTGCGGCAGGTTTCATAACCAAAGCCTTTACTTTAGCCGGGCAAACTTCCGCACAGTTTCCACAACCGGTACAATCTAAAGCACTTACTTGAACACGGAATTGCAAGCCAGCTGCTTCCTTACCAATAGCTTTCTTACCTACAAAGGTTTCCGGAGCACTTTTTGCTTCTTCTTCATTAAATAAGAAGGGGCGAATTGCTGCATGAGGGCAAACATAAGAGCATTGATTACATTGGATACAATTATCAATTTGCCATTCCGGTACGATTACACCAATACCACGCTTTTCAAAGCTGGTGGTTCCTACAGGGAAAGTTCCATCTTCACGACCTATGAAGGTGCTGACAGGAAGACTATCTCCCTCTAATGCGTTCATCGGGCGTAGAATGTTTTTGACAAAATCCGGTTCATCAACTGCTGCAGCAGCCTCAGCCTGGGCATTGTCTGCATTTTCCCAAACAGCTGGAATATCAACCTTGACGAGGGATGTTACACCCATGTCAATCGCGGCAGTATTCATGTCAACAATATTTTGACCTTTCTTGCCATAGGTTTTTACCACAGATGCTTTGAGATAATCGACAGCTTCTTCAACAGGAATAACATTAGCAAGCTTAAAGAAAGCGGCTTGCATAATCATATTAATACGGTTTCCAAGTCCGATTTTTCGTGCAATTGATACAGCATCAATGATATAGAGGTTAACCTTATTCTTTGCTAAAGCTTTTTTCATGGATGCAGGTAGTTTTTGATCCAACTCTTCCGGTGTCCACTGGCAATTCAAAACAAAGCTTCCGCCTTGTTTAAGGCCTTTTAAGAGGTCATATTGGTAAACGTAAGTTTGGTTGTGACATGCAATGTAATTAGTTCCTGTCACATAGTAAGGGGATTTAATCTGTTTTTTGCCAAAGCGAAGATGAGAAACTGTAATTCCGCCAGATTTTTTACTGTCGTATTGGAAGTATGCTTGGGCATAAAGCTTGGTATGATCTCCAATAATCTTAATTGCTTGTTTATTGGCTCCAACTGTACCATCAGCACCCAGACCCCAGAATTTACAGGAAATAGTCCCTTCTGGCGCAGTATCGATGATTTCGTCTTCCGGTAAGGATGTATTAGTTACATCATCAATGATACCGATGGTGAAGCCATTCTTAGGTTGTTCCAATTTGAGGTTTTTATAGACAGCCAGTACTTGGGAAGGGGTGGTATCTTTAGAACCTAAACCATAACGCCCTCCAACAATAACAGGTTTGAGATCACTGGTATAGAAAAGTTCATTAACATCAAGATATAATGGTTCGCCTAAAGAGCCGGGCTCTTTTGTACGATCAAGTACGGCAATTTTCTTAACAGTTTTTGGCAATGCTTTAAAGAAGTATTCACTGGAGAATGGACGGTATAAATGAACTTTTACAACGCCAACCTTTTCTCCTTTAGCCATTAAGTAGTCGATAGTTTCCTCAATAGTATCGCAAATGGAACCCATGGCTATGATGACATATTCAGCATCATCTGCGCCATAGTATTGGAATGGATGGTATTCTCTACCTGTCAGCTTTTTGTACTCTTGCATATAATGTTCAACAATGTCAGGAATGGCGTCATAAAAACGGTTTGAAGCTTCCCGACCTTGGAAGTAAATATCTGGGTTTTGCGCTGTTCCACGTAGAACAGGGCGCTCAGGATTTAATGCTCTGTCACGAAAAGCCTGAACTTCGTCCATATCTAAGAGTTGACCAACCTCTTCGTACTCTGGAACTTCAATTTTTTGAATTTCATGAGAAGTACGGAATCCATCAAAGAAATGAAGGAACGGAACTCTGGACTTTACAGTTGCAAGATGAGCTATAAAGCCTAAATCTAAGGCTTCCTGTACATTGTGAGAAGAAAGTTCTGCAAAACCTGTTGCACGTACTGACATAACGTCCTGATGATCTCCGAAAATAGAGAGTGCATGAGTTGCTAAGGCACGAGCACTGACATGGAATACACTCGGAAGTAATTCTCCAGCAATTTTGTACATATTAGGGATCATTAAGAGTAATCCTTGTGAAGCGGTATATGTAGTGGTCAGAGCCCCAGCCTGTAGGGAGCCATGAACTGCACCTGCAGCACCGGCCTCAGATTGCATCTCAACAACTTTCACAGTTTGTCCGAAAATGTTTTTTCGTCCGTGGGCCGCCCACTCGTCAACTAATTCAGCCATGGTTGATGAAGGGGTGATGGGGAAAATAGTTGCAACTTCTGTAAAAGCATACGATGCGTGAGCGGCTGCCTCATTCCCATCCATAGTTTTCATTTTAGCCATAATTTTTCCTCCTCATGTGATTAATTTAATTTTTTGGAATCATAGGTTAGGTACTCTTCTTATGGCGATCCCTCTTTCAATTATTTAAATTAATTAAGTAACTTTCTTACTTAATTAAGTAATTAATTAATTACATAATTGAAATCAGGCCTTGAAAAGATTGAATTTTTACGAAACTGGTGTAAAAAAAGGGTGAGGGAACAAATTCAGGTCATGCCTGAATAGTCCCCTTTGTCACAGTATATCTTTAATTCATATACCGGTCAATAATAAAATCTATATATGACATGTTTTGTTTTTCACAATTAAATTTGTTTTGTTTCAACCCATGATACAGAAATATGATTAATTATAATATTCAAATTATTAAGAATGTATTGATCCTATTCTTAATCGCTGCTATATAGTCTAAAGGACTTCTATTTATATAGCATTGCTGTCTATAATTATAATGAGTTCTGAGTGTCCTTAATAAATCTAACAACGGTGTATAGCGTGATACTCATCCTCGGCGAGTAAGTAATATTATCAACCTTGCGCTCGGCGATACTCATCCTCGGCACCCGCGTAATCTTACCAACCTTGCGCCTCGGCGATACTCTCCACTGGAGAGTATCGTCGTTTAAAAGTGGCTTCTTGCGAGATTTTTAAATATTATTCTGCTTAGGTAAACAGTTATTTGTTAATTGCTATTCTATGAAAAGAAGATCTTATAAATCTCTCCTGCCCTCTAGAGCACGGGCAATAGTTATTTCATCTGCATATTCTAAGTCTCCGCCAACAGGTAACCCGTGAGCTATTCGTGATACTTTGATCCCCATTGGTTTCAACAATCGAGCCAAATACAGAGCGGTTGCTTCCCCTTCCACAGTGGGATTCATTGCCATAACGACTTCCTTAATTCCTTCTAAACGTCTTAAAAGTTGATTAATTGTCAATTGCTCCGGTCCAATCCCATCCATTGGAGAGAGTACACCATGGAGTACATGATAAATTCCTTTAAATTCCCCGGTTTTTTCTAACGATACTACATCTCTTGGATGCTCGACGACACATAAAGCAGTTAGATCTCTTTGCATATTTTTACAAATTGCGCAAGGATCATGATCAGTAAAATTTGAGCAAATCGAACATTTCCGAATATCCCTGTTCGCAACAACAATAGCCTTTGCTAGATCCTCCGAAACTTGTGGTTGTTGAAGAAGGTAAAAAGCCAGCCTCCCTGCTGTTTTGGGTCCAATCCCAGGTAAACGAGATAAGGAGCTAATTAGTTCCGCTAAAGGCTGGGGGTATTTTAAGAAATCCATAGAACACCTAGAATAATCCGGGGATTTTTAAACCGCCCGTCAATTTACCCATCTCATTGCTAGTCATCTCTTGAGCTTTCCGTAATCCTTCGTTTAAGGCCGCTTTTACCAAATCCTCAAGCATTTCTACATCTTCAGGATCTACAGCTTCCGGTTTGATTTTTAAATCTACTAATTCCATTTTCCCACTCACTACAACTTGAACCATTCCGCCCCCGGAAGATGCATCTACTGTTCTGGTCTGAAGCTCTTCTTGCATTCTAGCCATTTCTTCTTGCATTTTTTGAGCTTGCTTCAACATCTGGTTCATATTGCCACCCATGCCGCCACCCATACCTTTAAAACCTGCCAATTTAAACACTTCCAATCTTTAAGTTAATAAATAATTAATCACTGTGTATTAATAAAATGTTGCTTTATGAAAAAATCTATTCTCTTACCTCTATTAGATCAGAACCAAACAGGTCTTTTGCTTTATCTATTAGAATCTGTTCTTGGTTTTTTAACTCTTGGTTATCCTGATCATCTATGGTTTTGAATTCATTTTCCATGATATTTTGTAATGTCAATGTTGTACCAAACATCAGGTTAAGGACTTCTTCGACAGTCTTACGATTTTCTGCCTGATTTACTTTATCTTTATGAAAGGAACATCCTTCTCGAAAAATAATTACTAAATTATTACCTTTAAGTTGAACAGGTCTTCCTTCCATCAAAAAGGCTTGAGTTGACTTTTTGCGTTTTTTGACCTGCTCCATTACATCATTCCAACGATCTTGAATACTTTTAATTGTTAATTTAGAATTACTATCGGATGCTTGTTCCCCCAGACTACTAGTGTTCTCTACTACTTCTGTTTTTACTACATTGTTTAGAGTATTTAAGACACCTGTATTCGGTATTTTAGGTGACTTCACTTCACGAGGAACTTTATTGAGAGGAGATACCCCTTGGATCTGTTGTTCGAGGGCAGACAGTCTTTGTAAAACCTCTTCTTGCCCATTTAACTGTTGATGTTGAGTTCCATAAATAGTTTGCACCAATAATAGTTCCGCGGCTAATCTGGCATTAGAAGCGTATTTAAGCTGACCTTCTCCTTGTAAAAGTATCGAAATCCATTTCAAAATGCGAGAGATTCCAATTTGTTTACTCTGTTTAATTAACCGCTCTTGAATATGTGGTGCAACCATAGGAGTTTCGCCGGTTGCGGCAGTTAACAGCATTTGACGTAAATAATCTAAGAGTTCTCTAATAATTTGCCGAGGATCTCGCCCTTGTTGAATACCATCAGATAAAAAATTTATGCACTTAGCATAATCATCCGAAGCAAGTTCATCGACTAATTTTGAACTATAGGTTTCACCAACCATACCTAGAACCAAATATACTTCTTCTACCCCTATTGAACCCTCTTGAAGAAGACATTGATCTAAGATACTTAACGCATCTCGAAGTCCTCCCTCAGATTTCTGAGCAATAACTACCAGTGCATTGGGATTAACTTCCCGCTTTAAAAAAGTACAGACCTCAGTCAATCTCTTTTGAATACCTTCAATTGAAATTCGATGGAATTCAAAACGTTGGACCCGGGATAAGATTGTTAAAGGGATTTTCTGAACTTCGGTGGTTGCTAGAATAAAAACAACCTTCGGAGGAGGTTCTTCCAAAGTTTTAAGTAAAGCATTAAAGGCCTCTGTCGTCAGCATATGTACTTCATCAATTATATAAACCTTATGTTTACCTTGAATTGAACTTAACTTAATATTTTCGCGTAAATCTCGAATTTCATTAATACCACGATTAGAGGCTGCATCAATCTCGAAAACTTCCATGGCTAAGCCCTGATCAATACTAATACAGGAAGAGCATTTATTACAAGGTTCCTGACCATCACGTTGTTCGCAATTCAATGCCTTGGCTAAAATTTTCGCTGCAGTCGTTTTACCCGTACCTCTTGGCCCACTAAATAAGTAGGCATGCGCAATTTTATCTTGTTTTAGAGCATTAAGCAGCGTCTTAGAGATATGTTCTTGTCCGACTATATCTCTAAACAATTTCGGGCGCCATTCACGATAAAGTGCTAAATAAGCCATGTCTTCACCCTCAATAAATAGAGTGTATATGTCAAAGTTATACTTTTGAATAGTATCAAAAAAGATGGTACATGACCACCTTTATTTCATATAAATAGCCGTACACCTTTGATTGAATCATCGCTTCCGAACGTTACCTTGATCAGCAGACTCAATTCAGGCAACCCTACGGCACACAAAACGTTCTCCTTAGTGCTGCTTCCGTCAAGATCTGACACGGTTCGGAGTGTTCTGTTGCGTAAGACCAAAATATCATCGCCGCCAATCAAAGACTGCTTCACAAGCGTGACCCTTTCGCAGGAATTCCACCTTGCTAGAGCGGGCTGCAAGTTACAGGGAACCGCTACCTCCCCGTCTAGTACGGCTAAATCAATTATAGCAAAATATAGAAAACTTGGCTAGCGCCAAGCCTTCAGGAGACAATCGGTGCCTCCTTAGCTGACTCATAATAGTCATCGATGGTACCGCTAAAAATTTTAAGGCATAGAAGTAAAAAAGCCCAAGTCAGATGCTTTGGCTTGTTAGCACAATGGCGGAGAGAGAGGGATTTGAACCCTCGACACCGGTTGCCCAATGTACCCGCTTTCCAGGCGGGCGCCTTCGACCACTCAGCCACCTCTCCAATGGTGTTCCTTCATCAAAACATATGCGTTTTGAGGAATTTAGTGAACAAGAGAGATTATATCGCAAATAGACAAGCACGTCAATCCCTAAATGTCTGTAAATATATGTATTTTAGTACTTTCTTTTGATATTTGGTGATATTTGAATATTTTCTCCTTTAAAATCGTAAAGTATGTCTGTGTGTTATGTTCAATAAGTTATGGAGGACAAAATGGAGATTAAACAACTAAGGGAACTTAAATTATACGGATTTAATAATCTCACCAAAACTCTCAGTTTTAACATGTATGATATTTGTTATGCAAAAACATCTGAACATAGGCAAGAATATATTCAATACATTGATGAAGAATATAATTCAGACCGTCTAGCAAGGATTCTTACAGAAGTATCAAATATAATTGGTGCACATATTCTTAATATTGCCAAACAAGACTATGACCCTCAAGGGGCAAGCGTTACTATGCTTGTCTCAGAAGAACAAGATACCAGTCTAATTAAAAAAACTTCAACCGATCCCAATAAATCATTTCCTTCAGCAGTAGTAGCTCACCTTGATAAAAGTCATATTACAGTTCATACCTATCCAGAAAGTCACCCTAATAAAGGTATTAGTACCTTTAGAGCAGACATTGATGTCTCTACATGTGGAAAGATTTCTCCTCTTACAGCTCTTAATTATCTATTAACTAGTTTTTCCTCAGATATTGCCATCATTGACTACAGAATTAGGGGATTTACCCGGGATCTCGAAGGCAGGAAGTTTTTTATTGATCATAAGATTAATTCCATTCAAAACTATATAGCCAAGGAAAAGAAAGAACTCTATCAAATGATTGACGTGAATGTCTATCAAGAAAATATTTTCCATACCAAAATGATTCTAAAAGACTTTAATCTAGATAATTACTTATTTGGCACAGCAAAAAACGAACTCTCTCCCAATGAAAAGAAGAGAATCAAACAGCGTTTAACTAAAGAAATGGCTGAAATATTTTATGGACGAAATATTCCACGAGTTTAAGACTATTGAATAGTTATTTTAACCCTAGCGTCTTTCATAAGAGTTTAGTATAAGATATGTTGGCTCGATAGTGTCCCCTGTGGACACTATCGTTACCTCTGTTAATAATACCCTATGGCCTTTATTCTGAGATAATTATAGTCTATATATTTAAATACTTAGATACTTAGATATTTAAATTTGAATTTTTCAGGCTCCTCGATCTCCAATGTCAAATTCCCTGGCTTGAATAAACGTTTATCACCTAAGTTAACTGCAATAGCCATTTTTACGATGCCAAAGACCATATGGGATATGAATGTGGCCAAAGCATCATTGGGTTTTACCGGAAATATAGAAGTTGCACCCAACCTAGAAGCAACTCCATATAGAACCCCCCATTCTGCCGCACCCAACCCCGCCCCTTTAATAAAACTTTTATCTTTACCCATTAGAGTAGCCCAATATATGCAAGTTACTCCAAGACCCATAGCAACCATATTATCAGCAATAATACCCACTGCTTTCCCTAAAGGGGATTTTACGTCAGGCTTCTTAAGAAAAATACCTGCTGCCGTTGTGTAACCTTTGCTACTCGAAATACCCAATCTGTTAGCAACCTCTTCAACAGCTATTTTGGCAGCGTTACCCCCTAGACCCGATAAGACACCTAACCAAAATCTGTCCGTAACCTTCTTCACGTGTTTCACCTCTCATTATGTTAAGATTATCTCATCTAGTTTTCCTCCCCTAGACATTTCCTATTACAAAAAAATAAAAAATCCGGCTATAAAATTTTACTATTTTATTATGTTCTCTGTTCTTATACCTTTCTTGTTAAAAAAGTGCCTTTACGGCGAACCGCAAAAGCACTTATCATAGTTATGTAATGGCGGAGGAGGTGGGATTCGAACCCACGGACGGCTCACACCGTCAAACGATTTCGAGTCGCTCTCGTTATGACCACTTCGATACTCCTCCGTATATAATTATATGAATTCTACCATTTCTGATAAGAATTTCACCGTAATCGTTTAAAAAATGATTTTAAGATATTCGAACAATCATCTTCTAAAATCCCTGCTACAACATCAACCTTATGATTCCATAGGGTTGTATTCAAGACATTCAACACAGAACCCGTTGCTCCACCTTTTAAATCTGCAGCCCCATAAACAAGTTGCTTTAAGCGGGCCTGTACGATGGCTCCTGCACACATTGGACAAGGTTCTAGGGTTACATACAACGTGGCGTCTGACAGACGCCAAGAACCTAACTTCTCAGCCGCACGTTGGATCACTAAGACTTCAGCGTGGGCAGTAGGATCCTGCCTCAGTTCTTTTTCGTTAAACGCCGAGGCAATTATTTGTCTGTCCTTAACGATAATGGCTCCAATCGGAACTTCCCCTAGTTCTAAAGCCTTCTCTGCTTGAACCAGAGCAAGACGCATCCAATCTTGATGAAGCATAGTTACCTCAATTTTTGGTGACCCTGGGAGGAATCGAACCTCCGCAAGACAGGGTTTAGGAAACCCCCGCTCTATCCCCTGAGCTACAAGGCCATTAGTTTTGATGAAAGAGTAAAAAGTTCGATATACGACCTTCGAATATCGAACCTGTTTAAACAATAATTGGTGCGCTCGGAGGGATTCGAACCCCCGACATTCAGATTCGAAGTCTGACGCTCTATCCAGCTGAACTACAAGCGCAAATTAATAATCATAGTCATTCACTTTAAATTAATGGCGGAGGGGGTGGGATTCGAACCCACGGACCCCTTACGAAGTCACCGGTTTTCAAGACCGGGTCCTTAAACCACTCGAACACCCCTCCAAGTGAAACAACCGAATAAAAGCATACCATATATTTTGTAAAGTTTCAACTACTAATTACTATTATTTACTGGAAATTTGAGATTTAGTACAATAAACAGTAAAAACTTTTCTTCAATTACTATTAACCAATATATTCAACACCCATATAGGGTTGTAAGACTTTAGGAATACGGACTCTACCGTCTTTATCTTGATAATTTTCCATAATAGCTGCCACTGTTCTTCCAATCGCTAATCCACTACCATTTAAGGTATGAACAAACTCAGGTTTATCTTTAGGCCCTCTGCGAAAACGAATATTAGCTCGTCGTGCTTGGAAATCTTCAAAATTGCTACAAGAGGATATTTCTCTATAGGTATTAAAGCTGGGCAACCAAACTTCTAAATCATAGGTTTTCGCCGAAGAAAAACCGAGATCTCCTGAGGATAATGCCATGACACGATAAGGAAGTTCCAAATCTTGAAGAATACCTTCCGCATCCCTAGTTAATAGTTCAAGTTCGTCATAAGATTTTTCCGGAAGTGAGAATTTGACTAGTTCTACCTTATTGAATTGGTGTTGCCTAATAAGTCCTCTTGTATCCCTTCCTGCTGAACCGGCCTCTGAGCGAAAACATGAACTATAAGCACAATGATGGATCGGAAATTGACTACCATCCAGTATTTCATCACGATATAGATTTGTCACAGGAACCTCTGCAGTAGGAATTAGAAAATAGTCCGTTCCTACAACTTTAAAGGCGTCATCCTCAAATTTAGGCAATTGGCCGGTTCCTGTCATGGAAGCACGATTAACAATATAGGGAGGAAGTATTTCTGTATAACCCTTTGAAGTATGGCGATCAAGCATAAAAGAAATTAAGGATCTCTCTAACTTTGCACCCAAGCCTTTGTAAAATGTGAAGCGAGCACCCGTGACTTTTGCTGCTCTAATAAAATCAAAAACATCTAGCTTTTCACCAAGTTCAAAGTGAGCCTTGGGTTCAAAATCAAATTCTCGAGGGGTTCCCCAAGTGCGAACTTGAACATTGGCACTCTCATCTGAACCAATTGGCACAGAAGTATGGGGAATGTTTGGAATCTCATAGAGAACCTTTTCCATCTCTCCTACAATGCCGGCTGATTTTTCTTCCAGTTCTTTGATAGTTTGACCTACTTCTCGCATCTCTAATACGAGGGCATCAGCATCTTCACCCTTTTTCTTAAGACGACCAACTTCTTCAGAAACAGAATTACGACGAGCTTTCAACGTTTCAACTTCAAATAAAAGTTTTCTTCTTTCTTCTTCTTGTTGTAAGAAGTGATCGAGACTAATTGAGACATTTCGCTTCTGTAGAGCTTCTTTTACCACTTCAGGGTTATTACGTACATACTTAAGATCTAACAAACAAAACACCCTCCCATGCCTTATAGAAGACTTGGCTAGCGCCCACACACACACACGAAGACACTGTCTTCGCGCGAATTAGCCCTTACTTGCAGACACTGTCTCCGCACATATTAACCTACTTGAAAGCGATGGCCATGACGATAAGTGGACGAGCTTATCGCCACACTGCAACCCAAAACGTATACTCCTGCAGTGTGGATTGTCCAATCTTCAGTAGCCATGACTGGCTATAAGGATCCACAAGTTATACTTAGTGCTCATCAATCATTTTCAAAAAGTATTGATGAACTCTATAATCTGAGGTAAGTTCCGGATGAAATGCGCTGGCTAACAAATTTCCTTGTCTCACAAATACAATTTTGCCGTCATACTCCGCTAATATACCTACATTTGGAGCAACTTCCTTAAGATAAGGTGCCCGTATAAAAACAGCACGTAAAGGATTAACCCCTAACGCAGGTACTTGGAGATCCGTTTCAAAACTTGCTATTTGTCTGCCAAAGGCATTACGTTCCACTACCGTATCCATAAGATTCAAACTATATTGTTCACTGTCGACAATAGTTTTGCTAAGTAAAATCATACCTGCGCAAGTTCCGAAAATAGGCATATCTTTAGCGCCAAGTTCCTTAATCTTATCGCCCATCTCATCAATTCTCAGGAGTTTACCTATAGTAGTACTTTCTCCACCTGGAATGATAAGCCCTTGTATTCCATCAAGATCACTTGTCTTACGCACCTCAACAACATCGCAGCCCAATTTTTCCAAAACCTGCCGGTGCTCGCGAAAAGCACCTTGTAGTGCTAATACGCCAACACGCTTTTTCATTCTTACCAACCCCGTTCTTGCATTCTCTGAGATTCAGTCAAGGTTGATATTTCAATTCCAGACATAGGTTGTCCTAAATCCTTAGAAATCTCTGCAAGCAATTTTGCATCTTTGTAATGTGTTGTTGCCATTACAATAGCTTTGGCTCGTGCTTTTGGGTCACCGGATTTAAAAATACCAGATCCTACAAAAATACCATCTACTCCTAAATGCATCATCAATGCTGCATCTGCCGGTGTTGCTATTCCTCCTGCAGCAAAATTAACGACAGGTAGCTTGCCGTGTTCTGCAACATAAAGAACTAAATCATAGGGTGCACCCATATTTTTAGCTGCAGACATAAGCTCCTCTTTGGGAGTTAAGGTTAAGGCACGTATTTCACTCATAACAGTTCGCATATGTCGAACTGCCTCAATAACGTTACCTGTTCCAGGCTCACCCTTCGTACGAATCATGGCGGCACCTTCGCCAATACGGCGTAATGCTTCCCCTAGATTCCGACATCCACAAACAAAAGGAACTTTAAAATCATGCTTATTAATATGATAAGAATCATCTGCAGGTGTTAGCACTTCAGACTCATCAATATAATCAGCGCCTAAGGCTTCTAAAATCCGAGCTTCAACAAAATGACCAATTCTTGCCTTAGCCATGACTGGAATAGACACTACAGCCATAATGCTCTGAATTATTGATGGATCTGCCATTCGTGCAACTCCGCCTTCTGCACGAATATCTGAAGGAACGCGCTCTAGAGCCATGACAGCACATGCTCCAGCCTCTTCTGCAATAATAGCCTGTTCTGGGGTTGTTACATCCATAATAACTCCCCCTTTAAGCATTTCCGCAAGTCCTGTTTTCACTTTAAACGAACCGATGTCAGTCATTATATTTGTTCCTCCTCAAGATAAAATATTAAATATTAGTGTATGTATAAAAACGCCATTCTATGAATCTCAGACATGGTAACACCTTGCGCAAATTTTGTCAATTTTAGACTTCTTCTTCTGAATCCTCATTATTGCTTTCTACAAGTTCCTCATCATCTTTCATCAAGACTTTGGCAATAGCAACTACAGTACTTTCACCGGTTCGCATGGCCATAACTCCTTGTGCAGAACGACCTTGATTGGAAATGCTGGAAACAGGAATTCTGAGCATAATTCCATTATTGGTTATTACCATAAGTTCATCTTCTACTTGTACTACTTTGAGCCCAACAAGTGTACCGGTTTTGGAATTCAATTTCATGACAATAACCCCTCTGCCGCCACGTCCTTGAACACGGAACTCTTTGAGATTAGTTCGTTTGGCGAATCCGTTTTCACTCATGGTTAGGAGTTCACCCTCATCACCAATTACGTCCATACCTACAACTAAATCGTTAGCCGCAAGCGTTATTCCTTTAACCCCTCGCGCTGTACGCCCCATATAACGCACATCGGATTCAGGAAAACGAATTGCTATTCCATTTTTTGTAGCTAAAAGAATATCGTCTAATCCTTGGGTTAATTTAACCCCTATGAGCTCATCCCCTTCGTCTAGAGTTAAAGCAATCAACCCATCTTTTCGTGATGAATCATATTCCTGAAGAGCAGTCTTCTTCATAATCCCTTTTTTAGTAGCAGTAATCAGGAAATAATCAGGACTGTACTCTTTGATGGCCATGACTGCAGTTATCATTTCATTTTGTTCTAGATTTAGGAGATTTATAATGGCAGTTCCCTTACCGGTTCGACTTGCTTCAGGAATCTCATGAGCCTTTAATCGATAAACCTTACCTTGTGATGTAAAGAAAAGAATATAATGATGAGTAGTGGTAGTAAATAGATGTTCTACAAAGTCTTCTTCTTTCGTAGCCATCCCATGAACACCTTTACCCCCTCGGTTCTGACTCTTATACGTACTTAAAGGCAACCTTTTAATATAGCCATAATGAGTAACCGTAATAACAACATCTTCAACAGCAATCAGATCTTCAATGTCCATTTTACTGACATCAAGTGTTATTTGGGTTCGTCGGGGATCTCCAAATTTATTCTTAATCTCTTCGAGTTTTTCTTTAATAATCCCAATAACCTTTGCCTCCGAAGCAAGGACTGATTTGAGATAGGCAATTGTATCCATCAATTCTTTATATTGATTTTCTAATTTATCTCGTTCAAGTCCGGTTAGACGCTTCAATCTCATATCTACAATTGCTTGAGCCTGTTTATCACTTAAACCAAAACGGAGTGATAAGTTTTCTCTTGCCCTTGATTCATCAGGTGAAGAACGAATAGTTTCAATAACCTCATCAATATGATCAAGAGCTATTCTCAATCCTTCAATAATATGAGCTTCAGCCTCGGCTTTATTAAGCTCGTACCTTGTTCTTCGGACGACAACATCTTTTTGATGTTCGATGAAATGATAAATCATATCTTTAAGAGTAAGTGTCCGTGGCTGTCCATTGACTAATGCCAACATATTTACTCCAAATGTATCTTCCAACTGAGTATGTTTATAAAGTTGATTCAAAATAACTTTGGGATTAACATCCCGTCTTAATTCAATAACGACCCTCAGACCAGATCGATCAGATTCATCTCTTAGATCAGTAATCCCATCAATTTTTTTATCTCTAACAAGCTCAGCTATTTTCTCAATCATTCGAGCTTTATTAACCATAAACGGAATTTCTGTGACGACAATTCGAGTCTTTCCAGCCTTCTCCATCTGCTCAATCTGCGCTTTAGCTCGAATTTTAACTGAACCTCTTCCTGTTAAATAAGCAGATCTGATTCCTTCATGACCCATAATAGTTCCACCTGTTGGAAAGTCAGGTCCCTGAATATATTTTATTAGGTCATCAATCGATAAATTTGGATCATCAAGTAAGGCAACAGTAGCATTAACAACTTCTCCTAAATTGTGAGGCGGAATATTTGTTGCCATACCAACGGCAATTCCTGAAGACCCATTAACTAAAAGATTTGGAAATTTGGCAGGTAATACAGTAGGTTCATCTTGTTTCTCATCATAATTTGGAGTGAAATCAATCGTGTCTTTATCAATATCTTCTAACATATAAGTGGAAAGCTTTGCCATACGAAGCTCGGTATAACGCATTGCTGCAGCTGAGTCTCCATCTATTGATCCAAAATTACCATGTCCGTCGACAAGTGGATAGCGGCTTGCAAAATCTTGTTCTAAACGTACAACTGCATCATAAATCGATGAATCCCCATGAGGATGAAATTTTCCCATGCAATCACCGACAAGACGTGCAGATTTACTATAAGGTTTATTAGGGGTCAAACCCAATTCATGAAGTGTATATAGAATTCTTCGATGCACAGGTTTGAGCCCATCACGAACATCGGGCAAAGCACGGCTAACGATAACACTCATCGAATAATCGATAAATGATTTTCGCATTTCATCCGCAATTTCAACGGGAACGACTTTCCCATCCAATATTTCATCAGCCATGATTGAGCACTCCTTTAAGCATCTAGATTACGAACATCTTTAGCATAGCGATTTATGAAGTCACGACGGGGTTCCACTTTATCACCCATTAACACCGAGAACATTTCTTCCGTTCTCATAGCGTCTTCCATAGTCACTCTTAGAATAGTTCTTTTGGCAGGATCCATGGTGGTTTCCCATAATTGTTCAGGATTCATTTCTCCTAAACCTTTATAGCGTTGAATTTCCACTTTATCCCGACCTATTTTTTCAAGAACCTTTGTTAATTCAGGTTCAGTATAGACATATTGAATATCTTTGCCCTTTTTAACCTTGTAAAGAGGGGGTTGAGCAATATATACAAAATTATTTTCGATTAAGGGTTTCATGTAACGGTAAAAGAAGGTTAATAGTAAGGTCCGAATGTGAGCACCATCGACGTCAGCATCGGTCATAATAATTAATTTGTGGTAACGAGCCTTTTCAATATCAAAATCATCGGATATTCCAGTACCCATAGCGGTAATCATAGCTCGAATTTCAGTATTTCCTAATATTTTATCAAGCCTGGCCTTTTCGACGTTAATAATTTTTCCTCGTAATGGCAAAATAGCTTGAAAGCGACGATCCCTACCTTGTTTTGCTGAACCCCCAGCGCTATCTCCTTCGACAATATACATTTCACATAAATCCGGTTCCTTCCAAGAGCAATCAGCAAGTTTGCCGGGAAGAGAAGTTCCTTCTAAGGCACTCTTTCGACGAGTTAACTCTCTTGCTTTACGAGCAGCGTCACGTGCTCGGGCAGCTTGAACAGACTTATCAATAAATTTTCTGGCAATTGAGGGATTCTCCTCTAGGAAAGTCGATAACCCTTCGCCCGTGGCAGAATCTACAATTCCACGAATTTCACTATTTCCAAGTTTTGTTTTAGTTTGCCCTTCAAATTGTGGATCAGGTACTTTGACAGATATAACTGCTGTCAATCCTTCTCTTATGTCGTCTCCCGTAAGGTTGGAATCACCGGCTTTAATCATATTGTTTTTTCTTGCGTAATCATTAACTACTCGTGTTAATGCAGACTTAAAACCAGCCTCATGGGTTCCACCTTCTTGGGTATTAATATTATTGGCATAAGAAAACAAATTTTCGGCATAACCATCATTATATTGCATACAAACTTCGACTTGAACACTATCTTTTAAGGTTTCAATAAATATTGGTTGAGGATGTAGGCAGTCCTTGTTTTTATTAAGATAACGAACAAAGTCTTGAATACCACCTGTATGTAAAAATGTCTCTTTAACGTCAGTTCTCTCATCCGTTAAATTAATTGTTACACTCTTATTTAAAAATGACAGTTCTCTAAGGCGGTGGGCCAAAATATTAAAATCATATACTGTCTCTTCGAAGATCTCCGAATCAGGCATAAAAGATATTTTAGTACCACTTTTATTGGTTTCTCCAACATTTATCAGTTTGGTTGTTGGTTTACCAATTGAGTATTCCTGATGATAAACATGTCCACCTTTGGAAACTTCTACAACCAACCACTTTGATAAAGCATTAACGACACTTAAACCTACTCCATGCAGACCCCCGGAAACTTTATAGGCACTTTCGCTTCCCCCGAATTTTCCTCCGGCATGTAACACTGTCAATGCAAGTTCAACACCCGGTTTACCTGTTTTAGGATGGATATCGACGGGAATTCCTCTCCCATTATCAACTACTGTAATACTGTTGTCTTGATGAATTATGACATCAATTTCATTACAAAAGCCAGCTAAGGCTTCATCAATGCTATTATCAACAATTTCGTAAACAAGATGATGAAGACCACGAGGACCTGTGGTACCAATATACATTCCAGGACGTTTACGAACAGCTTCTAAACCTTCAAGCACTTCGATTTGCCCCGCATTATAATTGTCACTAATAGTTTGAACTAGTTGCTCTTTGTTTTCTTGCAAAGCTGTTTCCTCCTATATAGAAAACTTGACTTTATAGTTGCATTTTTTGCTTAATCCATATGCCAAAAAATGCCTTCAACCTTATTATTGTACACTAAAATTAAAGTGGTATCAATTTAAAGCTATCTAAAGCTAAAGTTTGCTTGTTAATTGTCCTTTCCAACCTCAGTAAAAGAACGCTTTAATAATGTGATTGAAGATATTGGAGAAAAATATAAGTCAGTCATTGTTACAACTAAGGTCTTTTCTCTACCTTTTTCTGAAATATAATTTATTTTTCTATTATCTTTGTGAACTTTATCTAAAAAGATCTGATTGACATGACTTAATTTTGTCATTTCTAAATCAATGATTGCTACTATTCTATCAGTCTTAAGCAAAACATCTCCTCCAAGATGTATATACAATTAAGCTTCCCTCCTTATATGCCCTTTTTCTACGAAATAAACTGTACCTAAGTCTAGGTGATTATCTGCACTTGTCATAGTAATCAGGGTTTGTATTTTTGAAGACTCAATAAATTTTATTAAGTAGTCTCTCCTAAAACGGTCTAATTCAGACAAGACGTCATCAAGTAAAAGAAGGGGGTATTCCCCTTTTTCTTGTCTCATTAGTTCAAGTTCTGCAAGCTTTAAACTAAGCACTAATGAACGTTGTTGACCTTGAGATGCATAAAGTCTTCCTGGTTTATCATTTAAAAAAATTTGTAAATCGTCACGATGAGGTCCAATTAGAATCATTTGACGTTCTATCTCTTGATCTAACTTTTCATTGAGCAAATTTGCAAATTCCGAAATGGCCTCAGAAACAGAGCTTTTGCCTAAGGCATAGTACATAATTTTTATAGTTTCTTTTTCTGATGATAAATTTCGAAATATAGGTTCAACGGCACCTTGTAAACGTTCCGTTAAATCAGCTCTATTAAGAATTATTTTTTTCCCTAATTCAATAATCTGTTGATTCCAAAGCTGTAATTGTGAGTATTTAAAGCTTTTGTCATTATATGATTTCAATAAAGCATTCTTTTGCTGAAGTGCCTTATTATAGGCATTAAGAATGCTAACATGGCCCGGGCGCATTTGGGCAATATGTAAGTCTAAAAACCTTCTTCTTTCCGCCGGACCACCTTTAATCATTACAAGGTCATCCGGAGAAAAGAAGATAACGTTAATAGTGCCTACAAAATCTGATAGACGCTGACAGGCCACCTGGTTAATTTTTACCATCTTCTTCTTATCTTTATAATGACTTTCTAGGGAAACTTTATGACGATTCATAAGAAATTGTCCATAAATATGAAAATCACTTTGTTCCCAACGTAAAAGTTCTTGTTCTCTATGTACTCTATATGACTTTCCAGTTAGTAAATAATAAATTCCTTCAATGATATTTGTTTTTCCTTGTCCATTGTCACCAATTAAGATATTTGTACCAGGCATAAAATGGATAATTTCATCCACATAATTACGGAAATTTTGTAGTCTTATGCTGTTGATCATCATAATTTAAATTAAGAAGTTCTTACAGGTAAAACAAGATAAATATAATTTGGATTATCCATAGGACGCATTACGCCTGGACTAAATGGTCCGGATAACTCAAATAATATCTGCTCACTATCTATTACTTTCAGAGCATCGATTAGGAATTTTGCATTAAAAGCAATTCTTACCTCTTTCCCATCCATTTCAATGCCTATTTGCTCGGATATCTTACCTAATTCTGAAGTCTGATCAATCCTTAATTCATTATCTACAACATTTATCCTGACAATATTAGCTGAACTCTTATCGCGAGATAATAAAGAAGCTCTTTCTACTGCATCAAGAAATTCTCTAACTGATAAATATACCTTAGTTTCACATGCCTGTGGAATAACTTGTTTATAGTTAGGAAATTGCCCTTCTATCAGTCTTGATATGAGAAAGATTGTCCCAAATTGAAAAACTACCTGATTATTGCTATGGCTTATTGTTAAAACCTCATCTTCATCCCTTAGTAATCGATAAATTTCAGAAAGAGTTTTAGAGGGAATAATACCACTAAATCTTGAATCCCCTGTATTTGTTATTTCTGAAATTACATAAGCTAATCTATGAGTATCTGTGGCTACTAATCGAATATTTGATCCTTCAATTTGAAGTAATATGCCATTAAAGACTGGTCTGTTCTCTTCTGCAGCACATGAGAATATTGTTTGTCTAATCATGTTTTTAAATATTACTGTAGGCAATGTAAATGATAAGGGTTCAATCAGATCTGGAAGTAAAGGGAATTCTTCTGGATCGTATCCATTCAAAACTATTTCAGATTGGTAATAACTTATAATTATTTTTTGATCACGTTCTTCTAACGTGATTGTTGTATCTGGTAATTTTCGAACGACTTCTGTAAACAATTTAGCAGGAACGACCATTGTCCCTTCCTCAATAATTTGGGCTGGAACATCACAGCGAATCCCCATTTCAAGATCAGTTGCTGCAAATTGTAAAGACTGGTTTTCGGCCTGTATTAATATTCCTTGTAAGACTGGCAATGGGTTTTTATTAGAAACAGCCCGTTGTACAGCATTTACACCAGAAAGCAGTCCATCTTTTGAACAGAAGATTTTCATATGAATCGAATCCTCCTATAATTTTTTGTGCTGATGTCTTGTAGTTAACTTAACTTCAAGAGACACCTAGTAAGATTCTTCAAGTGTTTATTTTATTAGTTAAAGAAAGTTTTTTATGCGCTGGTTGGCTTTTTACCTTCTGACTAGTACAAAAAACCTTAATAAAAAATCTTTAGAGCTTCCGTATTCTTTTAGTTCTAAACCTTGGTTATTAATAATAAGATAATAGTTAGTAGTTGTAGTAGTATTACTTGTCAACATGTGTATAAGTTTACTGAGGGGTTCAAATTGCTGATAAAAGGTATGTTGAAAAAGTTGTGGACAACCAGATAATATTATCCACGTGTCCACATGCAAAATTATATACCAATTTTATTAACAGGTTATCCACCTTTTAGATCATCTATAACCCTAATTAAATCTTGATTTAATTAAGAGCATTTAATCTGATTGAATGCGTTGAATGATTTCACTTATTTTTTTCTCAAGTAAAGGATCAGCTATTAAAGCTTGAGAAATTTTATCATGAGCATGCATGACAGTTGTATGATCTCTTCCGCCAAATTCATCACCTATTTTAGGTAAAGAAAAATCCGTAAGTTGCCGCGATAGGTACATCGCAATTTGCCTGGGAAATGCAACAGCTCGGGTTCTTTTTTTTGCTTTAAAGTCAGTTGGTGATAAGTTATAAAATCTTGCAACGGATTCTTGGATAGTGTCAATTGTAATCTGCTTGGTATTATTCGCTGGGATGATATCTTTTAATGCTTCTACAGCCACCTCTGGGGTTATAGGGATTGAGCTTAATGAAGCGAAAGCCATTACTCTAATTAGTGCTCCTTCTAATTCACGTATGTTTGAACGAATCTTATCTGCAATATAAACCATTACTTCATTAGGTACTTGGAGATTTTCCATCTTCGCCTTTTTTCTGAGTATAGCTATTCTAGTTTCTAAATCAGGTGCTTGAATATCAGTAATTAGACCCCATTCAAATCTAGAACGTAGACGATCCTCTAATGTTGGAATCTCCTTAGGAGGTCTGTCCGATGAAATAATTATTTGTTTATTTGCTTCATGAAGGGCATTAAATGTATGAAAAAACTCTTCTTGAGTTCGTTCTTTACCTGCTAGAAATTGAATATCATCAATTAGCAGGATGTCTACATTTCGATAGTGATTGCGAAATTCTTCAGGGTTCTCGTCTCTAATGGAATCAATTAATTCGTTTGTAAACTTTTCACTAGAGACATAAATTACTTTAGTATTGGGAGATCTTTGAAGTACATGATGGCCTATTGCATGCATAAGGTGGGTTTTCCCTAAACCCACACCACCATAAATAAAGAGTGGATTATAGGATTTTGCGGGTGATTCAGCCACAGCTAGTGAGGCCGCATGAGCGAATCGGTTACTGTTTCCGATGACAAATGTATCAAAGGTATATTTAGTATTTAGCGAATTAGCTACTGGCTCGCTTTGTTTAGTAATTTCGGTAGAAACAGGATCGCCCGCCGTCGTACTATCACTGTAGATATCCTCTGAGGTAGACAAAATAAAGCGCAGACTGACAGAATGACCTAAAACTGATTGAACTGATGATCGAATCATTGGTGCATAACGACTTTCTAACCAGTCTTTTGCGAATTCATTGGGGACACTAATGACAAGTGTATCTCCATCAATATTAAGAAGTCGTGTAGAACTCAACCATGTTTCAAAACTAGGCTTAGAAAGTTCGTTTTTTAGTTTTTCTAGCGTTTCCTGCCACAATAATTGGAGTGAGTTCGACTGTGGTGGCATTGACGGACCTCCCTTGTCTAAAAATGAAAAAAAATAATGACAATAAAAAAGTTATACACAAACTTATACACATTTGTGGATAACTTAAACAAATTACGTGTTGTGAATAACCTTAAACACGATTTGTTGTTGTCGTCAGGTATTGTAAAAATATAATATCAAGTTTCCCAAGGGTTATCAACAGGAATATTTGCCGTTTGAAAAATTATTCACAGTGGATAACCTTTTTTGGATCCAAGTTATCCACACACGGTCAAAGTCCTTTGCTTGACAGATTAAATTTTATTAGAGTATAATCTCTAAGTAAGTTTGATTGTCTTCGAAATGTTTTTCGTTTGAAATAAAGGAGGTGTCGTTAAATTGAAGAGAACCTACCAACCGAAGAATCGGCGTCATAAGCGTGTTCACGGTTTTTTAAGCCGTATGAGTACGCCAACGGGGCGAAATGTAATAAAGCGCCGTCGTTTAAAGGGTCGGAAGAAATTATCAGTTTAAGGCCGCATTAATGTGGCCTTTTTTTTACATTAGAAAGAATAGTTTTCTGATGTGAAGTATCTATGGGGTAAGCGTCCATACATAAGTCGGCGGTCCCTTCCCA